>JANNHY010000001.1:0-2098 GCA_031404635.1 Ilumatobacteraceae bacterium
AACCAATCCGACAACGACGGCGGCAACAACAACAACTGATCACGATCACACGACACAAAGTTGAACGATGACACCCCGCAAGTTTTTCAGACCCGCGCCGCCAACGCGAGCATCCCCGGGGAGGTTTATGCAACACCCACCTGGGTGCCTCGAAAGACTCCACAGGCTGCCGCCGATTCGAACTCAGCCGCCGCTGACGTCGGCGACCTTCTGCCTGCCGGCGCCCAGGAAGGGCATCATCGCCCTCAGCCGGCCGCCGACCTCTTCGATCTGGTGCACTCTGCCGGCTTCGCGCAGACCGTTGAAATTCACGCGGCCAGTCTCGCTCTCGGCCACCCACTCCTTGGCGAACTTGCCGGACTGGATCTCTTTCAGGATCTTCTTCATTTCCAGCTTGGTCTTGGCATTGACCACGCGCGGGCCACGGGTGACGTCGCCGTATTCGGCGGTGTCGCTGATCGAGTACCGCATGCCGGCAATGCCTTCCTCGTACATCAGGTCGACGATCAACTTCACCTCATGCAAGCATTCAAAATATGCCATCTCCGGCTGGTAACCGGCCTCGACCAGGGTCTCGAATCCGGCCTGCACCAACGACGTAAGGCCGCCACACAATACGACCTGCTCGCCGAACAGGTCGGTCTCGGTCTCTTCGCTGAAGGTGGTCTCGATCACCCCGGCGCGGGCGCCGCCGATCGCCTCGGCATAGCTGAGGGCCAACGCATGGGCGCCGCCGGTGGCGTCTTGATGCACAGCGATCAAGCACGGCACACCGCCGCCTTCGATGTAGGTGCGACGCACCAGGTGGCCCGGGCCCTTCGGAGCGATCATGATCACGTCGACCGTCTTCGGCGGGCGAATCCGCTTGAAGCGGATGTTGAAGCCATGGGCGAAGGCGAGGGCCTTGCCCTTGCGCATGTGTGCCTTGATGAACTCCTCGTAGGTGGCCTTCTGCTCGGTGTCGGGCATGGTCAGCATGATCACGTCGGCCCACTTGGCTGCAGCCCCGATGTCCATCACCGTCAGGCCGGCGGCCTCGGCCTTGGCCGCCGACTTGCTGCCCTCGCGCAGACCGACGACAACCGGTACACCCGACTCCTTCAGGTTCAGCGCGTGAGCATGACCCTGTGAGCCGTAGCCGATGATGGCCACCTGGCGACCCCGGATGATCGACGGATCGGCGTCCGCCTCGTAGTACATCTTTGCGGCCATCTCAGCCAGCCTTTCCGTAGTCTCGCTTTTTCTGGTTGGCGTTCGCGGCACGCAGACGTGCCTCACGATCGAGCTTTGGCAGCGCCACCCGGCCGGTGCGCTGGAGCTCAACGATGCCATATCCGGTCAGCAACTCTTCAAAATCGTCGAGCTTGTCGGGATGCCCGTCGAGGCTGATGGTGATGGCCTCGGCGCCGACAGCGAGGATCTTGCCCTCGAAGATCGTGGCCAACTCCACCACTTGGCCGCGGTTCTCGGCGCTGACCCGTATGGTTGCCAGCAGCAGTTCGCGCTCCACCGAATGGCGCGGATCGAGCTCGCTGATCTTGACCACCTCGATCAGTTTGAACAGCTGCTTGGTGATCTGTTCGAGCGGCGACGAGTCGACATCGACGACGATGGTGATGCGGCTGAAACCCGCTTGCTCGGCGGGGGCGACGGCCAGCGAGAAGATGTTGTAATCGCGGCGGGCAAAAAGCCCGGCAACCCTGGCAAGGACACCGGGCCGGTTCTGCACGAGGACAGACAAGATGTGATGGTTCATCTCGGTTGTCACTTGAGTGAGCCCTTCATACTTCGGTTCGCCTTCGGCTCACCTGCCGTGCTCGCCGCCTCCGCTTCGCTTTGGCGCTCGCCGATGTTCGAGGTTGTCATTTCAGGGACCCCTTCCGTGGCATCTGCGAGTCGGGCAGGATCAGGTCGTCGTTGCCCATGCCTGCCGGGACCATCGGGAACACCTTCTCGCGGGCGTCGACACGGAAGTCGACGACCACCGGGCGGTCGTCGATCGAATTCATCATTCAAAGGTGACAATGCAAGCAAAGGTGACAATGCAAGCGATGTGCCCAAAGGAACCCCCACTCGTACTTTCTCTTCGCCTTTGGTA
>JANNHY010000002.1:0-8913 GCA_031404635.1 Ilumatobacteraceae bacterium
CCGCGCGGCCACATGCCATCGGGCAGCAACTTGACGTTTGTCGGCAACCGCTGAGCGGCGCCGAAGAAAGCGTTGCCGTTGCCGTTGCCGAAGATGAAGGTGAGCGCCGTGGCCTGCATCAACGAAATGCCGATGGCCAGATAGCGGGTGTACTGGGTGATCTTGCGCTGACCGACCGCACCCTCTTGCTGCAACTTCTCGAGCTTGGGGATGACCACGCCGAGCACTTGCATGATGATGCTGGCTGTGATGTACGGCATGATGCCGAGAGCGAAGATCGAGAAGCTGCCGAACGCGCCGCCGGAGAAGAGGTCGAGGAAGCCGAGCGCGCCCTGCGATTCGACACCCTTCTTGAACTGCTTGATCGCGTCGGGGTCGATACCCGGCACGCGGATCGCGACACCGAGTCGATACAGGGCGATCATCACCATGACGAACAGAACCTTGTTGCGCAGATCGGTGACCTTGAAGACGTTCTTCACGTTCGACAGCACAGCGACTCCCTTGTCGGCTCGGCGGGTAGTTGTGTCATCAGCGGTTGGCGAACTGGTTGCCCTTGACCGGCGGGCGTCCCTGCTTGAACGGCAGCGGCAACAGCGTGACGCTACCGCCTGCGGCTGTGATGGCGGCCTCTGCGGCCTTCGACACGCCATGGGCGGTGACGTCGACCTTCGAGGTGATCTCGCCGCGGGCGAGGACCTTGACAAAGCAACCCTTGCGAACCAGGCCCTTGGCGACCAGAACGTCGGGATCGACCACCGATTCGCCGCAGGCCGCGAGTTGGTCGAGGTTGACCGGGCTGTACTCGACGCGGAACGGGTTGTTGAACCCCTTCAGCTTCGGGACGCGTTGTTTGAGCGGCATCTGACCGCCCTCGAAACCGCGGCCAACCTTGCCGCGGCCGCGGGACTGCTGACCTTTGGTACCGGCGCCGGCGGTCTTGCCGCCCTTACCACCGATACCGCGACCG
This sequence comes from Ilumatobacteraceae bacterium, assembly GCA_031404635.1. Classification (GTDB taxonomy): domain Bacteria; phylum Actinomycetota; class Acidimicrobiia; order Acidimicrobiales; family Ilumatobacteraceae; genus JAENVT01. Next base: position 971 of record JANNHY010000002.1, read on the forward strand.
ACGCGCCTCTTCGACTTGGTCGAACCGGGTGTTGGGGCGAGTTCGTCGACACGCATGTCAGTCCTCCGTCACGATGATGAGGTGGCCGACCCGGGCGATCATGCCACGGATCTCTTTGCGGTCCGGCAGCGTGTTGGAGTCGCCGATCTTGCGCAGACCGAGGGCACGCATTGTGCCTCGCGTCTTGGGCTTGTTGGCGATCGTCGAGCGAATCTGCTTGACGGTGATCATCTTCTCGCCGGTTGTGTCACTCTTCGTCTGCGGCATCAGTGAGACTCTCCTGCTGCGATTTGCTTCTTGCGTTCGTTGTAGGCGTTGAGCATGCCTTTCGGCACGAACTCCTCGGCGGCCAGGCCACGACGGCGAGCAACCTCCTCGGGGCGTTGCAGTGATTGCAGGCCATTGATCGTTGCCCGAGCGACGTTGATGGCGTTCGACGATCCGAGTGACTTGCACAACACGTCGTGCACGCCGGCCTCTTCGAGGATGATGCGGGCCGCGCCACCGGCGATGACCCCCGTACCTGCGGCCGCCGGCTTCATCATCACCCGGCCGGCGCCAGTGACGCCGATGATCGGATGGGTGATGGTGCTGCCCGCCAACGGCACGTCGAACAGGTTTTTCTTGGCCTCCTCGGTGCCCTTCTGGATGGCGAGCGGCACTTCCTTGGCCTTGCCGTACCCGAGACCGACGCGACCATTGCCATCGCCGACAACGACCAGCGCGGTGAACGAGAAGCGCCGCCCGCCCTTGACGACCTTGGCAACGCGGTTGATGTGGATTACACGCGACTCGCGTAGTCCGCCGGAATCGGCGGAGCTGTGGCTCGACGGGTTGTTGGCGTAATTTGTTGGCGCTGCCATCAGAACTCCAGACCTGCTTCTCGTGCGGCAGCGGCCACCGCTGCGACACGGCCGTGATAGAGGAAGCCACCACGGTCGAAAACCACTTGAGTGACGCCGGCAGCCTTGGCCCGCTCGGCCAACAATTGGCCGAGGCGAGTAGCCGCAGCGACCGTTGCACCACTGCCCTCGGCGCGCTGAGCGGCTTCAGCGGTTGATGCCGACGCAACCGTGCGGCCCGCCTCGTCGTCGATCAGTTGCAACGCGAGATGCTTGTTGGAACGAAACACTGCCAGGCGCGGACGGGCCGCTGTGCCGTGGATCTTCTTGCGTACCCGCCGATGGCGGATGATTCGGCCCTGCCGACGTTTTTCTGCAACGTTGCTCATCGTTCGCTCACTTCTTACCGGTCTTGCCGGCCTTGCGGAGGACCTTCTCACCCAGGTAACGCACGCCCTTGCCCTTGTAGGGCTCTGGCTTGCGCATCGAGCGGATGTCGGCGGCCACCTGGCCGACGACTTCCTTGTCGATACCCCTGATGATCACGCGAGTCTGCGTCGGCACCTCGAAGGTGATGCCTTCTGGAGCGTCGACGATCACCGGGTGGCTGAACCCGAGGGCCATGCGCAGCTTGGTCGGGGCAACGGCTTCGGCACGGTAACCGACGCCGATGATCTCCAACTCCTTGCTGAACCCGTCGGTGACGCCGACCACCATGTTGTTGACCAGCGTGCGGGTGAGGCCGTGCAGTGACCGGCTCTCACGCAGATCATCGGGGCGCTCGACCAGCAACTGGCTCTCATCACGGCGCACCGAGATGATGCTTGGAAGCTCGCGGCTGAGGGTGCCCTTCGGACCCTTTACCGTGACGGTGTTTCCACCTGCGGCGCCGTCGAAGGTGACTTCGACGTCGCCGGGGACGTTGATCGGGGACTTACCGATACGTGACATGAGTTCTCCGATTCACCACACGTAGCACAGGACTTCGCCGCCCACTTTGCGCTTGCGCGCCTCGCGGTCGGTCATCAGCCCCTGGCTGGTGGACAGGACGGCCACACCCAAGCCACCGAGGACGCGCGGTACGGCGTCGCCCTTGCGGTAGACCCGCAGGCCGGGAGTGGAGATACGGCGGAGGCCGGAGATCGTGCGGTGACGTTCGGCGGAGTACTTCATCGAGATCGTCAACACGTCGCCGGGACCAGTAGTCGATGGCGCAGTGCTGAAGCCGTGGATGTAGCCCTCTTTGTGGAGGATGGTCGCCAGTGCGATCTTCTGCTTCGACGACGGCATGCGCACTTCATCGTGCATTGCCGTGTTGGCATTGCGGATGCGGGTGAGCATGTCGGCGATGGGATCGGTCATCATGGTGCGCTCCTCACCAACTCGCCTTTGTCATACCGGGGATCTCGCCGGCATGGGCCATGCTGCGAAGGCACACACGGCACAAACCGAACTTGCGGTACACCGAACGCGACCGGCCGCATTTGCGGCAGCGGTTGTAGCCGCGCACTTTGTACTTCGGCTTGGCATTGGCTTTGTTGATCAATGACTTCTTTGCCACGTCGACCCTTCTCCTACTTCTTCTTCGCCGCTGGCTTGCCGGCTTTGCCGCGATACGCAGGTCCGCGGCGCTTGACCTTTTCCAGAACCGTCACATCGACCTCGCGCTTGAACGGGAAACCGAACGCATCGAGCAGGGCCTTGCCCTGCTCGTTGTTTACGGCCGTGGTGACGATTGTGATATCCATGCCTCGCGGGGCGTCGATCTTGTCGTAGTCGATCTCCGGGAACACGACCTGCTCGGCCAGACCGAACGTGTAGTTGCCACGACCGTCCCAGCTGGTGGCCGGCAGCCCTCGGAAGTCGCGGATCCGCGGGATGGCCACGCTGACGAGACGATCGAAGAACTCCCACATGCGGTCGCCGCGCAGCGTGACCTTGCAGCCGATCGACTGCCCTTCACGAAGCTTGAATCCGGCGATCGACTCGCGTGACTTGGTGACTATCGGCTTCTGGCCGCTGATCCTGGTGAGGTCCTTGACCGCGCCCTCGAGCAGCGAAGGCTGCTGTGTGGCCCGGCCGACGCCCATATTGATGACGATCTTTTCGATCCTCGGCACCTGCATCACGTTCGACAGGCTCAGGTCGGTCTTCAGCGCGCCCTTGACCTCGTCGTGATACTTCTGCTTGAGACGCGGGGGCGTTGCTGTTGCAGCCGCGGTACTCATCCGATCACCTCGCCGGTGCGCTTGGCGACGCGAACCTTCGAGCCGTCGGCTTGGATCTTGTACCCGACGCGGGTCGGCTTGCCCTTGTGGACCAACATGACGTTGCTGACATCGACCGGCATGTCGCGATCGATAATCCCACCCTGCTGGTTGGACCTGCGGGCCTTCGAGTGCTTCTTGGCGGTGTTGATGCCGTTGACGAGAACCTTGTTGTCGGACGGGAAGACGTGAACGACTTCGCCTTCCTGGCCCCTGTCCTTGCCTGAGATCACCTTCACGGTGTCACCCTTTTTCAGCTTCATGGTCAGAGCACCTCCGGTGCCAAGGAAACGATGCGCATGAACTTCTTGTCGCGCAACTCGCACCCTACGGGCCCGAAGATGCGCGTGCCACGCGGGGTGAGATCGTCTTTGATGATCACTGCGGCGTTCTCGTCGAAGCGGATGTAGCTGCCGTCCGGGCGGCGCTTTTCTTTCTTGGTGCGCACGACGACGCACTTGACGACATCGCCCTTCTTCACACCCGCGCCGGGGATGGCGTCTTTCACCGTGGCGACGAAGATGTCGCCGATCGAGGCGTAACGACGGCGCGTGCCGCCCAGGACCTTGATGCACAGCACCTCTTTGGCGCCGCTGTTGTCGGCGACCCGAAGTCGCGACTCTTGCTGAATCACTGTGCCACCTCCCACTTCTCGCTTCGCTCGATCACCGTGACGATGGCTCGCTCACTCCGTTCGCTCACTTTGCCCTCTCCAGCACTTCGACGATTCGCCAGCGCTTGTTCTTGCTGAGCGGGCGGGTCTCCATCACGGTGACCCTGTCGCCGATATTGGCGTCGTTGGTCTCGTCGTGGGCGTAGAGGCGCTTGGTGCGCATCATGAACTTGCCGTACTTGGCATGACGAACGCGCTCGATGACAGCGACCACGGCGGTCTTGTCCATCTTGTCGGACACGACGAGACCCTCGCGGGTCTTGCGGTTGTTGCGGTTGGTTGCTGGTGTTGCTTCGGTTTCCGCTGGTACAGGTACCTCAGCTACTTCAGCTACTTCAGCTACTTCAGCTAGTTCAGCTACCTCGGTTGCTTCGGTTTCTTCGGGCATGTCTTATTTCCCTGTCTCGGCGAGCGCGATTTCGCGCTGACGGATGTAGGTGTTGATGCGGGCGATCTGCCGGCGCACCGTGCGGATTTCGGCGTTGTTGTCGAGCTGACCGGTGGCGTTGCGGAAGCGAAGGTTGAGCGCCTCCTGCTTGGTGGCACGAAGTTCATCGACGAGGGCGCCGAGGTCGAGCTCTTTCAGCTCAGCGGTTGACTTGGCCATTAGTAAACCTCGTCACGGGTGATGATGCGGGCCTTGATCGGCAGCTTCTGGATGGCCTTGGCCAGGGCGGCCCTGGCGATCTCTTCGTTCGGGTACGACAGCTCGAACAGCACACGACCGGGCCGGACCACGGCGACCCAGAACTCGGGGTTGCCCTTGCCAGAACCCATTCGAGTCTCGGCAGGCTTTTTGGTGACCGGCTTGTCGGGGAAGATGTTGATCCACACCTTGCCACCACGTTTGATGGCGCGGGTCATGGCGATACGGGCGGCCTCGATCTGACGAGCGCTCAGCCAGCCCGGCTCGAGAGCCTGAATTCCGTATTCACCGAAGGCCAGGTGGGCGCCGCCCTTGGTGAGACCCGAGGTGCGGCCACGATGATGTTTACGGTGTGCGACTTTGCGAGGCATCAACATGATGAATCAGTCCTCCCCACGGAAATGCGGCGCTTCCGAGCCGCCGTGCGTACGCCGAGCAATCTCCTCTTCTTCGTCGAGCAGCTTTTCCAACTCAGGATCGGCTTCCTTGATCAACGGTGCGGCCTCGACGTCGCCTTCGACGGGGCGGCGACCTGCCGACGAAACGACCCGCCGTGGCTGGCCGGCACCCGACGGATCACCGGCGGCCATCGCGGCTTCGCGGGTGATCTTGTCGTCGTTGACGCTCTTGTAGGGGACGATGTCGCCCTTGTAGATCCACACCTTGACGCCGACACGACCACTGGAGGTGCGCGCTTCGCGAACACCGAAGTCGATGTCGGCGCGCAGCGTGTGCAGCGGAACGCGACCCTCGCGGTACCACTCGGTGCGGCTCATCTCGGCGCCACCGAGACGGCCGGAGCATTGAACGCGAATGCCGAGCGCACCGGCTTTCTGGGCGTTCTGCACGGCGCGCTTCATGGCCCGGCGGAAAGCGATGCGGTTGACCAGCTGGTCGGCAACGCCCTGAGCGATCAGCGCTGCGTCGAGCTCGGGGCTCTTGATCTCGACGATGTTGAGCTGCACCTTGGGGTTGCCGGTGATCTCGGTGAGCAGGGCGCGCAACTCGTCGGCTTGGGCTCCCCGCCGACCGATCACGATGCCCGGGCGGGCGGTGTGGATGTCGACGCGAACCTTGTCGCGAGTGCGCTCGATCTCGATGCGGCTGACGGCTGCGCTTTCCAGCTTGGTCATCAGCGCTTTGCGGATCTTCCAGTCCTCGGTGAGGTATTCCTTGTAGTCACGCTCGGAGAACCAGCGGCTCTTCCAATCAGTCGTGATACCGAGGCGGAAGCCGTAAGGGTTGATCTTCTGACCCATTCTAGTTGTCCTCCGCGTCAGTGGGTTTTGGGGCGTCGGCTTCGCTTTCGCCTGCGTCGGACTGCGCCTCGTCGCTGGCGCTTTCCTCGGCACCTGCGTCGACGTCGTCGATCAAGGTTTGCTCGACCTCGTCGATTACTTCTTCGTCGGCGTGATCGTGGCCTTCGTGTTCCTTGAGGTCTTGGGCGTCTCCGACCTTGCCACCTCGAGCCTCGGCGGCGCGTTGACGGCTGCGGGCGACACGAGCCTTGCGGCTGGCCGTTGTACCGGCGACTGCACCACGGCGACGACCAGCGGCGGTGCGCCTGGCCTCGCGCGCCTGAACGACGTCGAGACGAACGTCGTCGAGACGAGCGAGCACGATCGTGATGTGACAGGTGCGCTTGTTGATGCGATTGCCACGGCCGCGGGCGCGGGGCTTGAACCGCTTCAGCGTCGGGCCCTCGTCGGCGAAGCAGGCCTTGACGAACAACTCGTCGGGATCCTGCTCGTCGTTGTGCTGGGATTTGGCGACGGCCGAGGCCAGCACCTTGCGGATGTCGTTCGACACCTCCCGGTCGATGAACTGCAGCACCTCGTCGGCACGCTTCACCGGCAGACCGCGGATCAAGTTGAGCACGACTCGAGCCTTGTAGGCCGAGACGCGTAGGTATTTGGCGCTGGCTTTGGTGCCACTACGCTCGCCGGCCACCATGGTGGCCTCGTTCAACTTCGGACCCGTCATCAGCGGCGACCCTTCGTGTTCTTTTCTTGGCCGGCGTGATAGCGGAAAGTGCGCGTCGGGCTGAACTCGCCCAACTTGTGACCGACCATCGACTCGGTGACGTACACCGGCACGTGCTTGCGGCCGTCGTGGACGGCAATGGTGTGGCCGACCATGTCGGGGATGATGGTGCTGCGACGACTCCAGGTCTTGATGACCTTGCGCTCACCGGCGGTGTTCTGAGCGTCGACCTTCTTCAACAGATGGTCGTCGACGAACGGGCCCTTCTTCAGGCTCCGTGACATTGCGTGTTACCTCTCATGACTAGCGGCGTCCCTTCGACGTGCGGCGGCGGCGCACGATCAACTGCTGCGACGGTTTGTTGACATTGCGGGTGCGCACACCCTCCGGCTTGCCCCACGGCGACACCGGCGGGCGACCGCCCGAAGTGCGGCCCTCGCCACCACCGAGGGGGTGGTCAACCGGGTTCATGGCCACGCCCCGAGTCTGCGGGCGCACGCCCTTCCAGCGGTTGCGGCCGGCCTTACCGATCGTGATCAGTTCGTGCTCACTGTTTCCGACCTCGCCAACGGTCGCGCGACAGTCGATCAGGACGCGGCGCATTTCGGTGGAGGGCAGACGCAACGTGGCGAACTCGCCTTCCTTGGCAACCAACTGCACAGCTACGCCAGCCGAGCGGGCCATCTTCCCGCCACCACCGGGGCGCAGTTCGACGTTGTGCACCGTGGTGCCAACGGGGATATAGCGCAGCGGCAGAGCGTTGCCGGGCTTGATATCGGCGCCGTGGCCGCTGGTGACATGATCGCCAACCGACAGGCCCCTTGGCGCCAGAATGTAGGCCTTGTCGCCGTCGGCGTAGTGCAGCAGGGCGATGCGACAGGTGCGGTTGGGGTCGTATTCGATGGCTGCGACCTTGGCGGTGACGCCATCCTTGTTGCGCTTGAAATCGATCAGGCGATAGGCGCGCTTGTGGCCACCGCCGCGGTGACGTGACGTTTTGCGACCGTGGACGTTGCGACCACCGCTTTTCGAAAGCGAGGACATCAGCGCCTTCTGCGGCGAGACCTTGGTGATCTCGGCGAAGTCTGACGTGGTCTGGAAACGACGACCGGGACTGGTTGGTTTACGTGAACGAATAGCCATGGTTCAGTCTCAACTCTCGAACAACGGGATCTCGTTGCCCGCTGCCAGCTTGACAAGTGCCCGCTTGGTGTCGGGCTTGGAGCCGGATCGGTTGCTACGACGCCCGCGCGTCACCTTCCCCTTCCGGTTGAGGGTGTTCACCTGCACGACCTCGACACCCCAAATCGCCTTGACGGCATCGGAGATCTCAGGCTTGCTGGCGCTCGGGTGGACGATGAACGTGTACACACCCTGCTCGATCAGGCCGTAGCTCTTCTCTGACACAACGGGGGCGAGGATGATGTCACGGGGGTCTTTCATGATGCGTCTCCCTGTGCTACAGGCTCGTCGTCATCGGGACGTTGGCTCGGGGGCAGTTCGAAGCCCGCAGCCTCGGCGTCGTCGGCCGT
>JANNHY010000003.1:0-4410 GCA_031404635.1 Ilumatobacteraceae bacterium
CGGGCGCGACGGCGGCCGAGACGAAGACGAGGCGGCTGTCGAGGGTGTACGTGGCAACGGTGTTGGCGGCGTTCGACGGGCCGTTGTTCGAGACGACCGACGTGTACGTCACGATCTGGCCGGCGATCACCTCATCCCACCAGCTGCCTCACCCCCTACATCGGCATAACGCGGAGGTGGGCATAATCGTGTTTATGCCGATGTCGGCTTACCCACGACCTTCGCCACACCCACGCCACGATCCTGTTGAAGGCTGGCGTCCCCGTGAAAGTTGTCAGCGAACGGCTGGGCCACTCCAGCCCAGCCTTCACGATCACCGTGTACCAACACGTCCTCCCCGGCATGCAGGCGGACGCCGCGGCAGCGTTCAGCTCAGCGGTGTTCGACCGATAGCTGCGTCGCTACCACCTCTCCTCTGATTCGCGTTCGATCGCATCGCCTAGCTGCCGCTCAAGAGAGTCAGCCAATCGGCGTGTCCAGTCCCTGAATGGCATCGGAAGCTCAGAATCCCCTCGCCACGACTCGAGAAGCGCAAGCTGCTGCCTCAGACGGCTCGACCAGGGTCCGACCCAGGACCCGGTCATGAAGTCGCTAGCAAACGAGGAGCCGATCTCCTCGTCGCCCGGGAAGCGGGCGATCAGCTCAACTGCTACGGGATCCGGAGGAGCGGACGGTGAGATCTCCCCGCCGAATTCGTCTTCCTCGGAGGAGCCTGCCAGGCTCGCGAGCAAGCGGGCACGCTCAACCGACTCGCCGACCCACTCGAGGAGGCTGTCGGGAGGGAACGCGCCCGCGAACCAACCTCGAAGCGACATGGCAGCACGCCAGTCTCCAGCCTCCACGCGCCGAGAAACTTCGAACCACACCTCCTGGGGCGCTGCGGCCGCGCATGAGCGGAGGACCTCGGCCTCGCGATCCGAGCCCAGCATCACCAACTCGCCGAGACTCACGAGATCGAGCACAATCTGAGCGATGCGGAGTGGGTCGAGCGCGACGAAAAGCATGGCCACTTCGCACCAGTCCCATCGCTCGTTTCCTATATCGGGATAGTTCACTCGATCAGCCAAGAAGGCCAGGACCAGTCTCATGCTGGAGTCGGGTAGTGCTCGTTCGCGGTGTGCGAGCATCGCAATCCAGTCGATCAAGACTGCGTATGTACGGTCGTCAGTAACTGTGGAACACCAGTCGGACAACAAGCTTTCGATCTCCGCGTCGGTGAGATTCTCCTGCCACACCAACAGCCGTCCCGCGACTTCGGCGGTGGGCAATGTCCGTCCGAGGGCAATCGCACGTTGACGGGCAACGTCGCTTGCTGGCCCTGCAACGGTGACGTAAAGCTGTGTCGCTGGCTGCATGTTCCCGTCGTCGAGCTGCGCGAAGAAGTCGTCGAAGGCCGAGGTGTCCCCAAGCTCTACCCTCGCCCGAAGAAACCCTGCAAGAGCTGGCGCATTAGTAGCGACGGAATCGACAAGGACCTGTGGGGGCAAGGAATCAGCTGATCGTGCGCCGAGTGCCTGACCAAGGTGCCACGCGCCGGGCAATGGTTCCTCTCGAAGTGCGGCCAGAAAACCATCGATCCAACCTTCGGCGATGGCAGCGTCGACCAACTCGTCCAAGGCCGCTGACTTATCCCTCTGAAGCTGCCAGTCCCACGGATTTAGCGTAAGCAGTTCACGAAGCCTCTGCTTTGAGTCTTGTACCGGCAACTGCTGTTCGAGGCGATGCACGGCCTCGACAACCGGATGGTCTCTTGCATGACGCACGATCCCCTCGAGTGCTCGTCGAAGCGTCGTAAGGGACTCACCCCTGAACCTCGTCACGCTCGCCGCGAGTAGGTCACCGACCTCTCGGACCGTCAAGAACGAGCGGAGCGAGGAGACTAAACCTTCCTCGGCCAGCGCTCTGACCTCGTGATCCTGATCCGAGGCGAGCGTGTCAAGAACTCGGACCATGGCGGACAGGTACGCGACCACTTGGTCGCCCGCCTGCGCAGTGCCACGCGGCGCCACCACCGCACCCCCTTGAAGCTCACCCGAAACCGACGTCCATTCGCGCGGCGAGAGCGCCCTCCCCGCAGCCTTCGCCGCCAGCTTCCTGACGGACGCCCGTTCATCGGAGGCTGTTCGCCGGAGGTAGTCCGCCCGTGCCTCAGGACTGGCGGCAGTCGATGGCAGCCGCGCTCCGAATATAGAAACCCATAGCCCCGAGGCGTTGTTGGCCCACGTTTCGTTCTCCGCAAGAGCGAGCTTCAGCATCGAATCGGCGGCAAGAGCGAAGGTCTCGGGATGCCAGATGAGTTTCTCAAGGGCATTCACTAGTCCGCGTCTTGAGCTTGTCTGACTGGAAAGCGTGTCCAAGGACTCTGCTTCGATCAACTCACTAAGGTGCCTCGCGGTTCGGTCCGGCATTACGATCGCAAGTTGAGTCAAGAAGCCAGACGTGCCCTGCTCTTCCATCAGCTGGAGCGAGCCGAACTGACCATCCGCTCTGAGAAGTCGGTTCAGCACGTCGCGGGCTGGCTCATACCGACCCAGATCAGCACAACGCTGGTATAGCGCTCTAGTCATCTCAGCATCGAGTGATGGAATTAGTTCGTCGACAATTCGACCGCCGTACTGAGCCCACGCGTCGGCTGCCAACAAGACGCTCACTGGGTGAGGAGCGATTGACCGGTAACGACCTTCACGTCCAAGTAGCCCCGCCGACTCCAAACGTCGTGCAACACCCTCAAGGTGGTCCAGGTCTAGTCCAGCGAAGCTGGCGAGCGTTTCGAGTTGGTACCTACGGTCGCGATCCCAACCGACACGCTCAAGCAGAGCCAGGATCGCTGCGGAAAAAAAATCGACATCCTCCGGAAGCAACGCTGTGATGATTGCGCGAAAATCGTCCTGTTGGAGTAGCGAGGCCACGGCCACCTCACCTGAGCTGACCAATCTCTCGGCAAGCAGAAGAGCAGTGCGCACGTTCCCGAAGCAGTTGCTTGTCACCACCCGAATCGCCTCCGGCCAGATGCCAATAGCGTTCTCCACCAAGATCGCCTCAACCTCGTCCGTACTGGCGGGAGGAAGGTCATTGAAGGGCGTCTGGATTAGGCGCTCGCGGGAATCGTCGCCGATCGTGATGACCTTCACCGTGCGTAGATCGAGCTGCTCCAATATGGCTTGGTGTTGAGCGCGACTGCAGTTGTCCACTACCAGCAGAGCGGATCCATCGCGCTCGACCAGGTACGCGAGAGTCTCGGGAGTGACGTGATCGGCCAGCGGTGCGTAGACGACCAGCGAGCGGAGCGGCATTGGCCTCAGGGCCTCCATGACGAGCCTCGTCTTGCCCAGGCCGGACTCACCCTCTATTCGGTAGGCGGGCAACTCGCCAGCCGCGACTCGTAGGACGGCATCCACGACCTCGGCCCGGCTTGAACAAGGCACCCACTTACCTTGATGCGATGCTGCGTTGCTCCATCGTTCGAAATCAAGTAGCACCGGGCCGGGTCCACCGAGGCGTCGGTCCAGGGATCGTGCGGGGAAGGACGAGATCCATCGAGCCAGTTGATTGCCGTCGTACAGGCGGACCTTGGTGCGGTCCAAGTTCAGCGATTCGGCCTCATCACAAAGGGCCTCAAGGCGCCGATCACGCTTTTCATCAGTGAGGGGTCGGCCGATCACGAGAACGTACGTGGCGCCATCGCGCATTCGGTGGAGGGCCCACTCTGCCCCTCGAAGCTCGTCCCGGCACGCCTGTGGTTCAAGATCTGAGCTCTTGAATTGCCAGACCGAATCACCACCGGGTAGCCAATCGGTCTGCACCGAACTGTGAAGTGCAGCATCGACACCGCCGTCAGCGGTGTTGTATTGCTGGTTGATCTGCAGCTGGTAACCGAACATGCCGGCTTTGCCAACCTCGGCGGTCAAGAGGTCGTTGACCAAAGGAGCGAAGGCTTGGCCAAGCCGTTCAACAGCCTCGGGCCGAACTTCAAAAGGACCGCTCATCGGCCGAACCGCCTCGGCCTCAGCAGCGAGCGAGTTTCAGTTCTCGGATGCGACGACCAAGCCAGCTGGAGGAAACCCATGAGCGGAAGATACTGCCCGTTCGGCGCGGCGACGCCGGTGGCACACGCTGAAGGTCGGAGCGCGATTGAACGGCGAAAACGACCCTGGCTACGACGACCTCCGCGAAGTCCGTTAGAAGTTCCGTTAGAAGTCGGGCCGGTGAACGACGAAGCCCTGGCCCGCCGGAGTGGCTGACCAGGGCTTTCTTGGTGGCGGGGGCAGGATTTGAACCTGCGACCTTCGGGTTATGAGCGATAAGTCCACCGTCCAGGGGGGGCGCAGCGCCTCCCACGCGGCCGCAGGAATGTCCGGAGTCGCTTGGAATGGCAGCATCAGCGATTGCCTCGGGCCGTGGTTATAGGTG
>JANNHY010000004.1:0-34654 GCA_031404635.1 Ilumatobacteraceae bacterium
TGCGATTGGCGCGACGGCGACGTCTGGTAGCGATATCGGTGGTCAGGCAGCGAAGTGCAGGTCGCCGAGCACAGCGACCAGCCGGTTGCGGTCGGCGATCGCACACGAGTTGAGCAAATCGCGACGCTGGCCGGTGCTCGCCCGGCGGACGGCATCCCAATCCTCGGCGGTGAGCACGATGGTTTGGTGGTCATCGTCGCGTGGTGCGATGACGATGAGTTCGCGGCCTTGGAGGTGGCCATGGCCTTGCAAATGATGAGTGTCGTCCCACAGCAGATCGTCGGGAGGTGATCCGATCAGTTCAGTGAGGAACTCGCTGGCCTTGGCCCAGCATGCCGTGTCGGGCCGAACGATGCGGTTGGCGCTGGCGTGCGCGCTTGAGTCCTTGGTTGTGGTGTGGCTGATCATCGCTCGTTCTCGTTCGTTTTGTTCCCGCTGGGCGCGATCTTGAAACATCGCCCTGCAGACGTCATGTCGTACCGTCGCGAGCCACCGCGGCAACGACCCGCAACAGCAGCACCGTGCCAAGGAGCAGGCCACCGAAGCCGACGATGTCGAACAGTCCGGTCTGTTCACCGACGCGCGGTCCCTGGTCGCGTGAGATCAGCAGCATCGCTGACACCACAAGGAACGCCGCGCCGCTAACGGTGAGCAACGCCCGGTTGACGAGTGTTCTCAGGATGCGCCGGCCGTCCTCGTCGACAATGCTGCGGAACCGCAGCTCACCTCGGCCCGCAACGGTCAACAGGCGATCCACTCGATCGGGCAGGCGACGCAAGTGGGGCAGCATGCTGAACAACTCGTCACGGATCATCGTGTTGCGGTCGATCACGGGCGGCGCAGTGGTGGATCGCATCATCTCGGTCGCGGCCTGGATGAAGGAGAGTTCGGGGGAAAGCACACGAAGTGTGCCGTCGAGCGTCACCAGCGCCCGAGCGAGGAGCACTATGTCGGTCGGGAGGCGGATATCGAAGCGGGCCAGGGTAACCACGAGGTCCTGCATCACCGACGGGTCTATCGTCCCTGTCGCGCGACCGTGGTCCGACATCAGACGGGCAAGCACTCTCTCGAGATTCTGCGCGGACGACGACTCGTTGGCATCTGCGATCCGTTCGATGCCCTCGCGAAGCAAGCTCGCGTCCCGCAGGGCGAGTGCCGCCATCATGTCGGTGACGGCAGACTTCTGAATCGGGTCGAGCCGGCCGACAGCGCCGAAGTCAATGAGACCGAGTGTGCCGTCGGCGAAGGCAAAGACGTTGCCCGGATGTGGATCAGCGTGGAAGAAACCGGTTCGGAGAACCTGATAAAGCATGCAGCGCAGTAGTCGCTCGGCCAGCGCGGCGCGGTCGATGCCCGCTTCATCGAGTTTGGCGGTGTCAGCAACCGTGACGCCCTCGAAGCGCTCCTGCACCAGCAGCCGTTTGGAGCACAACTCTCGGTGCACCTTGGGGACGCGAACCGGTAAATCGTGAAGCAGCAGCGCCATCTCTTCCATTGCCTCCACTTCCTTGCGGAAGTCGAGCTCGGCGCGCAGCCCGCCCGCGAATTGTTGGAGCATCTCACCAGAACGCATCCCTCGACCGAACGCGGTGCGTCTTTGGGCGACCTCGGCGAGATGAGAAAGAGCGGCCAGATCCCGCTCCATGGCCTCATCGATCCCCAGCCTCTGGACCTTCACGACCACCTGCTCGCCCGAGTGCAACACAGCCCGGTGGGTCTGGCCGATCGAGGCCGCGGCGAGCGGCTCGCGCTCGAACTCGGCAAAGACCTCACCGACGTCATGGCCGAGTTCGGCTTCCAGCACCGCTTCGATGTTCTCGAACGGTTCCGGGGCAACGCGGTTCTGAAGCTCCGATAGCTCGTCGCAGATTTCCTTCGGTAGGAAGTCCACACGAGTCGCGGCGATCTGACCCAGCTTGATGTAAACCCCGCCCGCCTCCTCGAGCACCCGGCGGACGCGGAGGCCCGCCCCGTCGACAGAGCGCCCAGCCCTGCCGGCGGCCGTCAGGAACGGACCGAAACCCTCACGCCGAATCAGCCGAACGAGCTCGCGGTACCGTCGCAGCACGGCGATTCTGGCGTGTATCGCCCGAAGCGGCCGCGGCGTGATGACGAGGCCTGCCCCCTCGCCGGTGGCCAGCGAGCCCGGTCGGGCCAGAAGGTCGAGGATGACAGCCGCCGCCATTGTTGTCGGGATGGCGATTGCGATCGTGTGCACTACCAGGCTGTCGGCACCCCAGCGCCAGTGACCGAGACCAAGCGCCAGCAGGATTCCGGTCCCCCACCCGATTGCGCCCGCAAGCGCGGCGGTTCCCCAGCCGCGGCGGACGCCCAACAGGCGCAGCGAGATTGACGTCGTGACGACGGCGATCGCGCCGGCCAGCAGCACCCGTGGCACCGCCTCGAAATAGGACGCGGCGAGAAAGGCTGGCGCAGACGTCATCACGCACACCATCTCACGAGCCCGGACTCATTGCGATCTACACTGCCACACCCGGCGCCACCACCCGAGCGTGCGCGGAATAAACACAGTCAATAGTTGTTCTATGATTCACCTCGAACCGGAGGAGCATCCATGGAACGCACCGCAGTCATTACCGGAGCCTCACAGGGACTGGGTCTCGCACTCGCCCGGCGGCTTGCGACCGAAGGCTGGTCGCTCGCCATCGACGCCCGCCGGTCCGAAAACCTGAGGGCGGCCGCTGACGAACTGCGCGCCGTCACGGAAGTCGCTGCGGTTGCAGGCGACATCACCGACGCCGACCATCGCCGTGATCTCGCCACCGCCGCCGAGCAGCTCGGGCCGGTCAGGCTGGTCGTCAACAACGCCAGCACACTCGGCCACAGTCCGCTTCCCTCACTCGACATGATCGACCTCGACGTCCTACGGCGGACGTTCGACGTCAACGTCGTGGCACCGATCGCGCTCGTGCAACAGCTGGCACCTTCACTCGCCGCGGGCGCCGTCATCGTCAACATCACGTCCGATGCGGCGGTCGCCGCCTACCCCACATGGGGCGGATACGGAGCCACGAAGGCGGCACTCGAGCACGCCGGGCTGGTGCTCGCGGTCGAGCATCCGGAGTGGCGGGTGCTCAGCGTGGATCCCGGCGACATGCGCACGGAGATGCACCAGCAGGCCTTTCCCGGCGAGGATATCGGTGACCGACCCGAGCCGGTGGCCAGCGTGCCCGGGCTGATGGCGCTGATAACCGGCGAGTACCCGAGTGGCCGCTACATCGCCAAGGAAGTGGCGTCGTGAACGCGGCGATGGTCGCCCACATCGAGCCGGCCCCGCTTCCGCTCGGATTCGAACTCGACCAGTCGCACGTCGCCTCAGAACCGCCTGAGGTGCGCGGCCTGGCGCGTGACGGCGTGCGGCTGATGGTGTCCCGCGGCGGCGACGAGCCGGTGCACGCCACGTTCCACGACCTCCGAGACTTCCTGACGGCCGGCGACTTGGTAGTCGTGAACACCTCGGCCACCGTGCCGGCAGCGATCGATGCTGAACTGCCTGATGGCCGCACGATCGTGATCCACGTGTCGACGCAGCTGCCAGGCGGATTGTGGATGGTCGAGCCACGCCAACCGTCAACGGGTGGGGCGACGTCGCCGACTCGGTTGGCACCGGTTCCGGCGATCGCCCGCTTCATCGATGGGACCTCGCTGTCGTTGCTCCGTCCGGCTGACGGTTCGCAGCGCTTGTGGCTGGCGACGCTCGACGACGGGGCAGACCTGCCGGCGATTCTCGTCGCAAGCGGGCGGCCGATCCGCTACTCGTACGTCGACCGTGACTGGCCGATCGACCACTACCAGACCGTGTTCGCCGACGAGCCCGGTAGCGCCGAGATGCCTAGCGCGGCCAGGCCGTTCACCGCAGAACTGGTGACGCGACTGATCCGCTCGGGCATCGGGCTGGCGACGATCACGCTGCACACCGGAGTCTCGTCGCTCGAAGGCCACGAGCTGCCCTACCTCGAGCGCTTCAACGTGCCGGCGTCGACTGCCTCGGCCGTCAACGCGACACATGCATCGGGTGGCCACGTCATCGCCGTCGGGACGACCGTTGTGCGGGCGTTGGAGTCGGCCGTCGACGTCGCCGGCCCGGTGCACGCGACGCGCGGCTGGACCGATCTCGTGGTCACGCCCGAGCGCGGAGTGCGGGCGGTCGACGGCCTGGTGACGGGTTGGCACGAGCCGGCAGCCACCCATCTGGCGATGCTCGAGGCGGTCGCCGGACGGAGGGCACTGCTCGTTGCCTATCGGGCGGCGTGGAACGCCGGCTACCTGTGGCACGAGTTCGGTGACAGCCATCTGCTACTTCCCTACGCTGGTCGGCAGTGACGAACCTGCCAACCGCCGTCGACGGGGCCACAGAGATGGCGGGCGGCGTGTCGGTGCCGCCGCCGTTGCCCGCAGGACGTCGAGCGGTGTTGTACGCGGTGCGCCGGATCGGAGACGCCACCGCCGCCGACGTCGCCGATGCGCTCGACATGACTGTGAGTGGTGCACGCCAACACCTCACCGCGCTCACCGAGCACGGTCTCGTCGGGGCCACTGAACTGCCCCGCCCCGACGGCCAGCGTGGCCGTCCGCAGGTCTCGTACTCGGTCACCGAGCTCACCGACGCACTGTTCCCCAAGGCCTACGGCGCGCTCACCAACGAGCTGCTCGGTTATCTCGCCGACGAGGACGGCACCACAATCGACCGTCTCTTCGCCCGCCGCCGCGACACCCGCATAGCCAACGCCGCGCAACGGTTGGCGCCGAAGCGATCCCTGAAGGCCAAGGTCACGGAGCTGGCGCGGATTCTCGACGAGGACGGCTACATCGCCACCGCCGAAGCAATCGGGCGCAACCGCTTCCGGATCGTCGAGCACAACTGCGCGATCGCCACAGTGGCCCGCCGCTATGGCCAGGCCTGCATCAGCGAGATCGAGTTCATCCGTGCCGTGCTCCCCGAGGCCACGGTCGAGCGGACCCGACACATTGTCGCCGGCGACCGTCAATGCGCGTACGAGATCGGCGGCGATCTGTCATCTAAATCGGGGAGCGGCATCTAAACAGATGCATCCATATCTAAACGCCGCACCGATATCTAAACGTACGAGAATGGCTCCGCGAGCACACCGACTTGTAGTGCATCGCAGGATCAGACGGCGTTGAGTGCTGACCACACCCGCTCGGGCGTGCACGGCATGTCGATGTGGACGACGCCGAGATGGGAAAGGGCATCAACGACCGCATTCTGAATTGCGGGCGTCGAGCCAATCGTTCCGGACTCGCCGATGCCCTTCGCGCCGAGCGGATTTCTGGGACTGTCGGTCTGGGTGTTCGACGTTTCAAAGCTTGGAAGCTCTGCCGCCGACGGCACCGTGTAGTCGAGGAGCGTGGCCGTAACCGGGTTGCCGTCATCGTCGTAGCGGACCCACTCGTACAGTGCTTGGGCGGCACCCTGGGCGATTCCACCGTGCTGCTGACCTGACACCAAGAGGGGATTGAGGATTCGGCCACAGTCGTCGACGGCGATGTGGCGACGCATCACAACCTTGCCGGTTTCGGTGTCGACCTCGACGACCGACACATGAGCGCCGAAAGGGAACGTCGAGTTCGTGCCGTCGAAGTCGAGTTCGTGACGAAGCGTCTCGGGATCGAGCCCCTCGGGAAGCTTGGCCGGATCCTTCGACGCGATTGCAAGTTCGGCCCACGAAATCGACTTCGACGGGGTCCCTGCTACGTGAAGCGAACCTGCCTCGGCGACCATGTCTTCCGCGGCCGCCTCGAGCAGATGGGCGGCGATTCGCTGGGCGCGAACAAGCACCTCTTTGGAGGCCAGGAAAATCGCCGAGCCGGCGGTCTGCAGTGACCGCGACCCCAACGTTCCCGAGCCCCGCGGCACGCGATCGGTGTCGGAGTTGACCAGCTTGATCTGGTCCATCGGTATGCCGAGCACCTCGCTTGCAAGCATCGCGAACGACGTGTGGTGACCCTGCCCGTGCGCGCTGGTTCCAGCGAACACGCTGGCCGTGCCGTCGTCGTGAATTTCCGCCGCGCCGAATTCGACATGAAGACCGACAGGTGCTGTGACTTCGACATACGTCGACACGCCGATGCCGAGTGCGATCGGATCGTTGGCCGCACGACGGCGCGCCTGCTCCTCTCGAAGTGCCTCGTAACCCGATGCGGCCAAGGCGGCGTCGAGCGCTTTCTCGTACTCGCCGGAGTCGTATGCGGCACCGGTGTTGGTGGTCAACGGGAACTTGTCGGGTTGGATGAAGTTTCGCCGCCGAATCTCGGCTGGATCCAGCCCAATCCTGCCAGCAGCGACGTCGATGACCCGCTCGATCAACTGGGTGGCTTCCGGGCGGCCTGCGCCGCGGTAGGCGCCGGTCGTGGTCGTGTTGGTCACCACGGTCCTCGTTGTGAACTTGACCTTGTCGATGTCGTACACGCCGACGCACATCATCTGCGTCAGCATCGGCAGGATTGCGCCAATCGCCGGGTACGCACCCGCGTTGGCAGTTACATCGCCCTCCAGACCGGTGAACTTCCCGTCGTTCGTGACGCCGAGCTTTGCTTTCATCACGTAATCCCGACCTTGAACCAGCGAGACCATGTCTTCTGATCGTGTTTCGGCCCATTTGACCGGTGATCCGAGGGCACGACAGGCGGCCGCGGCGACCAGATACTCCGGATAGACGGCGGCCTTCGGACCGAACCCTCCGCCGACCCACGGACAGATCACTCGCAGGTCGGCCGGGTCCATGCCGAGCATCGCTGTAATGGCTCCATGAGCCGCGTGAGGCGTCTGGTGGGAGATCCAGCACGTCATGGTTCCCGGCTTGTCACCTGGCTCGGCGAGTATCCCGTTGGTCTCGATGGGTGCTCCGGCCAGCCGTTGACTCACCATGGTGACTTCGGCGATGGCATCGGCGCCTTCGAACGGGTCGACATCGGCTCCATGTTCGGTCCCGAAGCACACATTCGACCCGTGCTCCGGAAACAGGATGGGCGCATCGGGCCCCAACGCCTGCGCGGGAGTAACGATCGCTTGAATGGTTTCGTACTCGATGACGACCGCTTCCGCTGCGTCGGTGGCAACCGCCTTCGACGTCGCGACGACAGCGGCGACGATGTCGCCGACGAACCTGACGATGTCGTTTGCGAACACCGGCCGGTTCAACGTGGGGGGCATCATCGCAAACCCTTGAAACGACGGCAGGCCAAGGTCGTCGCCACGAGCGTGATAGACGGCCTTCACCCCGGGCATCGCTTCCGCGTCGGCGATGTCAACACCGACCACCTTGGCGTAGGCCTGGGTGGAGCGCACGAAGGCAACGTGGAGGGTTCCCACAGGTGCCATGTCGTCAAGGTATTTCCCCGCACCGGTGAGGAGGGTGGGGTCTTCGAGGCGCTGGACGGCATTCCCCAAAATCGATCCTGCAGCTGCCATGGCGACCCTTTCGATGACGTTGAGTTGAACCCGCCGACGCGACTACAGCGCGCCCACGTGACGGACGCTACGCCAAACGGGAGTCTCGCACTTCACGGTGCGGCGACGCGTCACGACCGTGGACGAGTACGAATCGATTCGCGCCGGCCACTACAACGAAGAGGGGGCTCGCCCTGGCCGCCGAGGGCTATCGGTGGGGCTCCCACGTAAAGCGGCGGGCGGCGAACACGAGGCCGGCGGCGCCCCATGCTGCCACGATCAACAGGTCGCCCGGCAGCCAGCCGGCCCGATTGCCCGTGGGCGGGATGAAACCCTCGAAGGTGGCCACGAGAAAGTGCTTGACCGGGAAAACGTCGCCGAGCGCTTTCATCCACCCGGGCGCTGCGTCGATCGGGATGAAGACACCGGAGATGAACAACAGAGGAAGGAGCGTGGCGTTGCTGATGGCGGGGGCGGCGTCGATGTTGGGCGTCACCGCCGTACACGCCAGGCCGAGAGCGCAGAAACTGGCGGCACCGACGAACAGCGTGCCGAGGAATGCTGGGAGCGAGCGGGCCGGCAGGTCGACGTCGTAGAAGACAAAGCCGAAGACGCACACGATCCCGACCAGAATCGCCATGACAAAGACGGAGTGGAGGATCTTGGCGAGGAGGTACGACCAGCCGGGCAGCGGGGTACCTCGGATGCGCTTGAGCACGCCCTCCTCGCGAAGCGACGTCGCGCTGATCGCGACGTTGGTGTAGCAGGCGGTGATCACGGAGAAAGCAAGGATCGACGCCGTGTAGTAAGTGGAGTTGCTGACCTCCTCGCCGCTCGGCAACGTGCTCGTGTCGTTGTTGAAGATCGTCGTGAAGATCACGAGGAACATCAGCGGGAACGCGAACGTGAAAAATGCCGCTGCCGGGTTCCGCCAGAAGGCCTTGTTCTGGTACGGGAATTGGCGGATCGCCATCGTCAGCCCGTTCACGAGGCACCGAGCTCCGGGCCAGTCAGCGAGAGGTACACGTCTTCCAGTGTCGGCGGGGCCACCTCGATGGTCTCCAGCTCAACCCCCGCCGACAATGCCCACGACGTCAGCGCGTGCAATAGAACCGTTGGATGCATCGTTTCGGCTCGCCACATTCCCTCGTCAGCCTGCTCGGCGGCCAGGCCGGCGGGTGGCGAGTCGGTGCCGGCGGGCAGGCTGAAGCGGACCACGGTGCGCAACTGCTGGCGATTGCCGAGATTGGCCGGTGAACCCTCCGCCACGATCTGCCCGGCCACGATCACCGCGACGCGGTCGGCTAGGTGCTGCGCCTCGTCCATATAGTGAGTCGTCAAGAAGACCGTCTTGCCCAGGGACTGCAGGTTGCGAACCATGTCCCACGCGCTGCGTCGAGCGGAGGGATCGAAACCGGTCGTGGGCTCGTCGAGGAAGAGCAGCTCGGGATTGCCGGAAAGGCCGACGGCGACGTCGAGGCGCCGCTTCTGGCCCCCGGACAGCCGGCCCACCCGCTCGTCACGCTTCTCGGTGAGCCCCACCACGTCGATCACCTCGTCGCGGCCGAGCGGCTCGGGGTAGAAGCTGCGGAACTGGTCGATCACCTCGGCCACCGTGAGGAACCGCTCGACCGCAGTCTCTTGAAGCACAATTCCAATCCGTTTCCGCAAGGCGCCACCACCTCGAGCCGGGTCGAACCCGAGAACACTTACGTCCCCCGCGGTCCGGTCGCGAAACCCCTCGAGAATCTCGACGGTTGTCGTCTTGCCCGCCCCGTTGGGGCCGAGCAGGGCGAAGACCTCACCCTTGGTCACATGCAGGTCGATACCTCGTACGGCCTCGAAGGTGCCGTACGATTTGCGCAGGCCGCGAACGTCGATGGCGAGCGGGGCAGCCTCCACGGGGGCCGATACTAATGCGGCTGCTGGCTCAGGCGTCGATCACCTCGAGGCGGACTCGCTTGTTGCCCTTACCCTTGTTCTCGAGCTTGATGACCCGGATGCGACCAACCTCGCCAGTTGAACGCACATGCGTGCCACCGTCGGCCTGTCGATCGAGCCCGACGATGTCGACCACGCGAATTTCGGGCACTGAGTCGGGGATCAACGAGACCTTGGTGCGAATGAGATCGGCGTCGACCACGGCGGTCGAGCGCGGCAGGAACGACACCTCGATCGGTCGGTCGGCGGCCAACTCGTCGTTGACGAGGTGCTCGACGCGAGGCCCGAATCCTTCCGGCAGCGGATCGAACTCGAAGTCCATGCGAGCACTCAGTGGTTCCATGTTGCCGCCGGTCACCGGTACGCGCCATTCATTCCAGATAACACCACACAACACGTGCAGGGCGGAGTGGGTGCGCATCAGATGATGGCGCCGGTGCCAATCGACGACACCGTGCACCGTCTCGCCGATGGCAGGAAGGGTTTCGCCGTTCACCGCATGCCACACGAGATCGCCCTCCTTGCGCACTTCGACGACAGCAAGTTCGGAGAGCATGCCGGTGTCGTACGGCTGCCCGCCGCCGGTTGGGTAGAAGGCCGTGCGGTCGAGTGCGACCGCTTGGTCACGGACGTCGACCACGACAGCATCGAACTCGGTGAGATACGCGTCGCGGAGATACAGCAATTCTGTAGTCGTCGACCCTGACCCCGCAGATTCCATCGGTCGCGAGGGTACTTCAGCCACACCGAGCGTCGCAGCCTGGTGTGTGTTACTCAGTCAAGGATTACGAGTTCGAGTTCGTTGAGGCTGTCGGGATCGGCGACCATGTCGATTCGGCTGATCTTGTCGCCGGTGATCGTGACGTCCCACACCACTTTGGCTCGGCCGCCGGGAGCCCAAGCGACGCCGACGATGCCGTCGACGAGCGCCGGTTGCGCGCCGAGGGCGCGCCCCGAGAAGACCTTGGCGACGGCCGCCGCCCCGTTTACTTCCTGCAGCGAGCCCATTTGTACGGCGGCTGGGTCTGCTCGCAGCACGATGTCAGGGTCGAGAACCGCGATGAGTTCGTCGAGGTCGCCGCCGCGGGATGCGGCGAGGAAGGCGTCGACGACTGTTCGTTGGCGCGACACGTCGGTGTTGACGATTGGAGTCGAGCCGCGGACCCGGCGTCGGGCGCGGCTGGCGAGTTGCTTGGCGGCATTCGGGGAGCGGCCGAGGATGGTGCCGATCTGATCGAACGGCAGTGCGAATACGTCGTGCAGAACAAACGCCAGCCGTTCCGCCGGAACAAGGGTGTCGAGCACGACCTGCAGTGCAGGGCCGAGTGCGTCAGCGAGGAGCGCCTCGTATTCTGGGTCGCCTGCGTCTGCGTGGGTTTTGATCACGTCATCGAGGTGCGCACCATCTGGCTTGTCGCGGCGCGACGCCCTCGAACGCAACATGTCGAGACAAACCCGACTGACGACAGTGGTCAACCATCCACCGAGGTTGTCGATGCCGTCGGAGTCGGAGCGGCTGAGACGTAACCAGGATTCCTGCACTGCGTCGTCAGCCTCGCTTGCTGAGTCGAGCATCCGTAACGCCACTGCCCGAAGCTGGGACCGATGCTCCTCGAATCGCTGTGCGAGCCAGTCATCTGCGTTCACGGGTCACCTTTCGTCGTCGCCATACGTCATACCACTGACGATCGAGCCCCGGTCGATGTAACACTTTCAAACACCGAACAACCAAAGGACGTGATGCCATGCTCGGCCGTAAGAGCTACACCCAGGAGGAGTTCGACCACTGCAAGGCCGCGATCGATCAGCAGCTTGCGGCGTACAAGACGCTCGTCGAGGCGGTCTCCAGCGCGACAACCGATAGCAAGGTCAACTCTGCGCTTGCAGCTTTCGAAGTGCTCTTCTTCAACAACATGACCCTCGTCCTCGACCGCTACTTCGTCCACAGAACGCGGATTGTCTCGGGCAAGGACGGCAATCCACTCAACGAGGTCGAAGTGCTGTGTGACTCGTTGATGAACAACAATGGAGTCCTGCGTGAAAGCACTGTGATCAAGCTGATTCCTGCTCAGTCAGTTGTGAAGCTCCACATTGGAGACCCTATTGGGCTCACCGAGGACGACTTCGAGCGTCTCTCGGCGGCGTTCCTCGCCGAGATAGAACTCAAGTTCATGTAGATCCGTGGCGCGTCAGCGGGTGCGGTCCTCCCAGTCGACCCAATCGACATCCTCCTCGTCCACATAGGCATGCACACCTTCCCCGGTCGTGCGTGCGAAGTGGTCGGCACCGATCAAATCCACCAGCCCGTGGGCCTGCATGCGCTCGCGGACGTGTCCCTTCAGCGCCGCGAAGCGCAAAACCGCGGCGCGCTGGGCCAGATCGCGCACCAACTCGGCCATTGCGTCGGCCGCCGTTGCGTCGACGTCGGTGATCGGTTCGGCCGTCACGAGCACGACACGGATCGGCGTCGATGACTGGTCGACCCGGGCGAGCACATCTTCCACGAAGAACCGGGCGTTGGCGAAGAACAGCGGCGCGTCGAAGCGATAGAGCAGCAGGCCGGCGATCCGCCGGCCCTCTGGGTGACGTTCGCTGTCGTGATAGCCCTTGAGCCCGTCGACCCTGACGAGTTCGGCGGTGTGCGGCTTCCACGCCTTGCGCATGAAGTTCAGCAACGACAAGACGATCGCCACGACCACCCCGACGATCGCGCCGAGAACAGCCACGGCGAGGAAGGCGGCCAGGCCGAGCAGGAACTCGCTGCGCCGGATCGCGGCGAGCCGCACCAGCGAACCGACGGCGAAGATGCGGAGCGCGGCAGCGACCACGACCGCTGCAAGCACCGGCTGAGGCAGGTTGCGGAACGCATGGGGTGCCCCGATGACGACTCCGAGGAGTACAGCGGCGGCGACGACACCGGTCAACTGCGTGCGCGCCCCGGCCGCCTCGGCAACCGGCGTGCGGGACTGGCTGCCGCTCACCGGCATTCCCTGGAACAAGCCGGCCGCGACGTTGACCAGACCGAGCGCGACGAGTTCCTGGTTGGCGTCGACGCGTACACCACGCTTGTCGGCGTACACCCGGGCCAGCACGCTCGTGTCGGCGAAGGCGATGAAGGCGATGCCGAGCGCCGCACCGGTGAGCCGGCCGATGCTGGCCCAGCTGATGTCGGGCAGTCGCGGGCTCGGGAACCCCGAGGGAAGATCTCCGACCAGGCGCACGCCGTGGTCGGCCAACCCGAATGCGAGGGTTGCGAGGATGCCGGCGAACACCGCCACCAGCACTCCCGGAACTCGTGGCACGAAACGACGAAGGCCGACGATGGCCACGAGCGCCGCCGCGGCGAGACCGAGCGCCCAGCGGTTGGTTTCCCCATCGGCGATACCGCTGCCGAGGTCTCGGAGCGTGCCGAGCAGGGTCTCGGCATCGACGGAGAAGCCCAGCGCCTTGGGGAGTTGGCTGGCAATGATCGTGACGGCAATTCCGTTGAGGTAGCCATACCGCACTGGGGCGGACAGGAGCTCGGCGAGAAAGCCGAATCTGGCAAGCCCGGCGAGCACGCCGATGACCCCGACGAAGACCGCCAGCAGTCCTGCGAGGGCGATGGCCCGATCAGGATCGCCGCTGCTCAAGGGGATCACGACAGCGGCGATGAGCGGGGCGAGCGACGAGTCGGGTCCCATTACCAAGATGCGCGATGGCCCGAACAGTGCGTAGACGAGCAGCGGTACGACGGTTGCGTACAGTCCAGTGATCGGCGGCAACCCCGAGGCCTGCGCGTAGGCCATGCCGGCGGGGGCGAGCAGGGCCACGAGCACCGTGCCGGCCGTCAGGTCCTTGACGAACCACGACCGCTCGTAGGTGCGCGCCGCCGCCAGCATCGGGATCCAGCGCCGCCAGCCGCCGGCACGGTCGGTGCCGCCCGTTGCCGGCGAAGGTGTCGTCGATCGGATCACCGAATCACGTGCCGGAGCCGGAACCAGTGCGGACCTGCGGCTCGGCCGCCGATGCGACGTTGACGATGTACACCCACTGATGTTCGTTCACTGGCATGACGCTGAGGCGGTTGGCCCGCTGGAGGAGGTGGAACGGCCCGAGTTGATCCGCATGCTGGCGCAGGGTGGCGAGCGGTAGCAGCGTGGGAAAGCGTGCAACGAAGCGCACATCGCGGCTGACCCAGCGAGGCTTGCCGGTCGGTGACGCCGGGTCGTAGTAGTCGCTCTCAGGGTCGAACTGCGTCGGGTCGGGATACGCCTCACCGACGACCTCGGCAATGCCTGCGATACCCGGCACCTTGCAGCTGCTGTGGGCGAAGAAGAACCGCTCGCTCGGCTGCATCTGCAGCATCCAGTTACGCGCTCTGTAGTTGCGCACTCCGTCCCACCGGAAGCGTCTGCGCTTGGCGCGAGCCAAATCATCGATCGACAACTCCTCGGGTTCCGACTTCATCAGCCAATGCGCCACATGAACATCTTTGCTGATCAGGGGGACATAGTGCCGAAAGTCCTGAGGACGGGCACACACCGTCGGCGCATACTCGGCACTGACGGAGCGTTGAATCGCGGGGTGTTACTGGGCCGCCGAGGCATAACAGCCAGCGATGTTCGCCAGTTCGCGAGGGGGTCGTCCGACCGGGCGGCCCCCTCGACCGCGCCAGCACGCCCCACTCCGTCGGGGCCGTGGCGGTTCCACCGAACAAGGATCGTGGGATGATTCGTGGATGCGAGCAGGAACCGCCGTCAAGCGATGATCGCCGACACCACCACGGAGCTCCGCACAATCGCTCTCGCCGCCACCGACGCATCGGGGTACTTTCCCGCCCTCTACGCTCGGGTAACAGCGCGGGTCGGCGCGTCGATCGAGGCGGGAAGCTTTGCCGACGGGCCGGGGATCGACCGGTTCGCGACGGGATTCGCGTCCTACTACGCCGCCGCGAGTCGCGATCCGCAGAGCCGCCCGCGCTGCTGGCGGGCGTCGTGGGACGCGGCCCGTGATCCGCGGTTGCTGATCGTCCAACACCTGCTGCTCGGCATCAACGCGCACGTGAACCACGACCTGCCCCTCGCGGTTGTCGAGATCGCCGACGAGCGCGGCGATCTGCTCTCGATCCGCCCCGACTTCGACGCCGTGAACGATGTCTTGGCCGCGACGTACATCGACGTCGTCCGCGATCTCGATAGGGTGTCGCGGTGGGTGAACGGCGCAGCGCGGCTGGGCGGTGGCCGCGCCTTCAACTTCTCGCTGCGACTCGCCCGGGCACAGGCGTGGCAGGCGGCAGAGAGGATGTACTCGCTGCCCGACAACCGCCGTGGCGACTACGCCAGCGAACTCGATCGGCTCGTATCGGTGCTCGCCTACCTGATCACGCAGCCGTCTCCGGTCGTGCGACCGCTCCTCAGCCTGGCACGACGCCTCGAAGAGCACGACACCACCAAGGTGGTCACGGCAATGCTGGGAGAGCGGTTATCCGGGTGACGAGGCCCAGCCGGCCGTCGATCGGGCTGGAGGCGATCAGGAGCCTCGGCCCTCGTCGCCGGTCACCGCTTACGCTCGTAGGATGCGGCGATGTTCGAACTGACCCGTGAACTGATCGCCGAATTGAAGTCAGTTGACACGCCGACGGTTTGCAACGCTCTGGAGATCCTGGTCCCTGAGCGGCGCGGCTATGGGTTCACGACCAGGCCGCTGGTGTGCACTCGGCCCGAGCTCGGGCCTGTTGTCGGCAGTGCCCGAACGGCAACGATTCGCGCCGCCCATCCCAGCGACTCGGACATTGACCAGGCCTATGCGCGGGATGCGTACTACGCGTACATCGATGGGGGTCCCAAGCCGAGCGTGATCGTCATTGAGGACCTCGACGACGAGCAGGGGTATGGCTCGTTCTGGGGTGAGGTCAACAGCAACATACACAAGGGGCTCGGATGCGATGCCGTGATCACCAATGGCAGCGTGCGCGACCTGCCTGATATCGCCGAGGGTTTCCAGATGTTGGCTGACCACATTGGCCCGTCGCACGCCTTCGTTCACGTGGTCGACTACTCCCGACCCGTGACGGTGGCCGGGATGCGGGTTTGCGACGGAGACCTGATTCATGCCGACCAACACGGTGCCGTGGTGATCCCGCATGCCGTGTGCGGTGCGATAAGAGAGGCGGCCGACCTGATCAGTCGTCGCGAGCGTGTAATCATTGCCGCTGCACAACAGCCAGGTTTCGATGCCGAGGCGCTGCTCAGGGCCCAGCGCGAGTCGGCAGAGATCTGACAGGTCGAGGCGTAGTCAGTAACCGCCTCGAACACTGCTCTCCGTCACGCCCGATCGCGCTGGCAGCGACGGTGGTGCTAACTGTCACATGCGATGTGCTTGCAAAAGGTAGCGATCTGGGTATGCTCAAGGCGAGCCCAACGAGGGCTCAGAATGAGCCACAGAGGCTCGAAGGAGGTGGCGTAATGACCACCGTAATGACCACCACGAAGAAGTGGCAGGACGAATATCTGACGATGTTGGCCCGTGCGGAAGAGCCAGTCGTGAGATTCACCGGCAAGGCTGTGGAGGCCATCGCCAAGTACGTCCCCGAGCGACCGCAGTGGGCGTTCCTCGACGAGGTGCCGACAGTGACAGACTTTGTCGACAGCCAGCTGAAGTTCCGCGCCCGCGTTGTTGACGAGCAGGCCGCCTTTGTGCGCCGGTTGATGAAGGCAATGAGTCCGGCGCTGACGAGGCTCGAGCCGAAGGCTCCCGCGGCGAAGCGGGTTGTCGGCAAGCCGTCGACCGTTCGTCAGGTGAAGGTCGCCTGAACCTGGTGCTACAGAATGTGGGAGCGGGGTTGTTCGCGACCCAGCTCCTTCTGTAGGTCCGCACGGGCGGGCCGGACCACCTTCGTCCAGCGAGTGGAGCGGGCCATAGCGGCGATGAACTCGGCGGTCGTGCCACAACATCCACCGACGAAGTCGGCGCCGGCAGCCAGAACGGCCTCGACGTGACCGGCGTACTCGGCCGGCGTCATCCGGTACACGACCTCTCGCCCGACCAGCTCGGGTAGCCCTGCATTCGCCTTGATCCACACGGGGAGGTCCGTCGCGCTCGCCAGCGCAGCGCAGATCGGGGCAACAGCATCGACACCTACACCGCAGTTGGCACCGACCACGTCGGCACCTGCGGCGGCGAGGCCCTCGGCGGCCTGCGCCGGCGATACTCCCGTCATCGTCCGGTCCTTGTTCTTGCCGGAGTCGAACGTCATGCATGCCACGACGGGGAGTCCGGTGGCACGAGCCGCCTCGACCGCGACGACGGCCTCGTTGAGATCGGACATCGTCTCGACCACGATGGCATCGGCGCCGCCATCGGCGAGCGCAGTCGCCTGCTCGGTGAACGCGGTATGCAGTTCGTCTTCGTTGACGTCGCCGCTGACCAGCATCTTGTTGGTTGGACCGATCGAGCCGAAGACCTTGGCGCGCTCCCCCGCCGCTCGCCGCGAGATCTGCGCTCCTGCCCGGTTGATCGCAACGACATCACGGGCAGCACCGCGCAGCGCGAAGCGGTTGGCCTGGAACGTGTTCGTGAGGATGATCATGCTCCCGGCATCGACGTAGCTGCGCCCCACCGCTTCGACCCGGTCCGGATGGCTCAGGTTCCAGAGGTCGGGGAGCTGGCCTGGTGGCAGACCACGCGCCAGCAGCTGAGTTCCCCAGGCGCCGTCGGTCAAAACCGGGCCGCCGGCGAGGAGCCCGCGGATGAGGTCGGCCGCCATGGTGTCAGCGACCGGGCTCGGCGCCGACGAGTTCAAGCGCGGCTCGGACTGCGGCGTTGGCGTTGTCGGCGTAGGCGTCGGCGCCGAACTCCTTGGCCCTGGCCTCGTTCATCGGCGCCCCACCGACAAGCACTTTGACGTCATCACGCAAACCGGCGGCCGCGATCGCATCGATGATCGACGGCATCGACAGCATCGTCGTCGTCAACAACGCCGAGAGCCCGACCAGCTGAGGCCGATGTTCGTGGATGGCGGCCACCACCTCCGCTGGGGTCACGTCGGTACCGAGGTCGATGACTTCGAAACCGGCGCCTTCGAGCATGACGGCCACGAGGTTCTTCCCAATGTCGTGGAGGTCGCCCTGGACCGTTCCGATCACCACGCGGCCGGCAAGTTCGGCGCTGCCGGCCGTGAGCAGCGGGCGCAGGATCTCGAGGCCGGCCTTGATCGCCCGCCCCGACGACAAGAGTTCAGGAACGAAGTACACATCGTCCTCGAAGCGACGCCCCGCCTCGGCCATCGCCGGGATCATCGCCCCGTCGATGAGCGCCTGGGGGAGGAGTCCGGCGTCGAGACCCTGGCGGGTCAGCCCGGGGGTCAGGTCGAAGTCGCCCTCCAACACGGCCTCGTAGAGTTCGTCGAGCACTGTCATCGCCGATCAGTTCCTTCCGTTGTACTCGTGTACGGCGTCGATCACCGCAACGATGTTCTTCAGGGGCGTGCCCGCCTGGACGTTGTGGATGGTGTTGAACACAAATCCGCCGCCGGCGCCGAGCACCTCGCACCGGCGCAGCACCTGGTCGCGGACCTCGTCGGGCGTGCCGAACGGCAAGGTGTGCTGGGTGTCGACACCGCCGCCCCAGAAGACAAGATCGCGCCCGTACTCGCGCTTGAGGTGATCGGCCTCCATGTTCGCAGCCGAGCACTGGACCGGGTTGATGATGTCGAACCCACACTCGATGAACGACTGCATGAAGCGCTCGACCGAGCCGCAGGAGTGCTTGAACGTCCTCCAGTTGGTGTGGTCGTGGATCCAGCCGTTGACCCGCCGGTAGTGGGGAGCCCACAGATCCTGGAAGGTGTCGACGGAACAGAAGGCCGATGTCTGGGTGCCGAAGTCGGTGCCGCAGGTCATCACGGCATCGAACCGATCACCGACCCTTGCGTGGATCCGGGCCAGGTTCTCAAGGGCGATGTCGACCTGGGCCGAGAACACTTGACGAACGTACTCGGGACGCTTCTTGATGGAGATGTACCACTCGGTTATGTCGCGGATCCCGCGCGGCCACTCGAGGCCCGGTGCCGGCACGAAGGCGATGTCGCCCAGCGCCATTCCCGGCATCACGGCGATCACCGCCCTCCCTGTCGCCTCGGCTGCCGACAGATCGACGTCGAGATCGTCGAGGTCTGAATCTGAGACGACCTTGTACTCCTCGAGGTTGTCGTTTGGGTCGAGCCGAGCTGCATCGATCGGCTCCTGCCGGATGATCGTGTCGAAGAAGAACCCGGTCTTGGGCATCCGCCCGCTGGGTGGGGCCGACAGATTGCCCTTCGGATAGATGAACGTGTCGCCCCGATCGTCGACGGTTGTGCGGAATTCGTCGGCGACGAGCACCTCGAGACCGTGAGGCATCGTCCACGGCCGCCAGCTGTCGTTGCGGAAGCCGAACATGGTTTCCCTGCCGACGACTCCTTCGACGTCGACACCCATCGCCTGCTTCAGATCGTCGTCGATCACGCCGAGCATCTGATACGGCTCGTGAACCTTCACCAGCCGCTGCTCGAGCCCGTAGTGGTCGCGGAGGGCAGCAACGACGGAGACATGGATGCCGGTCACGGGGGTTCCGCCGAAATCGACGGGAATGCGGTCGGGTTCGCGGTGATCGAATGTGGTCCGCACCCGATCCCGACACGTCATGGTCGTCTGATGAATCTGGTCGGTCATGTGAGCACTCCATCGCGACGTGTCCGCGGACATGCCCGGAACGATTCACAACATACGCTGCACCTCCGCCGGACGGCAGGGGCAAAGGTCACTTCTCGCTTGTCTCTAGTCGACACCCGATACGCTGCGGCCGACCCGGATGCTGTTACCGCTGGCGTCGGTCAGGGTGAACTCGTGCATGCCCCAGGGCATGTCTTCTACGGGCGTGACCTGTAGCCCTGCGGCCAGGAATCGGGCGTGCCAGTCGTCGACGTCTTCGGTGATGATGTAACAGCCGGCGTGGTTCGTCGCCGGGCCGGTGCCCTCGACGAGATGGAGGTCGAAAACGCTTTGGTCGTTGAAATGCACGAACGCAAACCCGTCGTCATACTGCTCGACGTCAAACCCGGCGGCTTCGCAGAAGCGGACTGCCACAGGCATGTCGGCCACCGGCAGCGTCGGCGTAACTTCGATGCCTCCGACACGACGCCGCAGCCAAGCGATGCAGATCCGGCAAACCTTGATCTCGTCGTGACACAACAGCGCGGTCACCATCGAGGGCTCGCGCTCTTCTCCGCAGCAGTAGCACTTCATGGCTTGAGCGTAGAGCGGTGCTCTGCCGCCGTCGAATGTGAGTCGGTTCCTCCCCCGTGTCGCAGTCAGATGACGGTGAGCTTGACGTCAATGTTGCCGCGGGTGGCGTTGCTGTAGGGGCAGACCTGGTGCGCTTTGGCCACGACTGACTCGGCCGTGGGCCGGTCGAGGTTTGGAACCATGACGTCGAGTTCGACCTGTAGCCCGAAGCCGCCGTTGTCGAGCATGCCGATCCCGACGCTGGCCGACACCTCGGTGCCGTTGACGTCGAGCTTCTCGCGGCCGGCCACCACCTTCAGCGCCGAGTGGAAGCACGCTGCGTACCCGACAGCGAACAGCTGCTCGGGGTTTGTGGCTCCCCCCTGTCCGCCCATCGCCGTGGGAATGCGTAAGTCAAGATCGAGAATCCCGTCCTCCGAAGTGGCGTGGCCGTTTCGGCCGTCGCCCGTCGCGGTTGCGGTTGCGGTGTAGAGAACTTTCATGGTGCTTCCTTCGTTCGACTTGGGTCCCATCACGTTTTCGGGCGGATTCCAGATGGTTTCGGGCCAGTCCCGGCAATTACGATAGTTCTGGTCCCGGTGCCTAGCATGACCAGCCGTGACCACGGCGCCCAGCCTGGGCCCTCCGCGCACTGGGCGCACCGCTGCCGCTGTGGCAGCGTTGTTCTTCGTGAACGGTGCGACGTTCTCGAACTGGTTGCCGCGCATTCCCGAGATCCGCGACCAGCTCGGTCTCGGCAATGCCGGCCTCGGTGCCACCCTGCTCGGCGGCGGTCTCGGCGGCATCATCGGCACCCTCGTAGTGGCAAGGCTGATGGATCGCCTGGGCAGCCGGCGCTTGCTTACGTTTGTGGCTACCGCGCTGTCGATCGGCATGCCGCTCATCGCCTTCGCTCCTTCTGCCGTGGCGCTGCTCGTGCTGCTCACGACCCTGGGCGGTCTCGACGTCTGCAACGACGTGGCGATGAACGCCCAGGGCGTGATTGTGCAGGACCGGCTCGGCCGCTCGATCATGAACCGGTTGCACGCCATGTGGAGCCTGGGCTTCACGGTCGGCGCCCTGGTCGGATCGGTCGCGTCGGCGGCCGGCGCCGGTGTGCGCACGCAGCTCGTCGCGGTAGGTGCCATCCTGTTCGTCAGCGTCGCGGTGGTGCGACGGTGGCTGGTCCCCGTGGACCCACCACCCAACGCCGCTACACCCGACGATACGAGCTCGGCCCCGCGCAGGCGGTTCTCCGCCGTCAACGTCGTCATGGCTCTTGCCGCGCTGGGTGCCATCGCCTTGGAGGTGATGCCCAACGACTGGTCGGCCGTGCTCATGCGCGACGAGTTCGACTTCGGTCGGGCCAGCGGCTTCGGCACGATGGCCTGCGCTGGCGCGATGCTGATCGGCCGCCTCGGCGGCGACCACGTGCTCGACCGCATCGGTGAGCGTCGGCTGTTCACGTGGGCGGTCAACCTGGTGGGCATCGGAGCACTCGTCACGGTGATCGCGCCCGTGGGTGCCGTAGCGCTAGCGGGCCTCGTGGTGTGGGGCCTCGGCCTGTCGGTGGTGTTCCCGCAACTCTATGCTGCGGCGGCCCGTCTGCCCGGCGTGTCGGCCGGCTCCGGACTCGGCTCGATGCTCCTCGGCCAGCGGCTTGGCGCCATGCTCACCGCCCTCAGCGTAGGCGCCCTCGGTGAGTGGCAGGGCCTCCGTGTCGCGTTCGCCGTCGTGGCCGGGCTCGCCTTCGGGTTGTTGTTGGTCACCTCTCGCCGCAGCCGTCAGGCGCTGGACGGCCACGTCGCTCGCGATCACCCTGACCTGCACGATGACCGCGATCACGGGCGAACCGCACCGGATTGATACGAACGATCTCGCGGTCCGAACCGTTACGGACAAGCTCGGCGAAGGCATCGACAACGGCGTCGCTGCACGCCGTCGAGCGCAACGGCGACGCTCGAGCGCTGAAACCCCAGTTGGGCGGCACGGTGTGCCGACCGATGGAGTGTCAGACTTCGGTGACTGCGAGCTGGCGAGCGGTGAGTGCGAGGGCAGTGTCGACGAAGTCGTCGACATTGCGGCTGGCGCGGTGGAGATCGAGGATCAGCTCGGTCGCGCCGACGTCGCGGGCGCGTTCGATGTCGTCGATCACCTGCTGACGGGTGCCGGTGAACGGCGCCCGGTCGGTACCAAGGGCAATGTCGGTGAACTTCGGGTCGGCGCGCACGACCAGCTGCAGCGCTGCGGTATCGCGCTCGTACCGTTCAGCGGTGGCGAGCACACCGGCCCACATCCCCTCGATCGCTTCGAATGGAAGGCCGGCCGGCAGCCAGCCATCGGCGCGACGGGCAACCCGTTCCAGCCCCGCCGGGTTGAAGCTGGCGAGCAGGATCGGCGGCCGCGGTGTCTGGACGGGTCTGACGCCTGGTGTGCTCGGGGCGATGTGTTCGCGTGAGGTGCCGATCACGGCTGGGCCCTCGCTCCACAGCGTCGAGAAGACCTCGAGGATCTCCTCGATTCGATTTCCGAGGTGCCGCATCGGCGCACCGGCGGCCTCGTATTCGTCGATCGACCAGCCGAGGCCAAGGCCTACCGTCAGCCGACCACGACTCACGTGGTCGAGGGTAGCCAGGCTGCGAGCCAGCAGCGTGGGGGGATACCACGGGGCGACGAGCACGGATGTGCCGAGGCGGATTCGCTCGGTGACGGCCGCGGCGAGCGTCAAGGTGACGAGCGGGTCGAGGGCCGAGTGGTGCTCGGCTGGCAGGACCCCGTCGGGGCTGCCCGGATACGGAGTGCGTGGATCGACCGGGGCGAGCAGCCGATCGATGGCCCACAGCGACGCAAACCCGGCCTCTTCGGCGGCTTTGGCGACGGTGCGAGTGATTTCCGGGTCGGCGAACCGACCGAGTTGCGGGACTCCAAGTCCGATCTTCATGATGATTGTCCTTTCAAGTAGGGCTCAGCGCCGCGGACGCCGGAGTTGACGTTGACGAAGATCGGGGCGTGGCCCTCGCCGTTGGTGGACTGAATGAGGAGGGTCTCCGGGGCGATTTCGATCGGGGACCGGTGGATGCGGGGTGGGGTGGGCAGTGACATGTCGACTCCTTCGGATGTAGGTGTGAGGCCCTTCGCAAGGTACGGATGATCGACGCCGCAGAAAATCCCGAGTGCGTGCGTTGTTGACCCGCGATCCTGGGGGTCGATACCCCCCGAACGCGGGGGATGACAGAAGATCAATCTCGGCGTACGGTGCATGGATGAACACCGCTGGATTCCTACGGGCCCGCGACCGGATCCTCGATGCCGATCGAACCGAGCTCACAGTGAACGCGACGCTTGCCCAGCTGTTGGTCTCGCTCCACGAGGTCGCCGAGTTCCAATGGGCCGCCCTGATGCTGACCGACACCGAGACGATGCTCCCCTTCGGCGGGGTCGTCGAAGGTCTCGATCCCAGCGCATGCGTGCCGTTCTGGGACAACGAGCTTCTCGATCCCGACTTCTCGAAGTTCAACGCCCTGGCACGGAGCTCAGACCCGGTGGCCACCCTGGCAGACGCAACCGATGGTGATCTCTCGCGAAGTCCACGATTTCAGAAGCTGTTCAATCCACTCGGCGGCGGCGACGAGCTACGTGTGGCGTTCACGACCGGCACCACCTGCTGGGCGGTCGCGTCGCTGATCCGCGGCGCCGACTCGGGACATTTCTCTCCCAGCGAGGTCCAGGCCGTTCGCGACCTCGTACCGGTCGGGGCGCGCGCCGTGCGTCACGCCGTCACTCGACGCGACGGCAACCATGCCGACGAACCGCCAGTGATGCTCGTCGTCACCGCCGACGGCGAGATCGAGTCGATGACTCCCGATGCCGATGCGGTGATCGCCGACTTCACAATCCACGGTTTGGACATGAACACGCCGACGCCGGTACTCGCCGCGGCTCGCCGTGCCAAGAACAACCAGACCAACTCCCGCATCACCGTGCGCGCCCGCGGCCAATCGGGCCGCTGGTTCAAACTCCACGCCTCACCTCTGGGCGATGACGGCCGGGTTGCCGTGATGATCGAAACCGCCCGGCCTGCCGACCTCGTCCCGATATTGCTCGATTCCTATGGACTCACGCAACGCGAATCCGATGTCGTGCTGCTCTTGGCGCGGGGCTTGTCCACCAAAGACATCGCCGCCGAACTGTCCATCTCACGGCATACGGTGAGCGACCACACCAAGCTGATCTTCAGCAAGTGCGGCGTGGCCAGCCGCGGCGAGCTCGTCGCCAACCTCTTCTCGCAACACATCATCGAAGGCTTGCACTCCGCCGTCGATCACCTCTGACGGACCGGCGTCGACAGCGCGCCTGACACCGCGATCGCCGGTGACGTCTCACCGCGAGTCAGGATCGGGGACGGGACTGCAGCGTCATTCAGTGGGGCCGCCTCGGCGACGATGCGGGCAACGTTCTGTGGGCTGAAGAACTCGGGGACCGGGACCGAGCCGGCCATCAAGCCGAAGAACCGGGAGATCTGCGTCGGGTTCCCGGCAACGGCACCGATGAGGCGCAGCATCTCCTCCGACGGCGGCGTCTCGATGTCGGCCAGTCCGGCGGTGAACTCGTACATCGGCATCGCTGCGGTGTCGCGGGTCCGCTGGTAGCCGAGGAGCTCTTCACCGAGATCGCCGCTGAGACCCCGGTCGACAGCACCGGCGAGCAGATCGGCGTCGCGGAAGGCGTCGAGCATTCCCTGAGCGGTGATCGGATCGAGGTGGTAGCCGGCGTCGCCGACGAGCGCCCAGCCGGGCCCGGCTGGGACACGGAAGAACCCGTCGCCCGGGGGCGCCCAGCGGAACCGCTCCACCCGCTCAGCACGGACGCACCGCTCGGCGAGGTGTGACACCTCGGCGATCGTCTCCATGTAGGCCTCTTCCATCCGGCGCCGGTAACGACCGGCTTCGTGGGCGGGCACGGTCTGGTTGACGAAAGCGAGACCGTCATTGGTCGGCGTTGCGACGAAGAAGCGATTTGGGCGTGAGTACAGTTCCAGCGCCTCGAGGTCGAGACCTCGCCAATACGTGTAGACGTTGACGGTCTTGGCTGGGACCTCGTGGTACATGTGCGCATCCACTGCGCGGGCCACGAACGAGTTAGCGCCGTCGGCGCCGATCACGATGCGCGCCCGCTCCTCCACCATCCGCCCGGTGGCGTCGCGGCCGCGGATGCCGACCACCTGACCGTCCTCCCACAGCAGCGCCTTTACGGTGAAGCCTTGGCGAACTTCCGCACCGGCGTCGGCGGCCTCGGCGGCGAGCAGGGTGTCGAAGATCGTGCGGCGAATGCAGATGGAGTCGCTCACGCCATCGACGGGCACGGGCTCTCCCTCGAGCACGATCGGCCCGAAATCGAAGCGGAGGCGAGAGGTGAACGGCACGCCAGTGGCGCGCACCCGATCGAGCACGCCCCAGCGCTTGAGGTACGCAACGCCGGCCGGTTGGATGGTGTGGCCGGAGAGGACGTCGCTGGGGAACGTGGCGCGGTCGACGAGCAGCACTCGTCGACCTTGACGGGCCAGCAGCATGGCAGTGGAGGCGCCGGCGCAGCGGCTACCGATGACGATGGCGTCGAACATGGTGAACTCCTTGAGGTCGTGGTTGGACACGACGCATCATCCGCGAATCCGGGCCCGCTGCCATCGGCAAGACAGCACGGCATTACCGCGTCGGAGCTACGTAGATAACAGGCCGGCCTCGCGGGCCAGGTCGGCTAGGCCGGCGCGACTGGTGGCGCCCTTTTGCAGCAGACGCTCGACGTGTTTGTCGACCGTCCTCGTGGAGATGAACAACCGCTCCCCCACCTCGCGGTTGGTGGCTCCGGTGGCGACAAGGGCAAGCACATCGGCTTCGCGACTGGTGATACCGCGCGCCGCCAGCGCGGGAGAGACGACGGCAACCTCGCCACGGCCGCGGCGGGGTACCGGCGCACCCAGTTGGCGCAACACGGCGCGGCACCTCGCTGCGAAGGCGTCGAGGTCATTCGACTCGAAGCTCGCCAGCGACTCGCGCAGCCAGGCGATCGGCTTACCCCACCCGTCGGCGTGGGCGGCGGGGGCGAGGAGCAGGCGGGTCATGCTCTGCCGGAACCCGCCCTGGTGACGCGCGAGCGCAGCATCGGCTTCGGTGAAACGGGCAGCGGCCGCCCCTCGATCGCCGGCTTGCCCGAGGGCCACCGCTTCGGCGGCCATCAGCATCTCCCGACTGACGGGCGTGTCGACCTGAAGCGCCGCCACCTCGGCGCGTGCCGCCTCGCCACCGTCGTCGACGACGGTACGCAGCAAGGCCCACAGCCCCGGAAACGGGTGGACGGCACCGGGGTGGTTGCGCAGCAATGCCATCCCCTGATCCCCCGCCTCGGCAGCCTTGCGAAGCTCTCCAGTCGCGACGTGGTACACAGCGCGAGCGTTTCCGAAGGCGCCGGCCTCAACGTACCGACGATCCTCACCGATCGCCAACGCGGCGTCGATGGCCGTTTCCATCGCCGCGCGATCACCGGTCCGGGCGTGCACGGCCGCCTGCATGAAGAGGCTCATGGGCAAAGTCGAGAGCCGCCAGCGACGCGATGCATCCTCGCATCGTTGCGCCGCCGCCATGGCGTCGGCCATGTCGCCGCGCTCGTCGTACAACGCGCAGAGTTGGAGGTCGATGACAGCGGCTGCAGCGAGCGCTCCGAGCTTGATGGCCGTGCTCCGGGCGGCGAGGAGCCGGTCGGGCGCCAGCGAATGGAACAGGTCGATCGTGCCCAGCTCCTGCATCGCCCGCACCTGCCACAGGCCAAGCCCGGCGGCCACGGCGATGCCGTACGCCTCGGTGAACGCCGCCTCGGCAGCGCCAACGTCGTGGCCTCGCGCGGCGCGCCCGATCACCTCCAACGCCTCGCACTCCACAGCGGGTTGGCCGGTGCGACGGGCACCCTCCAGCGCGACGCTGGCAAGGGTGACCGCCGTGTCGGTCTCGTCCCTGCCCATGGCGGCGAGAGCTGCCAGCGCGTCGGCTCGACAGAGACGTGCTGCATCGCCGGGCACCAACGCTCGCGTCGAGACGGCGTGCATCTCGGCGTCGTCCCACCGACCGGCGGCGAGATCGGCGGAGCCCAGCACGAGGTGGATCTCGGCGTGGTCCTGTAGATCGGACCCGTGGGCGAGCAGCTGCTGGCCGAGAGCTGTGGCGCGCTCGGTCTGCCCGGCGAAGGCAAATACCCGCAACAGGAAGCGATCAGCGACGGCCGGGTCGTCGCTGACCTCGCGGGCACGACTGGCAAGCGCCTCGGCCGAGGCCAGCGACCCTTCGTCGAGGGCCCGCGCTGCCGCCCGCAACCACAGCTCCCTCGCTACCTCCGTCCGGCCGGCGACAGCAGCAACCTCGGCCGCAAGCGAGCAGCGCTCACCCGCGAGATCGGGGTCGATAGCGATCAGCGCCTCGACGACACGTGCGGCCACGGCAGCCCGCGCCGCCGGGAGGATGTGGCCGGCCACGGCGTCGCGGGTCAGGGCGTGGCGGAAGCGGAAGCCGGCACCATCGACGGCGACGAGCTGCGCCCGCACCGCCAGCCGCAAGAGCTCGGCTGCTTCGTCCTCACCAACTCCAGCGGCAGTGGCAGCCACGATCCAATCGAACTGGCGACCGAGGAGCGCGGCGGCCGCCAGCAACGTGCGTGCGGTCCTCGGGAGACCATCGAGGCGTGTCTCCACCGCGGTCGCCACCGAGCCGGGTACGCCGGTACCGATGGTGTCCCATCCAGATTGCACGGCGGTGGCCAGCAGCTCCTCCACGAGGAATGGCACGCCGTCACACCGATCGATCAAGGCACGACCGGCGTCGGCGGGTAGCTCGTCGTTACCGAGGCACGAGCGGGCGACGGCGAGGACTTCGTCGTCGGTCAATGGCTGCAAACGGACCGCGACGGCGGCACGCCGGGTAACGAGGTCGCGTGCCAAGTCGGCGCCAAGCCCACCTTCGCCATCGCGTAAGGTCGTCACCACCAGCACCGGAACATCGGCCAGGTTGTCGATCACATACTCCAACACGGCCAGCGATTCAGGGTCGGCCCATTGGAGATCTTCCACGACGAGCAGCGTCGAAGTGCCGTCCGGTGTCCACGAGACCAGCAACCGCAGCACCGCTTCTCCGAGAACGAGCGGCGATCCGTCGAACGAAGGCGCTCCCCATTCCGGCACGACCCGCGCCAGCGCGGGGACGAATGCATCGAGAGCCGCGGGAGGGCGTCTTCCGGCGCGGGCCGCAGCGAGCAGCGTTTCGCGCCACGGCCGCAGCGGAAGGTTCTGGCCGGTCGAGCTGCAACGGCCCGTCAGCACGAGGCCACCGGCGGCCAGCGCCCACGAGCTCAGCTCGCGCACCAGGCGGCTCTTGCCGACGCCTGCAGCCGATGACACCACCCTCGCCGTGCTGCCTTCCCTCCACGCATCCTGCAGGGCCGTCAGCTCGGCACCGCGCCCGACCAGCGCGCGTGAGAGCAACGTCGTCTCACGACTACTCATGGCCACGCGCACCAACCCAGGGCGTCGCGAACATCTTGCCCATCGAGGACCTGCAAATCGTCAACTCCTCATCGTGTCTATGGTTCGGGCGATGAATCCGATGATGGCAGGTGCGAACTCGACACCCTACACAGGAGTCCGCTAGTCGTTTGCCGCAGGATGCTGGACACTTGCTGCTCTTGACCGAGGAAGCAACGGTTGGCGCTGGTCGCCTGCGAGGTGCAGGATGAGCCCGTGGGCCGCACACGTGATCTCGACCGCAGGCACATCGTCGTCATCCGACATGCCAAGTCGAGTTGGGACGATGCGTCGGTAGCGGACCACGACCGGCCGCTCTCGAAACGGGGGCGCAACGCCCTTCCCGGGCTGCGCGACCACATCGCCGGTCTCGAGCTGCGCCCCGACCTGGTCTTGTGCTCGAGCTCACGTCGAACCGTCGAGACACTCGACGGCATCCGTCCGTCGGTCGGCAGCAAAGCGCGCATCGAGTTGGACTCGGCTTTGTACGGAGCGAGCGTCGCCGATCTGGTCGCCGAACTGCGACGCCTCGACGATCAGGTGGCCACCGTATTCCTCATCGCCCACAACCCGGGAGTTTCCGACCTGGTGAATCTGCTCACCGCCGCTCCTGCGACCGGAGGGGCGGCGGTCGACACCTTCCCGACGGCCGCAGTCGCCGTCTTGTCGGTGGACGGGCGATGGAGCGCGTTGGAACCGGAATGCGCCGTACTCGAGAGCTTCTGGACGCCGCGGCAGCCGGCCTGATGACGCCGCCCGACCGAAGGCGACCGCTGACGGCTAGAAATGGGGCCATGAGTGGCCCCGTTTCCACCGCCGACATACCCGCCGACAGCGCCGTCAGCGATGCCGAGCGGTGCGACGTCGAGATCACCGCGAGCCGCCTCACCGAGCTCGGCGCAGTTACGATCCGCCGCGCCCTGCCCCGCCGCGGCCGGCGCACCGTCGGAGCTTGGTGCTTCGTCGATCACGTCGGGCCTGCCACTGTCACCAAAGGCCACGGCCTCGATATCGGCCCGCACCCGCATATCGGGTTGCAGACCGTCACTTGGCTGGTCACGGGCGAGATTCTCCACCGCGACAGCCTCGGTTCCGAGCAGATCATCCGCCCTGGCCAGCTGAACTTGATGACGGCCGGTCACGGCGTGTCGCATTCGGAGGAGGCCACCGGCGCGTATCGGGGCGAGCTTCACGGAGTGCAGCTGTGGGTCGCCCAGCCGTCGGCGACGCGCCACGGCGACGCCGCGTTCGAGCACCACCCTGAGCTTCGGCAGGTGGAGGTCGGTTCCTGCACGGCGACTGTCCTCGTCGGCGAATTTGCCGACGTCAATTCGCCTGCCCGCCACGACACCGATCACGTCGGAGTCGATCTCGACCTGCGCTCGGGCGACACCGTCGTTCCATTGGTGCCTGGCTTCGAGTACGCGCTCGTGGTGCTCGACGGGGCCGTGACGCTTGCCGGCAACGTCCTCGAACCCGGCCACCTCGGCTACCTCGGCACCGCCCGCGATGAGGTCCGCCTGCGAACTGCCGAGGCCACCCGCGCCCTCCTCATTGGAGGTGTGCCGTTCCCTGAACAGGTGCTCATGTGGTGGAACTACGTTGCCCGGCAACAGGCCGAGATCAGCGCCGCCCACGCCGACTGGGCCGCGGGCGCCGAACGCTTCGGGCGCGTCGCGTCACCACTGCCCAGAATCGTGGTCGGTCCACCGCCGTGGCAGGCGCAGCGCTGACCGGCCACCCGAAGTCACGGGTTCACCGTCGCAGCCGCGGCGTCGCGGGCATCGGCGAACTCACAGAACGCGTCGAACGCACGGGGTCCGTACACGGTGCCCGGTCCGCCGTTGAGAATGAGGGCAACCCCTATCGCTTCGGCGGCCTCTTGGCGAGTCGCGCCTGCGGATGACGCGCCGCGGGCGTGGGAGGCAATGCAGCCATCGCAACGCAACGTGACGGCGATGCCGAGCGCGATCAACTCCTTGGTTTTGACATCGAGCGTCCCCGGAGCGAACGCCGCCGTGCTGAACGCGACATATCCCTTGTACACGTCGGGGATCGCTTGGCGGAGGGCGCGTCCTAACGGAACGACCTCGTCGATGACAGCCTTACCGTGGACGTGCTCACTCATGGATCGAGATTACGCAGTCAGGGATGCTTCGAGGGTGATCTCGGGCACGGCAGCCAAAGCTCGGCTCACCGGGCACCCAGCCTTTGCTGAGTTGGCGTGCTCGACGAACGCAGCTTCGTCGAGACCAGGCACCCGCCCGACGGTGACGAGGGCGATCTTGGTGATTGTCGGTGCGCCGTCGACGGGTCTCAGCGTGACCGTGGCGTCGGTGTGAATCGACTCAGGCGGGCTGCCGGCTTGGGCGAGGATGTTGGAGAGAGCCATCGAGAAACATGCTGCGTGCGCGGCGGCGATCAGTTGCTCCGGGTTGGAGCCGGGTCCGTCCTCGAAGCGGGACTTGAACGTGTAGCCCCCGCTGATGCTGTCACCAGCGGTGAACGTCCCGCTGCCTGTTGGCAGATCACCTTTCCACTCCGCACTTCCCTTTGCTGGCATGACGAGATCCTCGCAGTCGTTCGCTGTGGTCGATGGGCGAGACGCACAACATCACCGTTGATGACGCAGCGACTCAGGTCCGATTGAATCACATTCGTTCGATCGGGGCGGCGTCGGCGGTGCCGTCAGCGAGCGTGATCAATCCTGGGCGGGCTCCGTGAACTGTGCCCACTGCGCGCCGTGTGTCGTGATGGCAGCGACGCAGTCCGCGCACTCGCAGTCGAAGACTCCCTCGGCCCACGCCAGGTCGTCCGGGTGCTCGATCTGCGAGATCTCGACGATCGCGTCGAGGTCGGCGCGGACCTCGTCAGCGTCGATCGTTCCCACGAACCGGACGTCGCGCAGGCGATCTGTGATCGTCGACCGCACGATCGGATCGTCGGCCACTGCGAGCAGATCTAGGAGCGTATCGACGTAGCGGCCTTGGGGAACGAGCAACTGGCCGGCGTTCGAGGCCAACGCAAGGTCGGCGAGCGCTCGTAGCTCGTTGGTTTGGACTGTAGTCATTTCCGATCCTCGCTTTCGTGTGGTGTCGTTGCGGATGCCCTCGACGGTACGCAATGCCGGCGACGAGGTCGTCAGGCATTGTCGTGATTGCGGGTCCGACGGACGGCTGGTGCTGGCAGGGTTTGCTGGCGTCGCCCGTAGGTCGTTCGACTGACGCGGGATCGTTCGAAGTGATGACTGATCGTCGCCCACAATCACACGTTGGCCTGACGACTTCACGATGTGGTGCGTCGCATGATGGTGGCCATGGCCTTCAACACCACCTCCGGC
The DNA here is from genome assembly GCA_031404635.1 of Ilumatobacteraceae bacterium. Lineage (GTDB taxonomy): Bacteria > Actinomycetota > Acidimicrobiia > Acidimicrobiales > Ilumatobacteraceae > JAENVT01. The sequence continues at coordinate 31,518 of JANNHY010000004.1, forward strand.
ACACATCGCCGCCGGCCCAACGGAACAACGCGGACAATGGCGGCCATCGAGCTCAATGGCCTCACCAAGCGCTTCGGCTCCGTCACCGCGGTCGACGATGTGACCCTCGGACTGGAGGCGGGCACCGTGACCGGCTTTCTCGGGCCCAACGGTGCCGGTAAGACCACCACGTTACGGATGCTGCTCGGCCTCGTCGTGCCGACCGCCGGCAGCGCCACGTTCCAGGGCCGGCGCTACGTCGACCTTGACGAGCCCGCCCGCCAGGTTGGTGCCGTGCTCGAGGCGTCGAGCTTTCACCCCGGCCGTCGGGCCGTCGACCACCTGCGCATCCTCGCATCCGCGGCCGGGCTGCCGGCGCAGCGGGCGCACGATGCGCTGGCCCAGGTCGGCATGACCGAGCATGCCCGTCGCCGCGTCGGCGGCTTCTCCCTCGGCATGCGTCAACGTCTCGGCGGCGATCGCCGTTCCCTGGTTGCACTCCAGCGGCGTCGACATCCAGGTTGGCAGCGACGCCGTTCGGGTGGCCACCGGACTGGTCGTGTCAACCGCCCTGTACGCCTCCCTCGGCGTCTCCATCGGCGCCCTCATCCGCAATCAGACGGCCGCCGCCGCTGTGGTGCTGATCTGGCTGCTCGCCGTCGAAGGACTCGTCGGCAACCTGCTCGGTGGCTACGAATTCGTGCGCTGGCTCCCCGCTGCGGCCGGCCGCGCTCTCGTCCACGTCGAGCCCACCGGCGACGGCCTCTCGTTGCCTGTCGCCGCCGCTGTGTTCAGCGCCTACGTCGGGGTGTTCGCAGTCGCCGGCGCCCGTTTCACCCTCCACCGCGACATCACCTGACCAACCTCATCCCAACAGCAACAACAACAACGAACAGGAGCCAGCCATGCACACCACCCCCAACTCGCCCACCCCACACGCAAGACGCCGTGCCGCAGCGGCCGTCGCCGCCGCCGCAGCAGTTGTGCTGCTCGCCACGAGCGGCTGCGTCGGCAACCTCGTCCACAGCTACAAGAGCTTCCAGAGCGCCCTCGATCGCGGCGCCAGCTGCTCTGAACTGTTCGACCAACGTGCCCGATTCGACGACGAGGAAACCCTCGCCAAGATCGACCGCGACCTCGACCGCATCGGGTGCACATCACCCGACGCCACCAGGAACGACTGACCCATCAAGGCGACTTCGGTCAGGTGCTCAGCCCGGGGCGGGGCCCTCGCGTTCGTCTCAGAACGCGAGGTCCACTATCCCTTAGGGGGACACCCTTTGTCCTCGGAGGGCCGCACTTTCGGGCGGCCATGGGGGCTGACTTCATTATGGCGTTGGCGGGCGATTCGAAACCAGGGACCAAGGTCACCATTGGTTGGCGAACGTGAGCAGCGGAACGAGAACTACACGCTCACTCCGATCGATTCCACGCAGCCATCAGCGAGCGGACCGGGAGTTTGCCCGGTGTCCCCGATTTCGGCAGTCATTTAGCGTGGCTCCCATCGAACGAAGGAGATCGTGATGGCACAAGACGCGGACAGCCCTGGGAAGGAACTGGAGCTAGAGGACCTCGAGTGGCCGGACGAGGCCGAGGAAAATTCGACCTCAGGTGACTCCACGTCGACGTCATCAGCTCCTCCGGCTGCTGCCGACTGGCAGGCGCACTACACCAAGGAAGTCGGTGCGGACGGTACGACCACTTTGACACCCATCCTGATAGAGCGACCGATCGACAACTCGTACACACTCGGCGATGCGACTCGCGACACCGACGGTGACGGCCTCACCGACTACAACGAAAAGCGGGGCGGCACCGACCCGAACAACGCCGACACCGACGGCGACGGATTCTCCGACGGCGTAGAGAAGGAGTGGGGCTTCGACGCGGCAACGACGTGGAGTCCACCGAACGCCACCGCCGACGACATCGACGGCGACGGGATCGCGAACCTTGAGGAGGTTCGCCTTGGAGGCTCACCCGGCGTCGATGTGCATGCTGCGGCGGGGCTAGGCACCGACGGAACGGAACTCCGGCGCGAGTACTACGACGCTCACCGGGGCGAGAACCCGATCGGCGATGCTTGGCTTCGACAGAGCGTCGGAGTCGAGGGAACGCCCAATGAGGAACAGGAGTTGCTCGACACGATCGGCGACAAGATCTTCAGCAGCAACCCAATGGAGCGGTTGGCGGGCGAAGATGCTCTGGCCGGCTTTGATCAATCCAAGATTCCGACCACGGCACGCCAGGAAGCCGACGAGTTCATGCAGAACGTGCTTGACCAGGGCGTCAAGGGCGCGGTCACGAGTGGTGACCTCCCCACGATCCTCGGGGCTATGCGCGATGGCCAACTTCTCGGCGGCCATTCGACCGAGCAACAGGATCAGCTGACGGGGGCGTTCAACTCGGCACTTGGTGCAACCGCGGGGATCGCGACGCCCGGTTCGGGCCGGGACGTCGGCGGTTCCGGTTCGGCGACCGCACCCGGCCCGAGTGGAGCGGGTACCGGCGGCACCGGATCGGCAGGAACCACGGACCGCGATTCCGGGATGCACAGTTTCCCGCCCGATTTCGGCGGTTCGAGCGATCCGTCGCCGACACCACCTTCGGGATCGACGCCTCCGGCTTCGGGCGGCTCCGCTCCGGAACCGGGTACGGCTCCCCCGGCTCCGGCCTCGACCGAGAACTCCGCTGATCCAGTTGGTTCGATGGGTTCGCGCGGAGACGGCGGTGGAAGTTCGCTACCTGGGTCGAGCGGTCCGCTCAACCCGAACCCCCCTGCGAGCCCACCTCCCGGGGGCAACTCGAGTTCGACCGGAACCGGTGGCTCCGCGGGAGGTACCCAGGAGACGACCGACGGGTCTGGGCCGGCGATCCCCAAGATGAACGAGGACGAAACCAGGATCCTTCAGTTCGAGAGAAAGAACGCCGATGGTTCGACCACGATCATGACCGCCGACGGCACGGAGACGTACACCCTGCCGCCTTCTTCCCCGGCCCACGACGAATCCAGTTCGACCGATGCCGACACGAACTCCGACGCCGGAACCACCGACGACGATTCCGACAACGGCGACACATCCGGTGACGATTCCGACAACGGCGACACATCCGATGACGCTGCCGACGACGGCGACACGTCAGATGACGCTGCCGAC
>JANNHY010000005.1:0-6104 GCA_031404635.1 Ilumatobacteraceae bacterium
GACCTCGGGATCGCCATGGGCACCGGCACCGATGCGGCTATCGAAGCCAGTGACCTGACTCTGGTTCGTGGCGACCTGAACGTCGCCGCCGACGCCATCCGCCTGTCGAGACGCACCCTGGGCACGATCCGCACCAACTTGTTCTGGGCATTCGCCTACAACATCGCCGCCCTGCCCCTCGCTGCCGCCGGGTTGTTGAACCCAGCCATCGCCGGCGCCTCGATGGGGCTGTCCAGCGTGTTCGTCGTCTCCAACAGCCTGCGCCTGCGCCGGTTTCGTACCGCCTGACCATCAACGAAAGGAACCTCCGATGCCCACGCTCCCCAAGCGACCAAAGCCACGCAACCAGCACGCTCTGAAGCAGTACTGGAAGGGCGAGAACGCCGCCGCTCGCCACGCCCGATCAATCGGCGATCACGCCGCCGAATGGGCCCACCTCGAGCGGGCCCACATCCTCAGCCAGCCGATGCCCGTGGCACACGTGCGAACCCACTCGCAATGCGCCGGCACGACCGGCGAGAGATCACGGGCCAACTGATCCGAACGATCGTCGCCGGGCCCGGCTCCGCGGTCAGGCGCTACCCGCTGGGCAACACCGGCGGAGCCAACCCCAGCGCCGTCGCCCCGATGCCGATCCCCGACGACCTCAGCGGTGTCCTCGACGCCGCGTGACCGCACCCGCGCGTTACCAGTGGCGGCGACTGCGCAGATGACCTCGCCATGGTGATCTGATGATCTCTCTCGATTGGGTACAGGCTGATCTGCATCGTCTCCAGCCCCCCGGCCCCCGGCCGCCCGCCCCGCAACCGGCGATGAGAGATGTGCATCCTCCGACGGCTCATCTCTCATCTCGCCCGGTCGACAGTCGCGAGCGATGAGGGATGTGCGTCCCCCGACGGCTCATCCCTCATCGCACGGGTTTAGCCGCAACTAGTGGCAACTGGTGGGGCTGTTGGTCAGGGTGATGGCGGGTGGGTTGTGCCGGTGGTGATCGGCACTCTGTTGTCCATCAGCGGGTATCGGCTGCGCGTATTGCTGACCCCTGAACACCTCCTGGGCCCCGGCTTCACGTCGGCCGAGTACCGGTTTCTCGGCGACGGTTGTGATACTGAGGTCGACATGGACCAGATCGGTGCTCGCGAGTTCTTGGGGCGTGACGCCGAGCTCGCCACGTTCGAACGCGCTGTCGGCGATGCCCGTGCCGGAGTTCCGTCGGTGTTGCTGGTCGACGGCGATGCCGGCATCGGCAAGTCGTCGCTGGTCGCTGAGGCCGCACGCCGGGCAAACGTGCCGATCATCGTGGGGCGAAGTGCTCATATTGGTGGTGACGTGATCCCGCTGGCTCCCTTGGTGGACCTGCTCCGTCAGGTGCAGCGACGCATGCCCGAGATGCTGGCGGATCATGCCGAGTCGATGTTCCTGGCTCAATGGCTAGCACCCGGTTCCGGCAAGGGCGTGCCGGCTGTCGGCGAGGTCCTTGTCCCGGTCCTCGAGCTCGTCAGCCGCCTTGCCGGCGACGATGCGGTGATGATCGGCATCGAGGATCTGCACTGGGCGGACACCTCGACTTGGGATCTGTTCGAGCTGCTCGCCAGGAACCTGTTCGACGAACACGTCGTGCTGATCGGGACGTTTCGTGCCAACGAGACTGGCACCAATCCGGCGCAACGGCGACGTCTGGCCGAGTTCACTCGGCTTCCCGCCGTGCATCGGATCCATCTCGAAGGTCTTGGCCGTGACGAGGTCACCGCCCGCATCACAGCCATGGTCGCCGGTCCAGTGCCCGCAGGCCTCGTCGAAAAGATCCTCGCTCGGGGCCAGGGAAACCCGTTCTACACCGACGAACTCGTCGCCGCTTACCTTGCCGGCGACGCTCTCCCCGCGGTGCTCACCGATTTGATCTCCGCCGATCTGGCCGGGTTGGACCGCCACAGCCGCGACCTGTTGGGTGTGGTCGCCGCGATCGGTCGGGAGTCGTCTCACGACCTGTTGGTGACAGTCTCCGGCCTTGACGACGCGATCGTCGAAGCTGGGATTCGCGCCGCAATGGATGTGCATCTGATCGTGGTCGATGAAGGCAGTGCGACATACCGTTTTCGCCACGCCTTGATCGGCGAAGTGGTGTACGCGGAGCTGTTGCCGTCAGAGCGCAAACGTCTTCATCGCCGGGTCGCCGACGTCATCGCCACCCGGGCGTCGACGTCGGGCTTCGACGTGATCGGTGAGCTCGCTTTCCATCTGGACCGCGCCGGTGACCACGCCGGGGCCTTCCTGGCGATGCTGACCGCGGCCGACGCCGCCGAAACCGTCGCCCCCGCGGTCGCGCTTCGCCACCTCGAGCGGGCTCTGGCGTTGTGGGACGACGTCGGGGACGCAGCTGCAGGCATGAACCGTGCGTATCGCATGTGGCAGACCGCTGAACTTGTCAGCGGGGCGGTCGGCGACGCCCGCGCAGTTGAACTCGCCCGCGCCGCGTTCACGTTAGGGCCGCCGCCCCAGGGTGCAGCGTGGGGCCACGAACGGCTGGGCCGCTACCTGTGGGCAGCGGGCGATCTGGCTGGGAGCGCGCTCGAGTACGAATGCGCCGCGGCACTGCTCGAATCGGGCGACGAACAAGGTGATGCGGCAGCAACATTCGCCGGGCTCGCCCAGTCGGAGCTGATGTTCGGCCGGTTCTCGTCGGCCGAGCAGTGGTGCAGCAAGGTGTTTGGAGTCGTCCAGAGCCGTGACGACGATCCGTTCGCCTGGGTGATGGCGTCGAGGGTGCTTGGGAACGTGCGTGCCGCGCGGGACGCTGTTGGCGAAGGTCTGGCGCTCAGCCGCGAGGCGGTCGACGCCGCGCCCAGTGCGCAGACCCGAGCGCTTGCCACCTATTACCTCGGACAGGCCCTGTTGGACGCCGGTCGGTACTACGAAGCGGTGACCGTGACGCTTGACGGTGTCGCCGACTGCCAGCTCGCCGGGCTCGACACGGGCTTCGGCGGGTACTTGGATGCTCTGGCAGCTGAAGCACTGATCAGGTCGGGGCAGTGGGCCGACGCAGAAGTGGTCCTGTCGCGGCGCGACCGTGTCGAAGCCTTCAATGCCGCCCATTTTCGGCTGTGTCGCTCACGAGCCCTGGGCGCGGCACGCCGGGGCCGCGTCGACGCAGCCCGGAACTTCCTGGCTGAGGCGTTCACCCGGCCAGTCGATTCGTTTCATCAGTTGTTCCTCGACGCAGTGTCGGCTGAAGTTCATCTGATCGCCGGAGACTGGCAGCAAGCGGCGCTCGCCGCCGAGCGCGGCTGGCAGGCAAGCGTCGACGCCGGACGGTTGTGGTCAGCACGGTTCGCGATGTTCAGCATCTGTGCGGCGGTCGAACAGACGCTCGACGATCAGGCCAGACGGCAAGCCGTAGACGAGCGTGCCGTCTCGTCACGGCTGGCGGAGCGGCTCGACCGAATCGGCTCACCAACGGAACATGCCAGCGATGCGCTGAGTCCGGATGCGGCCGCGCACCTCGCTCATGCCACCGCAATGCTGACCCGGCTGACGGGGCCCGATCCGGACGCGTGGGCAGCGGCCGCCATCGCTTGGCAGGAGCTCGGCGACCCATGGGCGACCGCCACTGCCCGCCTCCGCGAAGCCGACGCCGCCGCTTCCACCGGCAGGGCTGATCGGGCCACCGAGGCGCTCCGTGACGCGAACCGGATAGCTGTCGAGCTCGGCGCGGCTTCGCTGGTCGATGAGATTTCGGCCGTGTCGCGTCGCACCAGGATCAGCCTGCACGCTCCGGACCCGGTGCGGCTCGACGACACCTCGGTCGACCAGCTCGGGCTGACACCCCGGGAAGCCGAAGTGCTCGGTTTGGTCGCCACGGGACACACCAACCGCCAGATCGGCGAGACGTTGTACGTGTCAGAAAAGACTGCAAGCGTCCACGTCTCGAACATCTTGCGCAAATTGGCCGTGAACAGCCGCGTCGACGCGGCGGCCGTCGCCCAACGCCTCGGGGTGGCCTGAACCGCACGATCGCCGCGACCAGTGGTCCAAATCTGAGTGTCCGCTCCCAATGCGGGCATGGCTGCCTTAGGCGCAATGTGCCACTCGCCACCACTGAACAGGAGCAAGCCAAACATGAACATCACCGTCACCCCAAAGCCCGGCTCATCTCGCCACATCTGGCATCACCGGGCCGCCACCGTTGCCATTGCCGCCGCCATCGCAGTCAGCGCATGCGGCAGCAACCAGACGGCAACCAGTAACGCGACATCACCGATCTCGACACCGACGACCTCAGCACCGACGACCTCGACACCGACGACCTCGACACCGACAACCTCAACACCAGCGTCGTCGCCGTCGTCGACCTCACCGCAGCCGACAACCACGACGCCGTCCCCGACGGCACCCATCGCCAGCCGCCCCAGTGCAGTCGTCGACCAATTCGTCGACGTCGGCGGAGCTCGCATGCACGTTCACTGCGAGGGCACCGGCGCGGTCACAATAGTAATGATCGCCGGCTTCGGCGGAGACGAATCCACCTGGGGAGCGATCACACCCACCTTGTCCAGCAGCGCACGCCTGTGCACCTACGCCCGATTCGGCACGGGCACAAGCGATCCGCCACCGCATCCTCAGACGTTCACGTCAGAATCAAACGACCTTCATTCACTGCTGACAACGATCGGCGAGCCAGGCCCATATGTTGTCGTCGGGCATTCCTTCGGCGGCGCCCAAGCCGTGACGTTCGCTGCCTCTTATCCGGACGACGTCAGCGGCGTGGTTCTGATCGACGCCAGTCCGAGCAACTGGAACGCTGTCGTCTGCGCCGTGCCCGACGATGGCACCGAGGCGGCTCGAGGATTCGTCGACACCTGCACGGCCATATCGAACCCCTCGGGGAATCCAGAACAGTTGGACGGCCCAGCCGCGTTTGCAGAAGTGTCCGCGATCACCTCGCTCGGCTCCGTCCCGATGACGGTGATCACGGCGACGATGCGCAGTTTCCCGGGCCTGAACTCTGCCGAACTTGCTCGCTTGACCCAGCTATGGAACACCGGCCAGCAGCAGTGGGCCGACTTGTCGCAGGCGTCGCGTGTTGTGACTGTCGACGATACCGGTCATGACATTCAGCTCGACCAGCCGCAAATCGTCATCGAAGAGATCACCCGCCTGCTCCCATAGCACCCACCCCGGCGACCCGCAGTGAGCCGCCCGGCGCGAGTTCGGTGATCACCCCATCGGCGAGGATGGGCACCGGCTGGCCCGATACGACGGTGACCGTGGCGCCGGCGGGATCGATCGCGATCGCGATGTCGCCGCCGCGCCGGTGCAGACCGAAGCGCATCCCCTGCCAGCCGGCCGGGAGGCGTGGCGCGATCCGCACGTGGGTCCCCGAGTCGCGGACACCGGCGAACCCGTGCACCAGGCATGCCCACACCCCGCCGACGTTGGCGATGTGCGCGCCGTCGACCGTGTTGCCGTGGGTGTCGGCGATGTCGAGGTACAACGACTCGCGGAAGTAATGCATCGCCAGGTCGGCGTGCCCGACCTCGGCGGCCATGATCGACTGCACGCAGGCCGACAGCGACGAATCGCCGGTGCTGATCGGGTCGTAGTAGTCGAAGTTGCGGCGTTGCACGTCGGCCGCGAACTCGTCGCCGCGCAGGAACATCGCCAGGACCACATCGGCCTGCTTGAGCACCTGGTGGCGGTAGATCACCAGCGGGTGGAAGTTGAGCAGCAGCGGGTACTTGTCGTCGGGCGTGCCCTCCCAGTCCCACGCCTCGTGGCCGAGGAAGGCGTCGTCTTGGGGGTTGATGCCGAGCTCGGCGTCGTACAGCACGCACATCGCGTCGGCGGCGCGCGTCCACTCGGCCACCTCGTCGTCGGCGAGACCGGTGGCGGCGACAAGCGAGCGGTGGGCGTCGGGGTCCTCGGACTGCAGCCGGGTCACGACGTCGGCTGCGAACCGCAGCGTGAAGCGGGCCATCACGTTGGTGTAGAGGTTGTCGTCGACGACCGCGGTGTACTCGTCGGGTCCCGTCACCCCGTGGATGTGGAACACCGGTGGATCGGCCTGGTCGTAGAACCCGAGGTCGGCGAACAGCCGCGCCAGCTCG
>JANNHY010000006.1:0-4217 GCA_031404635.1 Ilumatobacteraceae bacterium
GGCGATGGCTCCCCCCGGTCCGGGGCCCCCCGGGTTCGGGGGGGCCCAGAATGGTTTGGGGCGCCGGGCTCCCCGCGGGGGCCGCCGACGCCCGGTTGACGCTGGAGTACGTGGAATCGGTGCCGGCCCTCGCCATCGCGGCCACGGCGCTCGACGAGCGTCATCGCGGCACCGGCACGAGCGCGGCCTGGGTTCCCTTTCAGCGGGCGATGCATTTTGCCCGACACGAGCCGGCGCTGCGGCAGCTGATGGCGGCGCTGGCCCCGATCGTCATCGCCGCGGCGCGCGACCGCATCGGCCGCGGCGAACTGTCGTTCGACGATCTGCTGGTGCTGACCCGTCGGCTCCTGCAGACCGATCGAACCGTGCGCAATGCGGTCCGCGCCCGCCATCGGCATTTGTTCGTCGACGAGTTCCAAGACACCGACCAGGTGCAGTTCGACATTCTCACCGAATTGACATCGCCCGATCAGTCGAGTCCCGCCTCGTCGATGTTCGCCGTCGGTGATCCGAAGCAATCGATCTACGGCTTCCGTCACGCCGATGTCGAACTGTTCTCCAGCCTGCTCGCCGCCGACACATCGAGCCCGCAGCTGACGATCAATCGCCGCACCCGCGCCGATGTGTGCGCGTGGATCAACGAGGTCCTCGCCGCCCGATTCGCCCAAGGTGGCAACGCGGCCGCAGCCGATCAACAGGTCGCCTACACCCCGCTCGACCCGCAGCGATCGGTCAACGTCGATGGCGACGGTCCCGGCGTTGTCGTGCTGGGTATGCCGGGCTGGTCGAAGCTCGAACACCTCTCGGCCGAAGACACCGCCCGTGCCGAGGCGGCCGACATCGCCGCCCTGGTGCAGCGGGCGGTCGATGCGGAGCAGCCGTGGCACGTTGGCGACGATTGCCTGCCGGCGACTTACCGCGACATCACGGTGCTCGTTCGTAGCCGTACCCGGCTCGGCGTGCTCGAGCACACCCTGCGCAACGCCGGCGTACCGTACCGGGTGGAAGGCGGCACGCTGATCTACGGGTCGCGTGAGGTCTACGAGTTGCTGCGGGTGCTGCGCGCCGTTGACGACCCGACCAACCATCTCAAGGTTGTCACCGCTCTGCGGACCTCGATTTTCGGGATCGAGGATCGCCAGTTGATGGAGTACCGACTGGGCCCCGGCGGTGAGCCGGCACAGTTTCCCAGGGACTTCCGGGTCTTCACCAGCGAGCCTGGCATCGTCGGCGACGCGCTGCGGGCCATCGATCAGCTCGGTCGCCGCAAACACGAGCGCACCCCCGCCGAGCTGCTCGCCGAGTTGTACGACAGCTGGCGAGGCGTCGCCGCTGCCCTGTACGAGGGGCAACAGGTGGCCCGCGAAACATGGCGCAGGGTGCGCTACGTGATCGACGAGGCCCGGGCGTGGAGCGACGCGACCGGCGGCACGCTGGCCGAATACCTGGCTTGGGTCGCGCGGCGAATCGACGATGTCGATCGGGTCGAATTGAGTACCGACGAAGGTGAGGACTCGTTGCGGATCATGACGATTCACGCCGCCAAGGGTCTGGAGTTCCCGATCACGGTCGTCGCCGGCCTCGGCGGTGCCGATGCGTTCGGCGCCGTCACCGGGCTTCGTTGGCAGGATGGCAACCCGGTGGTGCGCCTCGGCAGGATGACCAGCGCGGCGCTCGGTGACGTCACGGCAGCCGAACGGGATCGCAACAGGGCCGAGGAGGCGCGGCTGCTCTACGTGGCATTCACCCGTGCCGAGGATCACCTCGTGGTGTCGATGCACCACAAGGGCGCCAACTGTGCCGCCGGCCGGTTGGTTGACGCGGTGACGGCCGAGGCAGCGGTGGCGCTGGCGACATGCAGCGATCCGCAGTTGCCCGTCGCTCACCCGCCAAGCCATGCCCGCCCGCAGGGCGCCTGGTCAAATTTGGAGGGTGGCGTCGACGAACCCGAGGAAGTGGATCGCACGCTCGACCAGGTGCGCCGGATCTGGACCCCGAGTGGTATTGCCAAGGCGCTCGGCGACGCCGCCGGGCCGACCTCCGATGTCAGCCTGGTGCAGGGTTCGTTGTTCGTCGACACCGACGAGACCGACGAGACCGACGACGACGCAACTGCTCCGGGCGAGCGTTTCGGGGCGGCGGTCGGTCGCCGCCAACCCGATACCGACGACCACGAGGCCAGCGATCCCGGCAATCGCAAGGAGCCGGTGCCCAACGAGCGCCCGAGCCGGCGAGGTGGCAGGTTCGGCACCGCCAAGGGCAGTGCCGTGCATGCCGTGATGCAGCAGGTCACCCTCGACGACCCGACTCGTGGCCTGGCGACGTTGGTCGACGTCGCTTCCGAGGCCGAGGGCGTGCTCGATCGCCGCGGCGACATCGAGGTGATGGTCCACTCACTTCTCAAGGGCGATCTGTTCGCGCGGATGCAGGCTTCGAGCAACTGCCGACGGGAGATGTACGTCGGCGCCCAGTTCGGCGAGGTCACCGTGTGGGGTTACATCGATGCCGTCTTCGTCAATCCCGATGGCACACTGACCCTGGTCGACTTCAAGACCGACACGTTGGTCACCTCGCCGGTCGAGTTGGCCCGGCGTTACCAACCGCAGATGTCGGGCTACGTCGCCGCCCTCCACAAGGCCACCGGCATGCGGGTCAGCGAGGCGTGGCTGGCGGTGGCCCAGCCCGACGGCGCTGCCGCAGTCGAGATCGCCGTCGAGGTACTCGAGGCGTCAGCGTTGCTCGCCGCCCTCGCCGCACCTGCGGCCACGTCTCAGACGTCGCGCCAACTCACGTAGTGGGCGAGGGCGATCAGTTCGGAGCGGCTGCGGTGGGTGATCGGTGCGATCTCGATCGCTGCTAGCGCCTCGTCGGTCAGCACGGTTATCTGCGCTTCCAGGGCGGCGAGGGCGCCGGTGTCGACGATGACCTGCTGAATGTTGGCGATGTCGTCGTCGGTGAGATCGGGCCGACCGACCTCGTCGAGCACGGACCGCTGCGTTGGCGTCGCCGCGCCGACGGCGCGGGCCAGCAGCGGCGTCGGCTTGCCTTCACGTAGGTCGCCGCCTACCGGTTTGCCGGTGACCGCCTCGTCGCCGAACGCGCCCATCACGTCGTCGCGCATCTGGAATGCGTCGCCGAGCGGCAACCCGTAGGCACTCAACGCCGGCAGCAGCTCGGCTGCGCGGTCTGGTGCGGCAAGCACCGCGCCAAGATGCAGCGGTCGTTCGACGGTGTACTTCCCGCTCTTGTAGCGACAGATCCGCTCGGCCTTGTCGAGGCGTCGATCGCCGCGCACGCTGCCGACGATGTCGAGGAGTTGGCCGATGTTGAGTTCGGTGCGCAGCTCGTTCCAGATCACCCAGGCGTCGCGGGGTGCATCGAGCAACAGTTGGTCGGCCATCACGAAGGCCAGGTCACCGACGAGGATCGCCACACCCTCGCCGAAGCGACGCGATTCCCCGGCCCATCCGGCGGCCGCATGGGTGGCGGCGAACACGGTGTGGGTGGTCGGTGTGCCGCGCCGGCTGACCGCATCGTCCATGACATCGTCGTGGAACAGGGCGAAGGCGTGCATCAGCTCCAATGCCGCGCCGGCGTCGATGATCCGCGGATCGTCGGGCCGCCCGCCGGCGCCGACGAAGCCCCACTGGCAGAACGAGGGCCGCAGCCGTTTGCCGCCGCCGAGCACCAGCCTGGCGATGTGCGCGAGCGGGGCTCGGAGGTCTTCGTCGAAGGCCGCCCAACGAGCGGCTTCTGCGTCGAGCAGCACGCCCAGCCTGGCCTCGACGTTGGCGGCGACGACCGCGAGCGACGGAGGCGGAGTGGCTGCTGGCACCCCCGCAGGCTAGGCGTGAAGTGGGCGCGCTGGGCCGTCGACGATGCGTTGCACGGCGGCGAATTGGGTAGCGGCTTTCGGCGCTTCGTACAGCCATTGTGCTGCTGTGTGCTCGGCGATTGCGTCGCTGACCCGGATCAGCGGCTGGCCGGTCGACTGCGCCAGCACCTGTACCTGGCAGGCCCGCTCGAAGAAGTACAACTTCTGCCAGGCGTCAGCGACGTCGTGTCCGATCACCATCACGCCGTGGTTGTCGAGCATCACGACCGAGACCTGGTCGCCGATCACCTCACCGAACCGGCAGCCCTCCTCGGCAGCGCCGACGAGACCGCCGTAGGCCATGCGAGCGATGCGCCCGTGGAACAACATTGAGTTCTGGCTG
>JANNHY010000007.1:0-2375 GCA_031404635.1 Ilumatobacteraceae bacterium
AGATGTGTTCGCGGCTGGACAACGGATCAGCGTCGATGTCGACCAGGCTCAGCAGGCCGCTGACGAAGCCTTCGATCTCGTCGCCAATGACTTCGGCATCGCTGACATCCGCTGGTGCTTGCAGCGAGCCGACGATGTTCAGCGCGATGCCGGCGCTGGAGCCCGGCGTGTACACCAAGGTGTCCTGAGTCCTGCCGAACGTGCCGACGTGCACGTATGGGAAATGGCTGATGTCGAGGAAGTTGTCGACCATGCGCGTCGCCGATACCCGCCAGACCTCGACCGGGGTGTTGATACGCCGGAACGATGGGTCGGCTTCTTGAGCGATGGTCGGGATCGTCGCCGACGGCGTGCCGATGCAGACCCACACCAGCCCATAGCGCTCTTCACACCCGTAGGGAGTGAGATGGGCCCGTGGCGGGGGAGGCACGCCCTCGAGGGCCGATGGCACTCGCACGCAGCGACCCTCGTCGCCAAATGTCCAGCCGTGATACGCGCACTGCAGGCGGCCGTCCTCGACGGTGCCCGCTGACAGCGGCGCCTGGCGATGTGGGCAACGATCGGGTACGGCAAGAACCGAGCCCGACGGCGTGCGCCACACCACCACATGACGGCCCAGCAAGGTGACGGCGACGGGTTGGGCGACGATCTCGACCGAGCGGGCGACGGGATGCCACGAGTTGGCCAGGGCAGCGCTGTTGCACAGGATCCCGTTCACCGCGGCGACCTTATCGATCCGGTCGGGATGAGGAACGGGTCAGCGGGCATCGACCTGTGGCCACACGTGCGGGATGGTGATGCCTGCCCGGTCGAGCAATGAGCGTTGCCGTTCCCGGGCCTCGCGCCGTAGCGCCGGAGCGTCGACGGTGACGCAATGACCGTCACGAATCACCGCCCGACCGGCGACGAAGACGTCGCGCACCGAGCGTCCGTCGGTGCCCCAGACCAGCTGCAGCCCGACGTCGCCCCGTGGTGACCATCCCCAGTCGGTGGCCTGGTGGACGACGATGTCGGCCTGCTTGCCTGCTTCCAGCGAGCCGATTCGAGCGGCCATGCCGATCGCCTCGGCGCCGGCGATCGTGGCCATTTCGAACGCCTGATGAGCGCCGAAGCGCTCCGGGTCGAGACGGCCGTCGCGGGCGATTCCCGCGGCCAGGGCTGCGGCACGCAAGATGTCGGTGACATCGCCGGCGTTGGCGGCGTCGCACCCAAGGGCGACGCGCCCGCCGCGCTCGACGATCTCGGCGTGGCGCCCCATCCTGGTGACACCCTGCCCGAGCCTGAGATACGCCCACGGGCAATAGGCGATCGCCGTTCGGGTCGACAACACCAGGTCGATCTCTTCGTCGTCGAGCCACACGCCATGAGCCAACAGTAGGTTCGGCCCGAGCACACCGAGGTGGTGCAGGTGGGTGACGGGTCGATTCCCGGTGCGGGCCAGGTAGCGCTCAGGATCCGACGACGTTGGCGACATGTGCATCGTCATTCCGGTGCCCGCCGCGCCGGCGAGCTCAGCGGCGCCGGCGAGCAATTCATCGCTCGCCAGATCATGGCCGACGAGCGTGACCCAGCCCTCGACAAGACCACCTGCCGGAAAGGCCTCGATGACTGCCCGCTGGCGTTCGAGCACCTCCGAAACGCTGCCGACGAACGGGCCCTCGTCGATATCCCATCCCCACGTTCCGACCGTGCCGCGGATGCCGACCGCTTGCATCGCCGCGACCACCCGATCTGGGTGGGCCACGGTGCCGGCCTCGACCACCGTCGTGACGCCGTTCTGGGCGCACTCGATGGCGCTCAGGCTTGCCGACAGCCCGTCGTCGTCAGCGGTGTGATGAGCGTGGAGTGGCACCGACCACTCGAAGATCGAGACGCCCGGCGCCAGCAGATCAGGGATGCAACTACGCACAAGCGGATCTCCGGTGAGGTGCTGGTGGGCGTTGACCATTCCCGGTGTGACGACGCAACCGGTGGCGTCGATAACGGTTGCATCAGGGTGGGTGGCGCCGAACCAGCAGCTGTCCCAGTCGAGCCCCGTGTCGAGGATCGCGATGACCTGACCCTGGCCGAAGAGGCCCCGATCGTGGATCGGAGTGCCTCCCTTCGGCGTTCCGGACTGAAGCGCAACGTGGCCGCTCTCGTTCGACTGCGCGGCAGCGCGCATCGCGAGCGTCAGGAGTATTGCGATGACATGACCCCGTCGCATCAGTGCACGAACTTTCTTCGATTGCGGATCCAGCCCGGTCTGCCCCGGTGCCACGGGCGGGCCGGGTGGCGGCACGGGCCGCAGTGGCGCGGCGGATTCGGCCAGCGGCGCTTCCTGGGTGGACACAAATTCCTGGATCGAAGCCGCCAGTTGGCGCCGGACCCGCTCG
>JANNHY010000008.1:0-6070 GCA_031404635.1 Ilumatobacteraceae bacterium
ACCACCCCCGGAGGCACCGCGCCTACGTCGACCCGCACATCGGCGAGGTTCCGCTACGCGATGTCACCCCCGGGCACCTGACCCGGCTCTATGAACTCCTGTCGACCAAGGGCGGTCGCCGTGGCCAGGCGTTGTCGGACCAGACCGTCCACCACGTCAGCACGATGCTGAGGACCGCCTTCGGGTACGCGGTCGAGACCGGCCATCTCAAGTCCAACCCGGCGGCGGCGATCCCAAAGAGCGCCCGGCGCAAGCAGGCCAAGCGCTCCCCCGACCGCCTCCGCTACTGGACGGCCGAGCAGGCGTCGATCTTCCTCGAGGCGGTCGCCGATGACCGCCTCTACGCCCTCTACGCGCTGGCCCTCAACGGCGGCATGCGCCGGGGCGAGCTGGCCGGGCTGCAATGGCGTGACCTCGTCCTCGACGACCCGGCAGCGGGGTCGCTCAAGGTGAACCGCCAGCTCGTCATCGTCGGCCGGGAGGTCAACGAATCGACGCCGAAGACCGACGCCCCGCCGCGGATCATCGACCTCGACGAGGGCGTGGTGCGGGTCCTGAGAGCGCACCGCAAGCGCCAGGTCGCCGAGCAACTCGCCTGGGGCCCGGGATGGCAGGGTGCCGATTGGGTGTTCGCCACCGAGGACGGCCGCCCGCTGCACCCGGCCTCGATCGGGCGCAAGCTGGAGGCCGCTGCCGACCGGGCCAAGGTTCCGGCGATCGGCGTTCATGGGTTACGACACACCTGTGCGACGTTGATGCTCGCCGCCGGCACCCCGGTCAAGGTCGTGTCGGAGCGCCTCGGGCACGCCTCGACCAGCATCACGATGGATCTCTACCAGCACGTCGTCCCCGGGGCGCAGCGCTCGGCGTCGGCGGCGATGAGCAAGCAGCTCGGTATCGGCTGAGTACCTTCACCAACCAGAAAGACGGAACCATGACCACCATCACCCCCACACCCTTCGCCGAGGCGATCAACAGCCAACTCGTCGAGGTGCTGCGTGCGATCCACGACCACTACATCGACCAAGTAGCACCGGCCCTCTCGGCCATGATCGATCACCACGACTTCGGCCCCGCCCGCCAGCTGATCGCCGATGTCGAGCACATCGTCACCGCGGGTGATCTGGTCGTCGTCGGCAACCTTCGGCCCAGCGACATCCTCGGCGACCTCATGTACGAACTGGTCAACACGAGCAAGATCGGCGAGGTGCTCGACGACATCGACCCGGAGCGGCTGGCCAACGAGGAGCAGCAGATTACCCGCTTGCGTGATGGCGGGCACTGGTCCGACGAGGAGGAGGCCCTATGGCAGGCCGAAAAAGCGGCCAGCGACGCCAAGTATCCCCAGGTGCAACGGTGACCGACCAGGAACTGCTCCACGCGTTCGACCAGTACCAGCGCGGTCGCGGCCTCGCCGACACAACGCGCCGGCGGCGGACGGCGAGCCTCGACCGCTTCACCGACTTCCTGGCGCCGCGCTCGATCACGACCACCCGGCCCGACGACGTCGACCAGTGGCTGGCCGGGCTCAACGCGGCGGGGACCAAGGCCGGCTACTACAGCGACCTCAAGGCGTTCTTCCAGTGGGCGCACCGGCGCGAACACGTGGCCCTCAACCCGATGTCGCTGACCGACCCGCCGCGCAAACCGAAGTACCTCCCCAAGCCGGCCCGCCCCGACGTGATCGCCACCGCCGTGGCGATGTCGTCCGGTCCGGTGCAGTTGATGATCCTGCTCGGAGCGTTGGCCGGCCTGCGCGTCGGTGAGATCGCCGCCCTGTCGAGCGATGACATCTACCTCGACCGGATGCCGGCCGTGCTCATGGTCCGCCAGGGCAAGGGCGGCAAGGACCGGATCGTCCCGCTCCACCCGGTCCTCGTCGAGCGGTTGCGCGGCGTGCGCCGCGGCTGGCTGTTCCCATCCCCGGACCCGGACCGCGAGCACATCGCCGGCCAACACGTCGGCGTCACCGTCAGCAAGGCGTTGTCGGCGGCGTCGAGCACCGGCCAGCACACGACCGCCCACCAGCTGCGGCACTACTTCGGGTCAGAGGCCGCCAAGTGGAGCGGAGGGAACGTGGTCCTCGTCGGCGGGATGATGGGCCACTCGGATCCCAAGACGACGATGGGCTACATCGGCTGGACACCCGAGGACGGTGCCGATGTGGTCGCCCGGCTCGGCGGCGGGCGTGCTGACGAGTTGGCGGCGAAGCGCCGCGCCGCGGGGCCGGCGTGAGCCCCGACGACGGCCGCACGCACACCCGACCGGACGGCTCGATCGAATGCCGCGAACTCACGGCGAACATCTACCTGGCGCAGGTTCCTGAATCCATCCCGGACGGCAAATGGATCGTCCACAATCACGTCCGCCCCTCGCTGCGCCTCAACGCGGACGGCTTTCGCGCCTGGCTGGTGAACCCCGACCCCGACCAGTACGAGGCCTGCGACTGCAGATGGGCGTCCGAGGTTGGGCAGCACTACAGGGTCCGCCGCGCCGGGCTCGTGGAATGACTGCGGAATGAACGCCGGAAACGAACAGGGCCGGCCCTCTCGGACCGGCCCTGACCTGCTGCTTCTTTGTCGGGCTGGGGAGATTTGAACTCCCGACCCCTTGTCCCCCAGACAAGTGCGCTAACCAAGCTGCGCTACAGCCCGTACGGTATTCGGCAGCGAGCCTATCGCCCGTCACGCGAACAATTGGACGATTCTCCATCCGAGGTACAGCACCAGCAGCACCATCAGCAGCTTGAAATGCCAGGGGGCCTTCGCTGCACTCTCGCCATCATCCCCCGCCGCCAGCTTGCGCAGATCGAGGTTCTTGGCGGTGATCGGCTGTCGGACCGGGGCCTCGACCAGTCGCCCGCACGTCGGGCAGGTGCCGTCTTCGTTCATCGCCGCCGGCGCCCAGTACTTGGCGCAGTCTTCGCACCACGGCACTAGTCGGTCCGCTTCCTGACTCGCAGCTTCAACGGCGTGCTGCCGAACTCAAACGCCTCGCGGATGCTGCGCTCCAGGTAGCGCATGTACGTGTGCGGCAGCTCACGGTTGACGAACAGGGTGAACGTCGGCGGGTCGGTAGCGCCTTGCAGCGCGTACAGCACACGCACACCGTGGCCGGCGGGCTGGCGCTGCTGCGCGTCGGAGATCACCCGGTTGACGTCGCGGGTCGGCACGCGCCGGTGATACTGGGCGATCGCCTCCTGCAGCACGGGTCGCAGCTTGTCGACGCCTTTGCCGGTGAGTGCGGAAATCTTCAGAATCGGGGCGTCGCCGACGAAGTACAGCTTGCGTTTCAGGTTCGCCTGGACCTGCAACCGTTGCTCGGGATCGTCGATCAACTCCCACTTGTTGAGCATCACCACGATCGGGCAGCCGGCAGCGTCGATCCGCTCGGCCAATCGCTGATCCTGACTGGTGACGCTCTCCGTGGCGTCGATCACCAGTAGAGCGATGTCGGCGCCATCGATCGCTCGCAGCGCACGCACCACCGAGTAGTACTCGGCCGAATCGTCGATCCTGCTGCGGCGGCGCATGCCAGCGGTGTCGACGAACACGATCGGGCCATCCGGCGTATCGACCAGGGTGTCGATGGCATCACGGGTGGTGCCGGCCAAGTCGTGGACGACGGCACGGTCCTCGCCGACCAGACGGTTGAACAGTGTGCTCTTACCGACATTTGGGCGTCCAACGATGGCCACACGCGGTGGCGGCTGATCGCCCGCCTTCCACAGCTCGGTGGCGTCTTCGAGATCGACGCCCGGTGCCGGGTCGTCGTCGCCGGCTGTGACGGGCAACAAGGAAATGACCTCGTCGAGCAGATCACCGGCGCGTCGGCCGTGCAACGCGCTTACCGGGATAGGCTCGCCGGCGCCGAGCGCCAGGAACTCCCAGCGGTCGTTCTCGCGCCGATCGTTGTCGGCCTTGTTGATCACCAGCAGCACTGGTGCGCTGATGCGGCGCAACCAGTGCGCCAGCGCCTCGTCGTCTTCGGTCACCCCCGTGGTCGAGTCAACCAGGAACAGCACGACGTCTGCGGTCTTGACCGCAGCCTCGACCTGGCGGCTGACCTTGGCATCGAGGTCGTTGCCGCCCGGCAGCCAGCCGCCCGTGTCGACCAGCAGGAATTCGACGCCGAGCCATTCGGCCTCGGTCTCCTTGCGATCGCGGGTTACGCCGGGGCGATCTTCGACGATGGCCACCTGCCCGCCGATGATCCGGTTGAAGAGGGTGCTCTTGCCGACGTTGGGTCGTCCGACAATGACAACGGTGGGCAACGTCATGCCGAGGGCTCGAGAGCTCTGCGTAGCGAGATCCCGTCGGTGGCGACGACCTCGACAGTGCGGGGCAACTCGTCGACGGTGGTGTCGTCGAGGAAGCGCCCTTCCGACAGGCAGACGTCGGGCAGCAGGTATCGATGGCCGGAGGGTTGGGTCGCCAGGACTCGCTGCAGATCGTGCCCGACCATCAACCCGGTGACCGCAGTATTGCCGCCGAAGAACTCGTTGCCAACCGGGATAACCCTGACGTCGGGTCGCCCCAGATCATCGATGAGGGGGGTGATCACCCTAGCCCCGAACTCACCGGTGAGAATTCCGATCGGTGCGTCGCGGCGGGCGCGCAGGCGCAACGGCGCACCATCGGTGCCGCAGGCGCGGGCACGCAGACCCGTGTAGGCGGCTGGGTTCGGCGGGGCGTCGACGGCGGCGAAGAAGCCGGCCTGAGGTCCGGTCGGCGTCGGAGCCCGCCCGTTGAACTCCATCTCGAACGTGCGGGCCATGCCTACACCGTCTTCGTGCATCGAGAAGTCTTCGTACGTGTCGGCAGCCGGGAACGGGCGGTCGGCCATCAGGTAGTACTCGTCGGCGGCGAACACCATTCGACGCCCGAGGGTCTGCAGGAATACGCCTTGCCAGTCGTCGATCGCATCGACCATCGCGTCAGCCTCGAAGCGGGTGTGCGGCCGCATCGCCGATTCGGTGTTGAACCTGCTCAACCCCAACGGCACGACTGCCACCGAATCGAGATCGGGGTACTCGTCGAGCACGCCGGCCATGGTGCGGTCGAAGATCTGGCCGTCGTTGACGCCTGGGCAGAGCACGACCTGGCCGCGCACGGTGATGCCGTGGTCGAGCAGCGCCCGCAACCAGCGCAGGCTCATGCCACCGCGGGGGTTCTTCAACATCCGCGCCCGAACGTCGGGATCGGTGGCGTGGATGCTGACGTTCAGCGGAGAAAGGCGCTCGGTTACTACTCGTTCGAGATCGGCCTCAGTGAAGCGGGTCAGCGTGGTGAAGTTGCCGTACAGAAAGCTAAGCCTGTAGTCGTCGTCTTTCAGGTACAGGCTGCGGCGCATCCCGGATGGCAGTTGGTAGATGAAGCAGAACTCGCAGTGGTTGTCACAGGTGCGGACGCGATCGAACACGGCACTCGACACTTCGACTCCCAATGGTTCGCCGTCGCGCTTGACGATCTCAACCGATGATTCGAGGCCGCCGCGTCGCAACTCGATATCGATTTCGGGTTCGTCGGCAGCGAAGCGCCATTCGATGATGTCGCGGGGCACGATTCCGTTGATCGTGACCACCTCGTCGCCAGCGCACAGGCCGGCCCGCTCAGCGGCGGACCCGGGCGCGACGCTGACAACCACCGGTGCGGACATGGGCACTCAGGCTATCGGTGACAGGCCGGGGGTAGCCTTCGCGCGTGGACGTCGATCGGGTGCTGCTGGCCGAACCACGTGGGTTTTGCGCGGGTGTCGAAATGGCGATCAAGGCGTTGGCGTGGATGGTGCGCACCTTCGAGCCGCCGGTGTACTGCTACCACGAGATCGTCCACAACAAGATCGTCGTCGACCGTTTCGTCGAGCAGGGCGTGGTGTTCGTCGACGACATCGCCGATGTTCCTGGTGGCCGCCCGATCATGCTGTCAGCACACGGATCGGCGCCAGAAGTGGTCGCCGCGGCGCGTGCTCGTGGCAGCTACGTGGTCGACTCGGTCTGCCCATTGGTCACCAAGGTCCACCACGAGGTCAAGGTTCGTGCCAAGAAGGGTTACCGCATTGTCTACGTCGG
>JANNHY010000009.1:0-5571 GCA_031404635.1 Ilumatobacteraceae bacterium
GACGTCGTCGGCGTGTACAGCATTGCCGTGATGCTCTCGAACGTCGTGCGCGAAGTCTTGGCGCAGGTAAACCGGCTGATCGTGCTGCCGACCTTCTCGACTAGCCGAGATTGCCCTCCTGGATCAGGTCGAGCAGTGGCAGCCCAGACGCCTGGTACTTCTTGGCGATCGACACCACTAGGCGCAGGTTGGACTGCACGAATGCCCGCTCGGCATCTTCGCCTTCACGTGCGGCGCGACGCAGCTCGCGCTTCTTGGCGGCGGTCAGGTCTTTGCCGACCTGGTCGAGTTCTTCGATTGCGGCCTTACCGCCCTCGATTTGCTTGGCGAGTCGAACTTCGTCGTCCTTGGTGAGCAACATGTATTGACCGATATCGGTCAGGTACAGGCGAACCAGGTCTTCTTCGTCGCGTTCTACGCGATCTTTCGCCACGAATGCTCCTCAAGGGGTGAGTTTGTTCACCTCTCGGTAACCCGAGCGGCAGATGCCTCACGATACCCACCAGGTCAAGTACCCCCCACCCGGTGTTATCAAATCATCCTCCATCATGGATACAGATACAGACGTACCGTGTATCGTTCGCGGGCATGGCCAGCTCAGCGGACGCCGGCGACATCGAGGTGGCGATCGTGACGATGCGCTTCGATGCCGTCGATGCTGATTCGTTGATCGCCGTGCTGTCGAAGTACGTCGTGCTGACCCGCATGCAACCCGGTTGCCGCAACGTCGATCTGTGTGCCTCGGTCACGCAACCCGGCCGCTATCTGATCATCCACAAGTGGGATTCTGCCGCCGCCCAGCGCACCCATTTCGACAGCGAGGTCATGGTCGATATGGCCAGGTCGTGCAGCGGACTGTTGACAGCAGCCCCCGAAATCGACCTGTGGGACGGGCCGAGCGCCCACGATCTGCTCTAACCGAACTCTGACCAACATCACACGCACAAGCGGCGTACGCGGCTGTAACGTTCGTTTTCGAAACTCGTTCGCCCAAGGAGGGGTCCATGGCAAACCCGATTCTCAACGAGCGCATCTGGAAACAGGCTGCGCGAAATCCAGGTTGGGGCGCACCCGACCCATCGACTCGATCCACACCGATCACCGACGGCCCGATCAGCCCGTGGAAGGGCAACGTCATGACCGTCGGCGGCACGATCAGCGCCAGCGGTGTGTTGATGGTGTTGCTCCTCGCCGCCGCGGCCGTCGGGTGGCAGATGGGGCCCGACAATCAGGGCGACGTTAGCGGCTTCCCCGCCTTGGCACTGGGCGGGGTGCTCGTCGGCTTCGCCTGCGTCATCGCCATCTACTTCAGGCCGATGTGGGCCAAGGTGCTTGCGCCGGTCTACGCCCTCGGCGAGGGCTTCTTTCTCGGTGTCATCTCCAAGGCCTACGAGGGCTACCAGAACGGTATCGTCGTGCAGGCCGTCGGGGCCACACTCGGCGTGTTCGCGATGATGCTGGTGCTGTACCGCACCCGCATCCTCAAAGTCACCGACCGCTTCCGCAAGATCGTCATCACGGCAACTATGGGTCTGATGCTGTTCTACCTCGTCTCGTTCGTCTTCCGCCTGATCCTCGGCGCCGGTTCGGTCAACTTCTTGAACTCGGCCAGCGGACTCGGCATCGCCTTCAGCGTCTTCGCCGCCGGCTTAGCGGCCATGAACTTGGCAATCGACTTCGACTTCATCGAGCGCGGCGCCGAGCAGGGCCTGCCGAAGGGCATGGAGTGGTTTGCGGCGTTTGCGCTGGTGATCACCTTGGTGTGGCTGTACCTCGAGTTGCTGCGCCTGCTCAGCAAACTGCAGCGCCGATAAGGCCGGCTCTCGCCTGTTCGCCGCACGATGCTGGTCACAGACTTCGCAGGAAGCCCAGCAGGGCGTGATTGAACGCCGCTGGGGCTTCCTGTTGTGTCCAGTGGCCGACACCGTCGAGCACGGTGGATCCACGGAAATCGGGCAGCAGGTTCTGCATTCGCTCGATACCTGATGGATCCATCACATTGACCGCATCGTCACTGCCACCGATGAAGTAGGTGGGCATGGTGAGGTGCTCCGGACCGAGCCCTCTGACCACCTCGAAGTTGGCGTCGAGGTTTCGGTAGTAACTGACCGGCCCGAAGAAGCCGCTGTGGGCGAACTCCTCGGCGTAGGTCTGCAGGTCGGCCTCGGTGAGCCACGGCCCCTCGGGTCCGACGAACGGCCGAGCGGGGGGTTCGTGCATCGCCGTCAGGATCCCGGTGCCTTCCATCGGCCAAAGTTCGGCGGATCTGTCGCGCTGGCTGAACCCGGCACCGCTGGCCACCCAAAGTAGCCTGGCCATCGAGTCGTAGGCGTTGGCGTCGAGCTCGGTCTCGGCGACTCCCGGCTCCTGGAAGTAGAGGATGTAGAAAAAGCGGTCTCCGTACCGCATCCTCATCAGTTGTGTAGGCGGGGCCGGCCATTGTATGAACGGCACGCTGACGCCCACGACCGACCGCACCCGCTGCGGGTTCAACCGGGCGAGATCCCACACGATCAGCGCTCCCCAGTCGTGGCCGACGAACACGGCGTCGGCCTTGCCGAAATGATCGAGCAGGGCAAGCAGGTCGCCGGTGAGATCGCCGATGCCATACGCAGCGATATCCTGTGGCGCCGACGAATGGCCATAGCCGCGCTGATCGGGGGCGACCACGTGATAGCCGGACTCGGCCAGCGGCATCATCTGGTTACGCCACGAGTACGCCAACTCGGGGAAGCCGTGGCACAACACCACCGTCGGGTTGGCCGGGTCGCCGGCCTGGTGGACATCGAGTTCGACGCCGTTGACGGCGATCGACGACGAGGAGACGGTGTTCATCCGTCGCCAGCGCAGATCGCCTCGAGTTCGCCCCACGTCAAGCCGTCGCTGGTCCAGAGACCGTCGAACGAGGCGTCGATCGCGTCGGTGAAGCCGTGGCGGTTGCGGAAGTTGTAGCGCCAGCGCTGCTGGTTAACGGGCACACCGAGACGCTCCAGCCGGCCGACGCAATAGGTCTCCCACGCTGCCATCTGCGCCAACGTCAAGTCCTCGTCGGGCGGAGTCTCATCGAAGCCGCCCGAGAGCCGATCCCTGACCCGCAGCAACACCCGGCCGAGCGATGTGGCTGTGGCGGTCTCGCTCTGTTGGCGGGGTCGCTTGGTGTCTTCGAATGCACCACTCTCGGCGTGGATCGAGATCGTGTCGCCGCTCTCGACGCGCATGCGCGACAGCGGGGTGGTCTCGTCGACCTCGATGTGTACGTCGGGGCCGGCGAGACCGAGCGATGCGAGCAACTCCTCGGCGATGCGCTGGATCAGGGCAGCGTCGTAGGCGACGAACTTGAAGTCCTGCGGCGTGACCGACACGCTCATGCCCTGACGCTTGCTTTCGCAACGAAGGCCTTGCGTTCGTTGAGTGCCGCCAAGCTGACGTCGGCGATCTCGTCGACCTCGGTGTCGGTGAATCCGGCCAGCTCACGGAAGCGGCGGGCGAGCCCGATCGGTGATTCCTCGCTGTCGCTGCGGGTGCCGCCGTAGCTGAACAGCTTGTCGACGAGGCTCTGGAACTCGAGCGCCCGCTTGCGTCGTTCGGGGTCGTTCTCGGTGACCTTGCGCAGCCAGTCGCCGAGCGCCTGGATCTCGCCGACGAAGATGCCGTGCATCAATGCCCTGGCGGCATCGCTGGCATCGCGGCGCGACGGCGTGAGGCGATTGTTGTTGCGTACCTGTCGGTGCGGCTGGAAGACCGTGCGCGGGTCGACCATGCGCTCGTGGTTGGTGACGGTTTGGAACCTGGCGTCGCGGGCCAACTCCTCGACGGGGAAGAACTGCCTCATGCCTGCGCACCGATCGAACCCGGTCCGGCGATGCCACCGGCCTCGAGCATCAACTTCTCAAGTCGCGCCTGGTGCGCCGCGGCCCGATCGACCTCTTCGGGGGTTTCGATCAGCGACTGCAGCAGCATCTCGCCGTCGCGCCAGTCGTCGAACTCGTCTTGGAGGATGAAGTTGATCGAGCGGATCGTCGGCGCGTCGGTGATCTCGCTGGTGTTGTTGCGGTGATACGTGTAGGCCGAAATGAAGTGGGGGATGAAAACCCGATACACGCCGACAAGCTTCTCGATCGTCAGGTCGGCGGCTTCGGGCTCGGCCAGCGCCTCGACGAAACGGACCATCGCCTCGTTGGCCGGTCGGGTGAGCCGGTCGGGGTTCATCTCGCGCAGTTCCGGCAGACGCTTGTGCCACAGCTCGGCATGCCATGCGTGCTTGTAACAGTGCGTGCCGAGGCGCATCTTGACGTCGAGCTCCGGCACGGTGGCCACCCACCCTCCGAGGGCCTCGAACAGCTTCATCTCGGCCCACTTGTAGTTGCCGACCCGCCGTGCCGACTCCTCGACGTCGAAGGCGCCGGGCAGCGTGCGGCGATCCCAGGGCGCGAACGGCGCCCTCGGCTTGTACGGATCGGCCACGTTTGCCCCTTTTGGGTTCTGCGAATAGGCCCGCCACGTGCTTGTCGGCGGCGGAGTTGGTTGGCGGGGACAGTAGCGGGCAGAACTCCGACCGGGTCAACGCGGAGTTCTCAACCTGTAGGAAATGCCCGGCGATGCGTTTACCGGCGCCTCGTCGACATGAGCCACGCCTGCTCCGCCTCGCCGAGGGGAGTGGCCGGGGGACCGCTGTCGCGGTACTCCAGCAGCATCGACCGCCACGGAGCAGTCACCTCCAATTTGCCCAGGATCGCGCTGACGCCCCAAACGACGCGGTCGAGGATCACGAAACTCGGTGGCATGTTGAGTTTCTCGATCACCTTGGCGTGCGGTCCCTTGACGTCGATGATCGTCGACATCGCCTCGCGTACGAACGCACGGGTGAAGGTGAACTCTTCGCTGAGGTAGGGCCGGTACGGCGTGCTGACGTAGTCGTAGACCTGTTGTGCCTGCAGGCCGTGGCCGGCGCGGAGGAAGCCGATCTCCTCCATGACCGTCACCAGCCTTTCGGGGTCGCGATGCACGATGATGGCGTCGATGCTCGGGGTCAGTTGCTCCCATTCCTCGGGGGTCCAGCGTTTGACCAGCCCGAAGTCCAAGAACGTGACGTCGCCGTCGATGCTGAACCGGTAGTTGCCAGGGTGCGGGTCGCCGTTGAAGGCGCCGAGGCGGTGCACTGCGTATTGGGCGAATCGCCAGATCGACTCCCCGGCGCGTCGGCGGGCCGCCGCAGTTGCCGTCGATTCGAATTCAGCCCATGACATCCCCTCGACCCACTCGGTGGTCAGCACTCGTTTCGTGCTGTTCGCCAAGTCCACCGAGGGGATCGTGATGAACGGATGAGCCGCAAAGTGGGTGCTGAACTCGGTTTGGTTGGCTGCTTCCAACTCGTAGTCGAGCTCGTCGCGCATCCGGTTGCGCAGCTCGTCGACCAAACCTTTGGCGTCGAGTCCCTTGAGCACGAAGGCGGTGCCGAGACGGTAGAAGGCTTCGGCGTTGTCGAGGTCGGCTTCGATGGACGCGGCCACGCCGGGATATTGGACCTTGACGGCAACATCACGGCCGTCGTGCGTCACCGCACGGTGTACC
>JANNHY010000010.1:0-9001 GCA_031404635.1 Ilumatobacteraceae bacterium
TTCATCGAGACTCTCCTGCTGCTATGGGGCGGCTGGTGCCCTGCTGCCATGCCTGAGCCGCGTCGCGGCTGAAACCGGCCAGTTGATCGAGCGCGGTGCGCAGCGCCAGGTTGTGCATGAACTGCTTGCGAGTGTGCCCCAAGGAAGTCAACCTGATCAAGGTGATGCCGGCCGTGCGAGAAGTGGCGGTCACCAACGGCAACGTGCCCGCCGAACTGCAGGACGTGTTCGAGAAGTCGTTCCGCTACGGCAACGCCCTTGGCCAGAACCCAAGGCGCCGCGCCGCGTGGGCCAAGGGGGTCGACGTCCGCGTGCTACCGGACGACCCCTCCCCCGTCGATGTGTTGATGATCGTCGAGGACTACTGGAGCTATCACCCCCGGGGCCAGCAGGCCGCCCGCGCCTTTGCCCAGATCGCCAACGCCTTGGGCGTCGACTGGGCGATTCTCGGCGCCGAGGAGAAGACGATCGGGGACTCGCAGCGCCTGGCCGGCGAGAAAGGATTGTTCGAGTCGCTGATGGACGACATGGTCGCCACACTCGGCCGCTACGAGTTCGCCCGCATCGTCACTCCGGACCCGCACGGCTACAACGCCCTGCGCAACGTGTACCCGACATACGGGCACACCTACGACGTTCTCCACTACACCCAACTGCTCGCCCCGCTGCGCGACCGCATCGAATGGAACCGCTCGCTCGACTACCAGGTGACGTTCCACGACCCCTGCTATCTCGGGCGGCACAACGGCGAGTACGACGCGCCCCGCCGGTTGCTCGAGTCGATTCCCGGTCTGAGGATGACCGAGATGGCTCGCTGCCGCGAGAACGGCTACTGCTGCGGTGGGGGCGGCGGCGGCATGTGGCTCGACGGCCTCACCGCCAACCACACTACCGAGCGGCTCTCCGAGCGCCGCGTGAGGGAGGCCGTCGAGACGGGCGCCGACGTCCTCGCGGTGTGTTGCCCGTACGAGGTGTCGCGTTTCGAGGATGCCGCGAAATCGACCGGCAACGACCAACTCAAGGTGCTCGACATCGTCGAGTTGATGGCCGAGGCGATGTTCGCGTGACAGCCCCGGCGCCGCTGCGGGTGATCGACTTCGGCGATGCCGCGCCGCTGCGCTCCCAAACGCTGTGGCACGCCGTCGCCTACGGCGTCTCGGGCGGGGCCGCGCCGACGCTGTCGTTCGTGCGGCCGAGCGACCCCTATGTCTCGATCGGCTATCACCGACGCCTCGACGAGGTCGACCTCGAAACCTGCGCGGTCAACAGCTGGCCCGTGTACCGGCGGATGATCGGTGGCGGCCCGGTCTATCTTGACAGCGGGCAGCTCTTCTTCCAGATCACCGTGCCCGTCAAGGCCGTCCCGGCGGCGCGTCGAAGCGCCCTGCGGTGGCTGTTGACACCCGCCATCGAGGCCTACCACGCCGCCGGGATTCCCGCCGAGCTCGACGAGCAGCTCGAGATCGTCGTCGGCGACCGGAAGATATGCGGCTACGGCGCCGGCCAGATCGGCGATGCGGCGATTGTCGCCGGCAATCTGATCATCGACTTCGACCATCACGCCGCCGCCTCGATCCTGCGCGCCCCGACTCTCACCGCCCGTAACGAACTTGCCCACCTCATCCGCCGCTACGTCGCCGCCACCCCTGCAGATCCGTCGGCGTTCAAGGCTGCCGCCATCGACGCCTACGCGCAGGCATTCGGACTGACGCCTCGCGAGGGCGTGCTGAACCCGATCGAGCGCGACCGGCTCGACGAGCTCGACCAGCGATTCCTCTCCCAGACGTGGCTGGAGGGGCGATCGCGCCCCGATCCGGTTGCCTGGCAGGCAAAGATCAGGGCGGGCGTGTGGATGTTCGCCGCTACCGAACGGGAGGCCGAGGTGGTCGTCTGCGTCGCCAACGACCGGGTGCTGCGGGCCCACCTGCAACACGCTGGGCTCAACGGTTCGAGCACGTCACTCGAGGCCGAGCTGGCCGGCCTCACACTCGCCGAGGCGGCAAGCACCCTCGATCGCTCGGGCGCTGCCGGTCGCAGCCTTGCCAACCTCATCACCCGCGCCGATCCGGGGAGGTCATTGTGAGCGACGAGCACAACGTGCGCGGATTCAAGGTTTGCCTCGACCGCGCCTATCACCTCGACTTCCACCTGTGGGTGAAGGTCAGCGAAGGCGGCTCGGTGCGTATCGGTATGGATCCACTCGGTCTCGACACCGCCGGCACCCTCTCCCAGCTCGAGTTCGCCGACGCCGGAACCATCGTCGCTCGGGGTGAGCCGTTCGGCACCCTCGAAGCCGAGAAGTTCGTCGGCCCGATCCGTTCGCCGTTGTCGGGCGCGATCGTCGCCGCCAACGCCGAAGTGATGTCCAGTCCGGGCATCTGCGAGCGCGATCCCTACGGCGACGGGTGGTTCGTGGAGCTGATGCCATTCGACTTCGAAGGTGAACGGGATCAACTCACCGAGGGGACAGTGACGGTCGTCGCCGCCTTCGCCGCCAAGGTCGACGAATACCGTCGCCAGGGAGTCCTGGCCGAATGAGCGCCGCAATCGGCGCCGCGGTGCGCGAGGCCAACTTCGGCGACCACATCGATTTCTTCGCGCCCGGTCTCAAGCGCTGGCAGACCAGCGAATGGCGGCCTGACAACCCGCGTCGCTTCATGCCGATCTCGGTCACCGGCGGCAGCTGTGTGCTGCAATGCGATCACTGCGAAGCCAAGGTGCTGAAGGGCATGATCTCGGCGCGTTCCGGCGACGAGTTGATGTCGGTCGCGCTCAGGCTCAAGAGCGAGGGAACCGACGGCATCTTGGTGTCGGGCGGGTCGGGCCGCGACGGTGGGGTGCCGATGGAGGGCCACCTCGACGCGATCGCGCGCATCCGCAGCGAGTTGGGGATGAAGATCGTCGTCCACTCCGGTGTGGTCAGCCCGCGCCTCGCCGAAGGTCTTGCTGCCGCCGGAGTCGACGCGGTGATGCTCGACATAATCGGCGCCGACGAGACGATCCGCGACGTCTACCACCTCGATCTCACGGTCGATGACTTCGACCGGTCCCTCGCATTGCTCGCCGAGGCCGAGCTGCGGATCATCCCCCACATTGTCCTCGGCATGCATTACGGGCGGTTCCTCGGTGAACAGCGAGCCCTCGAGGTGATCGCCGCCCACCCCGTTTCGACGCTGATCCTTGTGGTGCTCGTGCCGCTCGTCGGCACACCGATGGAGCACATCCCTCCGCCTCCGTTGCCCGACGTGGTCGACTTCTTCGCCCTCGCCCGCGCCACGATGCCGACGACGACGATCAATCTCGGGTGCGGACGTCCGATGGGCGACACCAAGGTCGCCCTCGACCGGGCGGCGATCGACCACGGGCTCAACGGGATCGCCTACCCGGCAGAGGGCGCAATCGCCTACGCAGAGTCTCTCGGCCTGGAGGCGCGACTGTTCGAATACTGCTGTTCGCTCACCTGGACCGGCGCAGCCGAACAGTCCTACCGCGAGGTGTCGGTTGCGGTCGGGAGCACGACGTGAACCGCTGGAGATGCATTGCCGACGACGGCGTCGGTGGGGCCGACGGCCTCGCCCTCGACGAGGCTCTGATGGCAGGGCACGGTCGGGGACACCAGGATGCGCCCATCCTGCGGCTGTACACGTACGCCAGCCACGTCGCGCTATGCGGCCGGTACCAGCACATCGACGCCGAGGTCGACGTCGAAGCATGCCGGCGAACCGGAACCGACCTCGGTCGCCGACCCACCGGCGGCGGGGCGATCGTCATGGGCGAGGGCCAACTCGGAGTCGCCGTGGTCACCACTGCGCCGATCGCCGAGCGACCCAAGGATCTGCTGGAGCAGTTCTCGCGCGGCATCATCGCCGGGTTGGCGAAGCTCGGTATCGACGCCCGCTTCGCCGGGAAAAACGACCTCAAGGTCGATGGCCGCAAGATCGCCGGCCTCGGCCTGTACCTCGACGGCGCCGGGGCCCTGCTGTTCCACTCCAGCATCCTCGCCGACCTCGATATCCCGTTCATGCTCGAGGTGCTCAACGTGCCGGCCGCCAAACTCGGCGCATCCGGGCCGACCGCGGTGGCCGAGCGAGTTACGACGGTAAGCCGCGAGACGGGGCAATCCTGGACCGGCGCCTCAGTGCGCGAGGTCGTCGCTCTCGGATTCTGCGAAGCCCTCGGCATCGAGTTGGCCGAGTCGACGCCCACCGCGGCCGAGATCGAACTCGCCACCGATCTCGTCACCAGCAAGTACGCCACCGACGAGTGGTGCTTCCAGCGAAGCCCACGAGCCGATGCCAACTCCTCGTCGATGATCAAGACACCTGGCGGGCTCGTTCGCGTGTACGTCGCGCTGCAAGGCGACACGATCAAGAGCGCGATGTTCACCGGCGACTTCAACGAGATGCCGGCGCCGCTGGCCGAGTACGAGTCGATGTTGAAATGGGCGAGGGCCGACGCCGAGGCGCTCGCCGTACTGGCACGAAGCACGTGTGGCGACGACACCGGCCTCGGTGTTTCGCCCGAGCAGCTCGCCGCCGCCGTGTGGCAGGCCGCCGAGCAGGCAACGAGACACGGTGTGGCCGCTCCACTGATCGAAGGATCGTGCTATTTCCCTGAACCTGGCGGAGCACATTCATGACCACCAAATTGCTACCCATGATCAACACGACACCTGCGGCCCAGGAAAGTCCCGACTGGGTTCGCATCTCCACCGCCAGCGCCATCGCTCTGCGCTTCAAATCGGGCCAGTTCCCCCGCGACGTCAGCAACGGCGGGATCAACCTCCTGCTCAACTACGACTCCGGCTGCCGCTCGGACTGCTCGTACTGCGGCCTGGCCAGAACCAGGCCGGGTGCCTACGCCGACAAATCATTCATCCGCGTCGAGTGGCCGCTGGTCTCCACCGACGAGCTCGTCGAACGAATGGCCCGTAACGAGGCGAAGCTCGCACGGCTGTGCATTTCGATGGTCACCCACGGCCGAGCGTTCGCCGACACCTGCGAGATCACCTCGCGGATCGTCGCCGGGGTGCGCACACCGCTGTCGATCCTCGTCGCTCCGCCTACCCTCGACCGTTCACGTCTCGAGACCTTCAAGCGCCTCGGCGTCGACATGATCGGCATCGGTCTCGACGCGGTCACCGAGGACTTGTTTCGCCGGCACCGCACCGAAGTGCCGTCCGGTGGGGGCCTCAGCTGGGGCAAGTACTGGGAGATCGTGGACGCCGCCCGCGCCGTGTTCGGGCCATGGAAAGTCAACTGCCACACACTCGTCGGACTCGGTGAGACCGACCACGACCTCGTCGACACCTTCGTCCGTCTGCGCGACCGCGAGATCCTGTCGTACCTGTTCTGCTTCAACCCGGAGCCCGATTCTCGACTCGGCGAACACCCGAAGTCGCCCATCGCGCGCTGGCGTCGAGCGCAATTGGCCAAGCACCTGATCGAGACCGAAGGGTTCTGCTTCGAGAACTTTTCGTTCGACGACGGCGGCAACATCGTCGGCCTCGAAGGGAACGACCAGGTGATCGACGCCGCAGTCTGCAGTGGCGTCCCGTTCATGACCGACGGCTGCCCCGGTAGCAAGGGCGAACCCGGCTGCACGAGGCCCTACGGCTCCTACCGGCCGTCCGAGCCGACGCGCGATTACCCGTTCTTTCCGAACGACACCGATATGTCCGACATCACCGCCCAGCTCGACCTGGTCGCTCTTCGAAGCCCAAAGAGGTAACCCGTGCGCATCGTGGTACTACTCAAGCAAGTGCCTGATCTCGTCGAGGAGTTCGAGATCAACGACGACGGCAGCGACGTCGATCGGGAGTACCTGACGCTGCTACTCAACGAGTTCGACAACCACGCGCTCGAAGAAGCACTGCTGATCAAAGACGCGACTGGGGCGAGCGTCGATGTCGTCGGCCTCGATGATTCGGGGATCGACCAGTCGCTCTATTCGGCGCTCGCCAAGGGAGCCGACCGAGCAATCAAGCTCACCGGGTTGGACACGTCGAGCGGCTGGGTCGATTCGCATACTCGCGCAGCGGCATTCGCCGGGTGGCTGGGCGGCGAGACGTTCGACCTCGTGCTCACCGGAGTGCAAGCCGCCGACGACCTCGACGGGCAGCTTGCCCCGATCCTGGCGGCGATGCTCGACGTACCGCAGTTGTCGGTCGTGGTCGGCATCCAGGCGACCGAAGGCGTCAGTGTCGATCAGGAGTTCGCAGGTGGTGTCGTGGCCACGCTCGACGTGACCACGCCGGCCGTCATCGGCGTCCAGGCCGCTCGCCAGGCGCCGCGCTACGTGCCGATCGCCAAGATCCGCCAGGCGCAGCAGGCCGGCGGCATCGAGCAGGTCACGATCCCGCGGCCCGGCGCCGGCGCCGGCCTCACGATCCGACGCATGTATCTGCCGGAACAGACCACTCATGCGGAGATGCTCACGGGGTCCGACAAAGAGGTCGCCGGCAAGATCATCGACCTGATCCGCGCCCGCGGATTGCTCAAGTAGTTTGCAGGAGACTTCGAGATGTCCAATGACGTTGTCGTGATCGCCGAGTGCGCCGGGGGCGTGCTCACCGATACCACCTTCGAGTTGCTCGGCAAAGCGCGCCAACTGGCGGACGGCTGGGGGGGCCAGGCGATTGCCGTGCTCGTCGGCAACGACGCGCTCGCCGGCCAACTCGGGGGCGCAGGCTTGGTGCTCACCATCGATGGCCCGGGTCTCGGCGACTATTCCTCAGATTCCTACCTCGAGGCGATGATGGTCGCCGTCGCCGCGCGTACACCTCGGCTCGTGCTGTTGCCGACGACGACGGCCGGCCTCGACCTCGCTGGTGCCTTGTCGGTTCGGTGGGACGCTCCGCTCGTCTCGTATGTCGTCGACGTGGTCGCCGAGGGTGATGCCATCGTGACTACATCGCAGATCTATGGAGGCAAGATCATGGCCGAGGCGGTGATCACCACCGAACGCGCCGTCGCCGCGGTCATAGCCAGCTCGTTCCCGGCAAATGCGGGGCGCCAAGACGGAAATCCGGTGATCGAGGCGTTGACGCCGCCGGCTTCAAGCGGGCGAGTCAAATTTCGTTCGCGGGCCGAGCCCGCCGGGGGCGACGTCGACATCACCGAGGTCGATCTGCTCGTGGCGGTCGGACGTGGCATCGGATCCAAGGACGACATCGACTTGGTGCAGGAGTTCGCCAACGCCATCGGCGCACCGGTCGCCGCGTCCCGCCCGATCGTCGATGCCGGTTGGCTTCCCAAGACCCGCCAGGTGGGCAAGTCCGGCCTCAAGGTCAAGCCCCGCGCCTATGTGATGTTCGGGATCTCGGGCGCGCCGGAGCATCTCGAAGGGATGCGCGACGCCGAGTTGATCATCGCCTGCAACACCGACGCCAAGGCCCCGATCTTCGATGTCGCCCACTATGGGACGACCGTCGACCTGTTCGATCTGCTCCCCGAGCTGACGGAGAAGGCCGGCGGATGATCGACGTCGTGCTGGGCAGCGTCGATGGCGAGACGCGCGAGGTCTTCGAGGACTTCTCCACCATCGGCAAGGTGGTGTTCTACGTGCTCTCGACGGCCGCCATCGTGGTGTTTGTCTGGGGATTCTGGAGCCGGGTCGCCAAGTACCGCCAGGGTCGCCCGGCGCGTCGCCACAAGCGAATCGACTCGCTCTACGTGATCGCGTCGAACAGCAGCATCGCCAAAGGTGACTTCGGAGCAGGTGTCGCCCACTTCTTCATCTTGTGGGGTTTCATCACGCTGTTCGTCGGCACCGTCATCTTGACGATCGACGAGGACATCGTCCGGCTGTTCTTCGGCGAGGAGCGCAGCTTCTTCAAGGGAGTGTTCTACGTCACGTATTCGCTCGTGCTCGACACGATGGGACTCGCCTTCCTCGTCGCCCTCGGCTTCATGGCGCTGCGGCGTTGGGTAGGTCACGAGCCGGCACTCGACTACACCCGTGCCGAGCAACCCGAAGGTGGATACTCGCGGCGAGGCTTCGAACACGGCGATCAGCTCTTTGTCGGAATATTGGCCTTCATCCTCGTCACCGGGTTTCTCCATGAGGGCTTGCGCATCCGAGCCAGCGAGTTCCCCGACTTCGAGATCTGGTCGCCGGTCGGCTGGCTGGTCGCCAAGGCGATCCGCAGTATCGGCATCGGCGCCGACAGCGCCGACACCTTGCGCCTCGACGTGTGGTGGGTTCACTCCCTCGCTGCGCTCGGCTTCGTCGCCTATATCCCGTTCTCGAAGGCGATGCACATGGTCACCGACACGGCGAACCTCGTCGTCCACGATCCGGCGACGTCTCGCAACCTGCCGGCCCCAGCGCCGGCCGGATCCGGCACTCATTTCGGATTGCAAACTATCGGCGACTTCACCTGGAAGCAGTTGCTCGACCTCGATGCGTGTACGAAATGCGGTCGCTGCCACGTCGCCTGCCCGGCGACCGCGAGCGGAGCGCCCCTGTCGCCGCGTGACTTGATCCTCGACCTGCGCCAGTGGGCGGACGGCGCCGGGCGAACATTCACTCTGCTCGACCACGAATCGCGCCCAACGGCGAGCGGCCCGCTCGCCACGAGCGCGACGACCTTGGCTGGCGGCGTGATACCAGCCGAAACGCTGTGGGCCTGCACGACTTGTATGGCCTGTGTCGAGGCCTGCCCAGTCGGAATCGAACACGTCCCCACCATCGTCGCCCTGCGCCGCAGTCTGGTCGAGGAAGGCTCGATGGAGCCGAGCCTCCAAGAGGCTCTGCAGAACATCGCCCAGAAGGGCAACTCGTTCGGCAAGTCGGGCCGTCAACGGGCCCGCTGGACCAAGGAGCTCGACTTCACCGTCACCGACGCACGCACCGAACCCGTGCGGTATCTGTGGTTCGTTGGTGACTTCGCCTCCTTCGACGAGCGCCTGCAGGAAGTCTCGCGCACCGTCGCCCGCATCCTGCACGAGGCCGGGGTGAGCTTCGGTATCCTCTACGAGGACGAACGCAACGCCGGCAA
>JANNHY010000011.1:0-12711 GCA_031404635.1 Ilumatobacteraceae bacterium
GCACACGCTGAGCACCCCGACGACCGAACTCGATCGCCAATGGTGGAAGGCCAGTCCGATCTGGTCTCGCTCGCGCACTGCCAGGTACCCTCCGTGCATCGCAGTCTGCATCGTGTTCATGACTGCCAACGAGACAATGGCTCGCACCAGTGCAGGCGAATCGCCAAGCGATTGCGATGCGGCGCGGATGCCAACTGCGGCGAGCCCGAACCCGGTCCCGGCGAACAGCCCGAGCACGGCCGCTCGATCGGGGTGACGCACAATCGCCCGCCCACCGGCCAGCAACACCACACCACCCAGGCACAACGTCGTCGCCAGCCAACCCAGCGGGCGCAATGTCTCGTCGAGCAGCACCGCAGAGAACACCGCCACCTGCACCACTTCCGTCTTCGAGTACACCGTGCCGACTGCGAACCCACGGGCGTCGAACGCACCGATCAGACAGATCGTGGCCACGATCTGCGCCAAGCCCCCACCAGCGATCAGCGGCCAGAATCGAAGCGGGGGAGTCGGCAGTCGATGACCGCTGAGTGCGATGGCGGCGACTGCGGCGAAGGCGATCGGCGCGCCCCACACGTAGCGAACGAACCCGGCGCCACTGACCGACAGCAGGGCCCGCAGCCGCTGCTGCGTGGCGGTTCGCCAGGTTTGAAAGATCGCCGCAGCGACCGTCACCATCATCCACATGGCATCTTCGGTGTCTCATTATTCAAGATTAGATTCTCAAACACAGACTAGCCTGTCAGGCTCGATATGGTGCGCCGGGTATGAGCACGGGTCGCTACATCGCCCTCGAAGGTGCCGAGGGCACCGGCAAGAGCACGCATGCAGCCCGCCTGGCATCGCACCTCGGCGCCTTGCTGACCCGCGAGACAGGCGGCACCGACATCGGCCTGCGCATCCGCACGATCCTCCACGACACCTCGCTCACCCACCTGTCGCACCGCGCCGAAGCATTGCTGACTGCGGCCGACCGCGCCCAACACATCGACGAGATCGTCGCCCCGGCACTCTCGGCGGGGCGCCATGTCGTCAGCGATCGCAGCGTGTATTCGACCCTCGCCTACCAGGGCTACGGCCGCGGGCTGCCGATCGACGAGATCCGCCAGATCAACGACTGGGCAATGCACTCGTTGTGGCCGGATCTGGTGGTGCTGATCGACGCTCCGCCAGAACTGCTCGAACGGCGAATGCGCGGCCGCCAATTCGACCGATTCGAGCGCGAGGGCGACGACTTCCATACCCGCGTGCGCGACGGATTCCGCACAATGGCCGCTGCCGAGCCGCTGCATTGGGTCGTGATCGATGGCGCCGCGAGCCTCGAGGAGGTCGGCACAAACATCCGCCGGGCCGTCGCCGAACGGTTGGAGCTGTGAGCCCATCGGTGTGGTCCGCCGTGGTCGGCCAAGCTCAGGCCGTCAGCAGGCTTTCGCGCGCCGCCGACGATCCGGTTCACGCCTATCTATTCGTCGGGCCGCCTGGCTCGACCAAGAACGAAGCGAGCCGATCGTTCGCGGCACTGTTGATGTCCGGCATCGATGACCCCTCACAGCGTGACGCCAGGTTGGCGCTTGCCGGTGAACACCCCGACGTGCGCGAGGTCGTGCGCCAGGGCGCGCGCATTTCGGCCGATCAAGTTGCCGACATCATCCGCAGTGCCTCGCTTGCCCCCGTGGAGGGCACTCGCAAGGTGATGATCCTCCACGACTTCCACCTGCTCGATGCGTCGGCCGCGGCGCGCCTACTCAAGACTCTCGAGGAACCACCGGCGAGCACCATCTTCATCGTCCTCGCCGATCAGGTCACACCGGAGTTGGTCACGATCGCCTCGAGATGCGTACGGATCCTGTTTGCCGCCCTGTCCAACGACGTGGTGGCTGCCACGCTCGTCGAATCGGGGATCGATCCAGACACCGCCCGGGTGGCGGCGGCGGCGGCAGAGGGCAACCTCACCAGAGCACGGGTGCTGGCCACCGATACCGGGCTGATGGGCCGCCGCCAGGCATTCGCCGGCTTGGCAACACGTCTCGACGGCACGGGCACGACCGTCGTCAAGCTGTGTTCGGAACTGCTCGCTCTCATCGATGCCGCTGCCGCGCCTCTAGCCACTCGCCACGCCCGGGAACTCGCCGAACTCGAGGCCAGGGTCGCGGCGACCGGAGAACGCGGTAGTGGGCGCAAGCTGGTGGAAGACCACCACAAACGCGAACTGCGTCGTCACCGGGTCGACGAGTTACGCAGCGGGCTCGGCGTGCTCGCGGGTGCGTACCGCGACGCGCTGGTCGGCGGTCAACTGTCGCGCCCGGAAGCCGGCGTCACCGCCGTGGCGCGCATTCATGGAGCGCTCGAATCTATGGAACGCAATCCCAACGAAACACTGTTGCTGCAAGCGCTGCTGCTCGACCTGCCGTCGCTGTAGCGGAGCCGGATCAATTCGGCGGCAGCGGAGGTAGATGTTGGGTTACCTCGCCGACGGACGCCGGTGCCGGGGCGGGCATCGGCACGGTTGGCCTTGGCAACATCCTGGCCGCCGACGGCCCGGGGGAGGGAGCGGGAAGGTCGATAAGGGCGATGGTCGTCACCTCCACCGTGGGAATAGCCGCGACTTCCACCGGCTGACGTTCGAATTCGGCGAGCGCGGTCATCGACACGGCTGACAGAGGCTTGAAGAACAGATAGCCCTGGGCGAATTCACACCCGAGCCTGGCCAGCTCGAGCGCTTGGCTCTCGGTCTCGACCCCCTCGGCGACTGTTCGCAGGCCCAGATTTCGAGCCATGGTGACGATCGTGTTGGCCAAGGCCTGGTTGCGAATCCCCTCGACCGACTGGACGAACTCCCTGTCGATTTTGATGATGTCTAGCGGCAGACGCTGCACGTAGGCCAGCGAGCTGTAACCGGTGCCGAAATCATCCAAAGCCGTGCGAACGCCGCTCGCACGCAGCTCTCGAAGCCGCTCGGAGGCAACCTCGCTGTCGTCGATCAGCGTCGATTCGGTGATCTCCAGCACCAACCGTTCGGCTGCCAGACCGCTCAAGCGCAAACTCCGGCGAACGCCCTCGACGAAGTTCGCCTCGCGGAGCTGAACTCCAGAAACGTTGACGGTGACGAACATCGAGTCGTCCGCCCAACCCGCAGCAGACATGCACGCCTGCTCGATGGCCCAGGCGCCGACCGGGATGATCACACCGGTCTGCTCGGCGAGCGAGATGAAGACGCTCGGCGGGACGTTGCCGTAGATGTGATGATCCCATCGCATCAAGGCCTCGGCGCCGACAGCGCGGCCATCGGACAACCGCACGATCGGCTGGTAGACAAGACGGAGTTGGTCGCGGCCGAGCGCAGCCATCAGATCACGCTTGTATTCGTTGCGCCTTTCGGTCTGGCGGCCGAGATCGGCATCGAAGCCTTCGACCTGACCCTTGCCCAACTGCTTGGCTCGGTACATCGCCAGGTCTGCGTGGCGCATCAGATCCGACGGGCTGTTCTTCGCCTCGGCGACGGCGATGCCGATGCAGCCACTCACCGAGACCGACTGGAAGTCGTTGACGGCGATGGACTCCTTGAGGTCGGCGATTGCCTGGTGCGCCAACACACTGGCCTCAGCAGTCGACGAGTCGAGCAGCAGAATCCCGAACTCGTCGCCACCAAGACGAGCGACAAGGTTGGTGGAGTCGGCGAAACGGATCTTGAGGCGATCGGCAACGGTACGCAACAAAACATCGCCTTCGGAGTGCCCGAGGCCGTCATTGATCGCTTTGAAGTCATCCAGATCGAGGAACAGCAGCGTGGGCAGGCGACCACGGTGGAGTTCATCGCTGACTCTCGTCAGGAAGTTGGCGCGGTTGGCGAGGCCGGTCAACGAGTCGTGATCGGCGCGGTAGCTCAGTTGGCGTTCCAGCATCCGGTTGGCGGTCACGTCGCGCAGCGTCAACACGATGCCGGCGACGGCGACCTTCGACGTCAAGTTGACGGCCGACATTTCCATGGTGCGCCGCTCGCCGTCGGCGTGCAAGGCCGACACCTCGAGTGTGAGCGAGCCATCTGGAGGTAGTTGCTTGACATCCATCCACAAGCCGACGCGGATTTCGCCGATCGCCCGAATATCGAGGGTTGTGATCTGCCTGCCGATCCACTCGTCTGGGCCGTAGCCGAGCACGGTGTTCAGTGCGGGACTCGTGTACGAGATCTTCCCATCGGCGTCGACGAGCACGACGACATCAGATGACCGCTCGACCAGTGACGCCAGCCGGTCGTTCCCACGACTTTCGGTGAGATTGCGCACGCTGACGGCCAAGCCCCACAGCCGGGTCAGCGCAAGCAGGGAGACAGCGGCAGCGACGCCGGCGGCGAAGAGTACGGTGGAATGTTTCGCCGTATCGTCCATCAACACGATGATCAGCACGACCTCAGGGGTCACGGCCGAGAGTACGATCGAGATCAGACGAACCCGACTCAAACGCACCGCATGGGGAGCAACGTGGGCAGGTTGGCTGTGGTGCCTATCGAGGGCAGCCCACACCAAGAATCCGAAGGACAAGGCGGTGACTGCGTTCGAGACGGCAGAGGCGATATGGCCATTGCCGACCTCGCCCAGTAGTTCATCATGTTCGCCGCGAAGCGGCTAACGAGGCCCAGTTGCAAGGCGACGAACGATCTGCTGCGAGCTCGATATCCGAGCGACAGCCTGGCGCCGAGGGCCACCAGCACCAGGTCGGAAGCAGGAAGGCTGAGCGACAGCAACCGACCGGAGGGGTCCAGCAATGATCTGTTCAGCGCCGGCTCGACGACGGCGACCCACATGACCAGGGCGGCCGAGAGCGCAACAATGCTGGATTCGATCACCACGTAGCGATCACGGATCGGCGAACGATCGGCGATCATGGCGAGAAGCGCCAAGGCGATGAGCGTTCGATCGGGAGCCCGCATCAAGCTGGCCAGCTCTGCCACATCGTGCAGGCCGAAGGCAGATTGCCACAGCAACAGCGCATACGAGGCTGCGGTCATCGCGCACGAACCGGCAATAGCAACCCAGGCAACCCGGTCGCCATGCTGGCGCCAGCGCGACCCGAGGATCGCGGCAATCGCGGCGACCATAGGCGGGACGATCATCCAACGACTTCCGGGAACCCAGACGCTACGGACCTGCCAGCCGTAAACGGCCGCGACAATACCTATACACGCGACCAGTCCAACCCGCCACAACCTCACGACTAGATGATCGGCAGGATCCTTGCAGGGGTTGAGTAAGTCACATGGTCGTAGTTTGTACCGATCGTAAGACGGTGTCGCCGCCCGGATTTGGCGCCGTCATCGTCAGTTGCCTCGCGCTACGATGCACGCCGCGCCCAGGTAGCTCAGTCGGTAGAGCAACGCACTCGTAATGCGTAGGTCGTGGGTTCGATTCCCACCTTGGGCTCCAAGAAATACCAGCTAGATATAGGTTTTCGGATCTTGGGTTCTGTCGATGGTCCTTGCGTCGGCGGATCGGACCGTCAGGGCAATCTGGGCGGGCTCGATCAAGCGTTTGATGACTCCCGGCCCCGTATAGGGGCGCCACTCATCAATCACAATGGACAGGCGTAGTTAGCGCCGATCCGCCGATCCGCGTCCTCCCTGAGATACGCGAACCGATAAGAACGTGCGCTCCGAATCGCGAGAGAACGCTCACGGCGCCACGTTGAGGCGGCGCCGATGCCGACGCTCCGCGAATCGTATGTTGGCTACTTACGATTCGCGTGCTTGGTCGAGGGCCTGGGCGACGTCAACGAGGGTGATGATGCGGCCTTCGTTGAGCAAAGGGGCGTCTCTGTTCAGCACGACGTTGCAGATTGCTTGACGGAGTGAGCCAGAGGCGAGCACTCGTCGATGACGACCAGGATCTGCTGCTCCTTGGACATTTGGAACAGAACTCGGACAAGGGTTTGCACATCCGGAAGGTCAGGGCGCACCCCGAGGAGCGGTTCAAGGATATCGGCGAATCGAGTGAGCTGTGAGTGAGCAGGCAGGTGCTCGGCCACGAGGATCACCGCAGGCTTGCCGTCGGCGAACCTGCGAAACAACCACGACTTGCCGACACGTCGGCGCCCGATGAGGGCGAGCGGCTCTCGAGTCGGCTCGTCCCACCACGGCTGTAGGCGCGCCTGCTCTGGCCGGCGATTCGAAGCAGCGTTCCTGCGGCAAGCGCTCAGAACCGTCACCGTCGTTGGATCGAGATCGAGCCGGAAACTTCGCAGGGTGCCCGGGACCGTTCTCTACACAACGGAGTGCGTAATTGAGGAGGTGTAGACGCCGGCGACTGCGCCGCCCGGAACGGTCACGGATATCGTCGGGTTCCAGGTGGTCGCCGCGGCGTTGTCACCGCTGGCTCCGACGGCGGCGACAGCGGACACCGCAACGGAGAGGTTACTCGGAGAATTGTCGGTGTAAGTTGCGGCGCCGCGTATCTGGGTTATCGAACCCGTGGTGTAGCTGACCGCGCTGGCGGGTATTGGCAGGCGGGACGGCGAGGCGAAGTCGGTCGCGGCGACGCTGACCACCCATCCTGCGCTGTTCGAGCCGCCGCGGGTGTCATCTACCTGCACTGGGCCTAGTGAACCGCTGATCGTGTGCCCGGTCGCGGCGTAGGCGAAGGTTCCGAGATCGACCGGGCCGGCAGGCACGGTTATCGCCAGGGTTCCACCTGTGGCAGCCGGAGTGGTGATCGTGTTGGTGGACAGGGTGACGGCGGCGTAGGACAGTGCGCGACCGGTGAGGACCGCGCCGGCGCCGACGGTGATCGCCCCTTTCGCCATGATCGTGCCCGAGAACGACGCTGGCGCCC
Organism: Ilumatobacteraceae bacterium; assembly: GCA_031404635.1. Lineage (GTDB taxonomy): Bacteria > Actinomycetota > Acidimicrobiia > Acidimicrobiales > Ilumatobacteraceae > JAENVT01. The sequence goes on from JANNHY010000011.1 coordinate 6,822, forward strand.
CGATCCCGGCGGCGCCGACGACCTGCCAGAACACGTTCGAGGCCTGAGCGCCGCCGGTCAGGATGACGTTGCTGGACGCGGCGGTGTTCAAGGCGGCGTTGACCTGGAAGATGAACACCGCGTTCGGATCGTCGCCGCCGTTCAACGTCAAGTTCCCCGTTAACGCAAGCGCCTCGTCGGTGTGGTACACGCCGGGGAGGAACGTCCGTCCGATCAGGTCTCCGGAAAAGGTGGGGTTCGGTGTGCTGCGACCGGCGGCGTCGTTGTAGGCCAGATCGAGATCCGCGCGGGCTTGGGCCGTGTCGACGCCGAGGCGGATCTGGCCACCGACGTTGCCTGGGGAAAACCCGACGACCGAATCGGCCCCGAGATCTCCGGTGAGAGTGGTGGTTCCGGTGTTGGTAGCAATGGCCGCGCTGAGCACCGAGTACGACCCGGCGCTGCCCAGCGAAACAGCCGTCGTCTTGCCGACGGTGAGGGTTTGACGTGCCGTGCTCGTGTTCCCCGCCGGTCCGGTCACCGAGGCGACCACGCGATACATGCCGTCTGGCACTGTCGCTGCGGTCACGCTCCACGCGCCACCGTCGCCCTGAACCGTCGTGATCATGATCTGCCCGGCCACCGTCACGGTCACGAACGTGCCGGCCGCCGCATCAGCGGTCCCTGAGATTGTCGGCGTCGTGTCAAGGGTGTAGACCGTCGCACCACCAGTGATCTCCACGGTCGGGGGCGTCTTGATCGCGTTGGCGGCCAGGGTCACCTCGCCACCGATGGACAGTACGCGACCAGTGACGATGGCGCCGCCGCCAACGGTGATCGCCCCGGCCGCCATGATCGTGCCCGAGAACGACGCTAACGCTCCTATCCCGGCAGCGCCGACAACCTGCCAGAACACGTGCGAGGCCCGAGCACCGCCGGTCAGGATGACGTTGCTCGCCGCGGCGGTGTCCAAAGCGGCGCCGACTTGGAAGATGAACACCGCGTTCGGGTCGCCGCCGCCGTTCAAGGTCAAGTTCCCCGTCAACGCCAACGCTCCGGTGGCCCGATACACGCCGGGGACGAGTATCTGTCCGATCAGGTCTCCGGTGACCCCGACGACCGGGGTGCGAGTGGCGGCGTCGTTGTAGGCCACGACGAGAGCATCGTGGGCTAGCCCGGCCGTTAGGTCGCCGGCGTGGAACTCGCCCCCGAAGATGCCCGGTGGGAACCCGACGACCGAAGTCGCCGGGCTCACGCCGAGGTCAGCACTGATATCGGTCGCGCCGGTGCTGGTCACACCAGTCCCGCCGAGCACCGAATACCTTTCCGCAGCACCCAACGGCACGACCGCTTCGGCAGCGTACGCCCGTGAGGAACCCGACACCTGGCCGGCTAGCAGCAGCGCCACCGTCAGCCCGATTGTCTCGGCCCCAATAGACCAGCGCCGTGGGCGGCGTGCTGGGACGACGCTGATGGGAGAACGAGTGGTTGAGATCACGGCCTTCGTGTCTGCCACCGCTATAGCAGGCACACGACGAGGTCGGGGCGTTCGGTCTGGCTCCGTATCCGCAATTCGGCGGCGACGGCGTCGCCGGATCAGCAGGATGAGCAGGATGACGATGGCCAGCAGCAGTAGAAGGATTGCGGCGAAGATCGTCAGGTACGGCCGCTCGTCTCGAGTCGGGGTGGCGATCACCGCGGGCGAGGCGCCGCTGTCGGGGAAGGTGATCGTTGCGTTGGCGCTGCGTTCGAGTAGTCCACTGTGCAGGGAGATCGACGCGTCCCACGGCCCGGATGGCAGGGCCTTGTCGAGGGTCACCGTCACGGCCTCGGTGTCGCCGATCGCCAGGGTCGTGCCGAGCGCAGCCGGGAATGGCCCTGCGCGGAGCCCGGCGGGACCACCCGACAGCTCCAGGGTTCCGCTCAGATCGAGCGCCCGACCGCCGGTGTTGTGCACGCTGGCGAGTACCGTCGGACCACCGTCGGGCGAGCGGGCGGCGGTCAGCGAGTCGATCGTGAAGTCGGCCGCCGGCGGCCCGCCGGGCCCGACAGATACGTAGAGGCGGATGCCGACGCGGCTGACTTGGGTGATGCCCCCACCAGCGATGGGCGCCGAGCCGGCCTCGGCCCAGACCACGCCGTATTGCTCCCCGGGGGCGGCGTCGTCGGGCACCGAAATGGTCACGGTGGCGGTCGTCCGCCCGCCGGCGACGATGTCGAAGTCGCCAGGGCTGACCGATGTCCAGCTCGACAAGTCGTTGGCGGTGTGCCCGGCGGCGCCGAGGAACGAGCCGTTAGCGATGGTGGCGGCGGCGGCGTAAAGGCTGACGTGGGTGGTTGAGGTAGTGGTGTTGGAGACCTCGATGCGGCGGTGGATCACCGTTCCCGGGGCGAGGTGATCGACGATGTAGATCCGCGCCCGAGGATCGTTGCCCGCGCTGACCGGTGCGTCGAGGAGCCGCACCCCGATGCTACCGGCGGCCGGCAACGGGGAGGCTGTCGTGGGCGCGGGAGTGGAAGCGCTGGCTGTGATCGGGGCGGCGAGAGCGATCACGACCAGGGCGCAGCCCGTGAGCCGCAGGCCGCGCCGCAACGACGCCCTGCGACCTGCCTGGACGCTTCGCGTGGCTCCCACGGCGCTACACGACAGAGTGCGTGATGGCTGCCGAATAGTCGGTGGCGGCCATCCCGCCTGGGACCGTCACGGTGATGGTCGGGCTCCAGGTAGCCGAGTTGTCGCCGGTGATCGCGGACGCTGTCACGACGGGACCTGCGGCGGTGAGACCGGTCCGGTTGTTCGCAGTGTACGTCGCGGTGCCCACCTTATTGATCGGTCCGGCGGTGTAACCCACTGCACTGGCGGCGATCGCAGGTCCGGTGGTTGGGGTGAAGGCCTCGGAAATGACGCTGGCGACCCACCCGGCGGTGGCGCTACGGGCGTCGGTCACCTGCACCGAGCCGAGCGAGCCACTGACGGTTCCCCCGCCCACGACGTTTTCAAAGCTCCCGAGACTCACGGAGGCAGCCGGGACGGTGATCGCCAAGGCCCCGCTGGTGATGGTGAAAGTGGCGGTCGTGGCGCCCGTGTCGGCCGCCGACGCGGAGGGCACGAACGTGAACATGAGCACTCCAACCACGGAGACCCCAACCAGACTGCGGATATTCATGATCCTTCTTTCGCCCCCGGCCCGTCCACGACGTCCAGTACTTCCTAATGTCGACATCCGCGCCGGAAGGTTGATAGACGGAATGACCATTGTTTCGGTCGCCAAGCATCTACTTGGCATTGCGATTTGCCGCTCACGCTGGGCGGGCCCGACCACCGATGCGATCGTCGTCAGCTGTGCTCGTCGAGTCCCGAAGCGGTAAATGCCCGGTGACTCAGCGCGCCTTGGATCGAGAGCGTCATGGGAGTGTGAACACGCGGATGCGTCCTCCGATGTTGGTGTCGAGGAAGGCCACTGAATGGTCATCGAGCACGGTGAGGAGCCGAGTCGAGAGTTCGCCCGGACGGAACTCGAAGGGGAAGACGTCGGCGGTTGTGGTCCCCGGCCGCCAGCGGACGAGTTCGTGGCTGGTGCCGGCGTTAGCCGAGCCAGCGTCGATGACCATCCAGATGACGCCCGATCGTGTGGTTTCCAGTCCAGCGACGCTGTAGTTGGTGGCGGCCTCTTGGTGCAGGCGGATCCAGACGTCTCCGTCGATGATGCCGATCGCCCCGGGCTGGATGGTGGGTCCGAGCGCGTGACGTTGGATCGTGGGCCCGCGTGTGACAGTCGCGTCGAGGTGCAGGGCGTCGGCGTATGGGTACAGCGTCGGGTCCAGGGTCCTTGTCGGGGTGCCCTGCTCGGGGAGACCAACCCACACGGTTCGGCTCGCGGCATCCCATGTGAACTGGAGGTTCTGGGCGATCGATGGGTATCCGGGCACGGACATCGGGAATTCGTGGTAGATCGTGCTGGCGCTGACGGCTCGGGGGTCGATGCGTAGGACGGTGAAGTCCTGTTGTCCCGCTGTGCGTCGAAGATCGGTCGCCAGGAGCGTCCCGTCGCCGAGCGAAACCAGGTCGCCGGACGCGCCGAGGGGTAGTGGGACCGAACATGTGGAGGCGCCGGAGAGGTCAAAGCAGTTGAGCCTGCTGCTGGCCGGGTCGAGGACGGCTACTTCGTGGTCGGACACGGCCGCGATTGCAGGTGGCGTAGTCGAGATCCCCTCGTTCGCTGGCGCGATCCAACTGAGTTCGCCTGGCGCGTTGCTCCAGGGCCGGTCGTAGACCACGGTGGTTGTTGCCTGGACCTGGCGCAGCTCGAGTTGCATGCCGTTGCTGGGCAGGATCGGAACCGCGATCAGCGAACTGCGGATCTCGCTCCCATCAGCCATACGGACAAGGGCCGACAACTCCAACGGTCCGTCGGTGATCGCTGAACCGGGGATCGTCGCCGTCCAGAACTGCTGAGTTGCTCGCGCCATCTCGGCAAGCACGCCGCTGTTCGAGTCGACCACGGTGATACCTTCCGCGTCGACGTCGGTGGCCACCACGACGGGCATGTCGACACCGACTGCGCCGAAGTGCGGCGGCAGTGAGAACGCAACCCTTTCGCCGGCAGGAAGAGGAATCGTCGTCGATGTTGGCGGCTCTGTCGAGATCGCTGCAGTAGATGGCGTGGTCAACGGCGGATTGGTCGACGCCGCAGACGTCGGAGAGATCGTTGTCGCCGATGGGCCTGGTGGTGCGATGGTCTGGATGACCGATCCACTCGAACTGGCGCAAGACACCGCGAGAATACAAACGACGACTAGCCCGGCGGCTCGGTCAATGAGAGACATCGAGATGCAACTCGATCCTGAACCAGACACCGGCACCAGCTCGGTTGGACGGACCGTCGAGTAGACGCTCATGGCAACGATTGAAGCCGAGCGTGAAGCCCGTTCGTCGGGTACAACGACCTCCCTTGCGTGATCGAACATCGGCGGGAGCGAGGCCTTGACGGACGATCGATCGGTAGGCGCACTGTGAACACCGTCGATGCTGTCCCCGAGTCGAATGTCAAGGTTCGTTGTGTTCGAGTTCATGTTCGACGGCTCGGCGAATCCACGATGAGATCGACCGATCGTCAGCGCCGGCGGCGTTGCGGATCCGCAACCGCCTCGCGAGCGGGCGACCGCTGAGCAAGGGGCGATCTACAGGCGAGCGCGCCGGCCTCTCGGCGGGTCGCTCTGCGCTGCGCGTTATGTTCGTGGACGACGAGGGAGACCAGGATGTGGACACGCAGACGCAACGGGCCATTAAATGCTGGCCGCGCCGCCCGAAGGCACCATTCCGACTCTCGGCGCACCCTGCCGTCGCTTGTACCCTTCTGTCGTCATGGAATCCTCCGTCGACCTGCACCAACGCGACATGTACGACCTCGCTGTGCGCATCGGCGCATCATGGGTGCAGATCAGGCGAGGCGCAGCGATGGGTGCGATACGCGACTACCTGCTCGGCACCGGCGATGAGGCACTCGAGCAGGGGCAGATGGATTCGCTCGACCTACTCGCCCGGCAACCCTCCTGGCGGATGAGCGACCTCGCCGAGGCATTGCGCATCGACCCATCGACAGCGACCCGTGCGGTGCAACGCCTGGTCGCCTCGGGGCTCGCAGCGCGTACTCCCCACGACGACGACGGCCGGGTTGTAATGGTCGAAATCACCGACGCCGGCCGCTCGCGGCACGCCGACGTCAGCGCCCGGCGGGGTCAGCTGATGACCCACATGCTCGGCGCCTTCAGCCACGAGGAGCGGCCGATCCTCGCCGACATGCTCGAGCGTTTCGTGTCAGCGGTCGACGAATTCGTCGACCGCCTCGCCGACCAACAAGCCTGACTTGTGCCGCGTTCGCTTCGGAACCAGCCGTTGACTTCTGCGCCC
>JANNHY010000012.1:0-12579 GCA_031404635.1 Ilumatobacteraceae bacterium
GTGCAGGAGCACAGTTCCTGGCAGGTGCGGTGATGCACACAGGACCCGAGGCATTCGAGATGGACGATCGGATCTTCGCCATCCCCATCTGCGCGTTCTGGGGATAGACCGCCGCACGGGAAGGCCGCCGGGACCGCAAGATGCGCTATCCGTATGTTGAACGGATGTAAGGGCCAATGTAAGGGCCAAAGATAGGGCCAACGCAGCAATCTGGCACCATCCACTGCCACTCGGAAGGACTGAAAGTTGTTGTCAGATCGGCCGCCTTTTCGGCGATCATCATCACCGGGGCGTAGATGTTGCCGTTGGTGACGTAACGCATGGCCGAGGCGTCGACCACACGAAGGCCGCGCAGCCCATGCACCGACATCGTCAGCGGGTCGACCACGCTGTCGTCGTCGGCTCGGCCCATACGGCAGGTGCACGACGGGTGCAATGCGGTCTCGCCGTCGGTGCGCACCCAATCGAGGATCTGCTCGTCGGTCTCGACGCTCGGCCCCGGTGAAACCTCGCCACCGTTGAACGGCTCCATCGCCTGCTGGTTCAAGATGCGGCGAGCGATGCGGATGGCCTCGACCCACTCGCGGCGGTCTTCCGGCGTCGAGATGTAGTTGAAACGCAACGCCGGCTTGGCAGTCGGATCGGTGGACGTGATCTGCACCGAGCCGCGCGAGTTGGAGTACATCGGCCCGACATGCACCTGATAGCCGTGCTGGCCAGCGGGCGACGAGCCGTCGTAGCGCACGGCGAGCGGCAGGAAGTGAAACATCAGGTTCGGATAAGCGACGTCGTCGTTGCTGCGGGCGAACCCGCCGCCTTCGAAGTGGTTCGACGCCCCGGGACCCTTGCGCAGGAACAGCCACTGCGCGCCGATGAACGGCCGCCGCCACAGCTTCAGTTGCGGCTGCATCGAGACCGGCTGCTTGCACGAATACTGCACGTAGACCTCGAGGTGGTCCTGCATGTGTTGGCCGACCGCCGGCAGGTCGTGCACCACCGGGATCCCCAGCGAATCGAGATCGGGCGCATTGCCGATGCCGCTGAGCTGCAACAGCTGCGGAGTGTTGAATGCCCCGCCGCACAAGATGACCTCGCCGGCCGTCACCCGTTGGGTGCCGCCGCGGCGGGTGCGGTACTCGACGCCGGTCGCGCCCGTGCCGTCGAACAACACTCGATGCACGAGAGCGCGGGTGGTGACGGTGAGGTTCTCGCGGTGCATCACCGGGTGCAGGTAGGCGCGAGCGGCGCTCAGCCTGCGGCCGCGGCGAATGTTGCGGTCGAACTTGGCGAAGCCCTCCTGCTGGAACCCGTTGACGTCGTCGGTGATCGGGTACCCGGCCTGCTGCACGGCTTCGAAGAAGGCGCCGAACAACGGGTTGCTAGCCGGGCCTCGCTCCAGTTCCAACGGGCCGCTGTGGCCGTGAAAATGGTCGCCGCCATCGGCGGCCAGGCAGTTCTCCATCTTCTTGAAGTACGGCAGGCAGTGGGCGTAGTCCCATGTCTCCATGCCCGGATCTGCCGCCCACCGCTCGTAGTCGAGCGGGTTGCCGCGCTGGAAGATCATCCCGTTGATGCTGCTGGAGCCGCCCAGCACCTTGCCGCGGGCGTGATAGATCCTGCGGCCGTTCATGAACGGCTCCGGCTCGCTCTCGTACTTCCAGTCGTAGATTCTGCTGCCGATCGGAAAGGTCAGCGCCGCCGGCATGTGGATGAAGACGTCCCACCTGTAGTCGGGGCGCCCAGCCTCGAGCACCAGCACCCTCGTGGTCGGGTCGGCGCTCAAGCGGTTGGCCAAGGCCGATCCGGCCGAACCGCCGCCGACGATGACGAAGTCGTACATGGTCACAGCTGAACTCGTTCGCCGGTTGCTGCGACCAACCGGCCGATTTCGTCGGCCTCGGCACTGCCGGGGAAGCGGTAGGCCGGGCCGTGGGCGTGGATGGCCGCGACAACACGACCTGCGCCGTCGCGGATCGGCGCGGCCACCGAGTTCTGGCCATCCAGGAACTCCTCGAACGCCCAGGCGTACCCGTTGCCGGCGACTTCTTCGAGACGGGCGCGGATGGCGGCGGCTTCGGTGAGCGTGCCGCTGGCGAGCCGTTCGAGGGGCTGGGCGAGGTACCGCTCGGGGTCGATCGCACCGAACGCCAACAACACCTGCCCCGACGACACCGTGTGGGCCCGTAGCCGCTCGCCTGTCCAGTCGCGAACCTGTATCTGGTTGTCGGAGTCGACCTGGTCGAGGTACAGCACGTCGAAGCCCTCGGCGATCGACAGTCCGGCTGCCTCCCTCGTGGCCTTGACCAGATCGTGGAGATGGGGTCGCACCGCGGCGATCAACGACCGCCCGGGACGCACGGCAGCTGCGATCTCGATCATCCCCGCACCGACTCGGTAGTTGCCTCCTGGCTCGATCTGGTCGACCATCCCCAGTTCCTCGAGTGTCGACAGCAGTCTTGATACCGTGCTCTTCGGCAGGCTGACACGATCGGCCACGTCGGTGACGCCCGCCGGCCCGCCCGAAAGGCAGCGCAGCACGGCGAACGCTCGCTCGACGGACTGCACGGTTGACATCAGATCGGGGACATCAGAATGGCGCCATCAGGCCGGAAACGCCCCTTGCATGCGCGCTGCTTCGAGGGTGTTCTGCAACAGGCAGGCGATGGTCATCGGGCCGGTACCACCCGGCATTGGTGTGATCGCCCCTGCGATCTGCGACACCGGCTCGAAATCGACGTCGCCGACGATTCCGCCCTCGGTACGCGACACGCCAACGTCGATCACGGTCGCGCCGGGCTTGACGTGGGCGGCGGTGATCATCCGTGCCTGGCCGGCGGCGGCGACGATGATGTCGGCCTCGCGGCACACCCCGACCAGATCGGCGGTGCGCGAGTGGGCCAGGGTGACGGTCGCGTCGACGCCCTTGCGGGCGAGCAGCAGCACCAACGGCAGGCCGACCAACGTCGACCGACCGACCACGACGGCGCGCCTGCCGGCAATGGGGATGCTGTAACGATGCAACAGTCGCATCACACCGAGCGGTGTGCAGCCGACATGGCCCGGCCGACCGCGAACGAGGCGTCCCATCGACGCCTCGGTGAGGCCGTCGACGTCTTTCTCGGCGGGGATCATCGACAGCAACGGCTCGGCATCGAGCCCACCGGGCAGCGGCAGCTGGCACAGGATGCCGTGCACCGTCGGGTCAGCTGCCAGGCCGCCAACGGTGTCTTCCAGCTCGGCCTGGCTGACGTTGCCGTCAATGGCGATGTGGCGCGACTGCATACCGGCCTCGGCTGCCTTCTTCTGCTTGCTGCGGACGTAGATCTGGCTGGGCTTGTCGTCACCGACCAGCACGGTCGCCAGGCACACCGGCGGTGATCCCGCTGCCTCGATTTCGGCGCGCAGCTCGGCGACGATGTCGTCGCGCAGCTGCTTGCCGTCCATGATCACCGCACTCATGACAAGCCGACGATCTCGCCGTGCTCGTCGAAGTCGATGATCGACGCGGCCGGCGCCGAACCGAGACCGGGCATGGTCGTCATGTCGCCGCAGATCGGGTAGATGAAGCCGGCGCCGACCGAGGCCCGCACCTCGCGAACGTTCACCGTGTGCCCGGTGGGAGCACCCTTCAACGACGCGTCGGCGCTGAGCGACAGATGGGTCTTGGCGATGCAGACCGGAAGGCCGCCGAAGCCGTTCTTCTCGTAGCGGGCCAGTTGGGTGTTGGCGGCAGCGGTGTACGTCACGTTGGCGGCGCCGTAGATCTTGGTGGCTACCGATTCGATCTTCTCCTTGAGGCCTGCGTCGAGGGGGTAGCAGAAGGTGAACGTGCTCGGCTCGTCGCAGGCCTCGACCACGGCCTGGGCCAATTCGGTCGCGCCCTTGCCGCCGTCGGAGAAGTGGGTGGACACCGCGACCCGCGCGCCGACCGACTCGGCGATCTCGCGGATCGCCTGATGTTCGGAGTCGAAGTCGCTGGGGAACGCGTTGATCGCCACGACGGGCGATACGCCGTGGACCTTGACGTTCTCGATCTGCTTGATCAGGTTCGGGGCACCGGCGCGAACGTCGTCGGGGTTCTCGGCAAGTAGCTCTGGCGGTAAGGGTTTGCCGGCGACGATCTTGAACTTGCCGCTGTGGGCCTTCAACGCCCGCACGGTGGCCACCAGCACGGCGGCATCGGGGACCATGCCCGAGTTGCGGCACTTGATGTTGAAGAACCGTTCGGCGCCCATGTCGGCGCCGAAGCCGGCCTCGGTGATCAGGTAGTCGCCGGTGCGGATGCCGATCAGGTCGCCGATGATCGACGAGTTGCCGTGGGCGATGTTGCCGAACGGGCCGGCGTGGACGATGACCGGCGTGTGCTCCAGGGTCTGCAACAGGTTGGGCTTCAACGCCTCGCGCATGATGACCGCCATCGCCCCGGCGCCCTTGAGTTGCTCGGCGGTGACCGATTCGCCGGCCTTGTTGTAGCCGACGACGATCCGCCCGAGGCGGGCGCGGAGGTCGGCGGCGGATGTGGCCAGCGCCAGAATTGCCATCACTTCCGAGGCTGCGGTGATGTCGAACCCGGTCTGGCGGGTGACCCCGTCGGCCTTGCCGCCGAGGCCGACGACGATGTTGCGTAGGGCCCTGTCGTTGACATCGAGCACGCGCCGCCAGGTGATGTTGTGGAGATCGAGGGCGAGGGCGTTGCCCTGGTGCAGGTGGTTGTCGACCATCGCCGACAGCAGGTTGTGGGCAGCGGTGACGGCATGAAAGTCGCCGGTGAGGTGCAAGTTGAGCAAGTCCATCGGGATCACCTGGCTGTAGCCGCCGCCGGCCGCACCTCCTTTGATGCCGAAGGTCGGGCCCATCGACGGCTGGCGCAGGCTGAGGGTGGCCTTCTTGCCGATGTGCTTCATAGCCATGCCCAGGCCGACCGCTGTGGTGGTCTTGCCTTCGCCCAGCGGCGTCGGGGTGATTGCTGTTACGACGACGTACTTGGCCGTCGGGCGGTCGGCGAGTTCGGCTATGGCCTCCAACCTGATCTTGGCCAGGTCGTCGCCATGCGCCTCGAGCAGATGTGGTCCGATGCCCATCTGCGCGGCGATCTCGATGAGTGGTGCGATGGTGCCGGCGCGGGCGATGTCGAGGTCGGATGGGAAAGCCATGGATAGTCTCCTTTGTCGGGCCGAATCGTAGTGGATTTCCGATTGTCGGATTCCGTCCTACGGAACGAGTCCACGATGCGGAATACTAGTCGATCTCGGCGATCTCGCCGCCCCCGAAGACCTGCCCTCCGAAGACCTGCATCGTCGGCACCACCTCGACGCGAGTGACATCGACGTTCGCCGGCATCGTCAACGTCATTCCGACCAGGGCGGCGATATCGCCCGGTTGCACCGCGGTCGCGCCGGAATACAACCTGGCTACGGCGGTTTCGTGGCCGCCCAACGCCTCGTCGTAGAGGTTGGTCTCCACCCTGCCAGGAGCCAACACGGTCACCCGTATGGCCGAGCCGTGAAGATCCATCCGCAAGCCATCGGCGAAGGCCTGCAACGCCGCCTTGGTGGCCGAGTAGACGGCGGTGTTGACGGTCGGGCGGCTGGCGGCGATCGACCCGGTGAACACGACATGCCCGAGGTCGCGGGCCACCATCCCGGGAAGCACTGCCAACGTGGCGTGCACGGCGGCGCGCAGATTGATGTCGATCAACGAGTCGGCGACGGCAGTGGTCGATTGGTGAGCCGGGCGCAGGTCGCCGATCACGCCGGCGTTGTTGACGAGAACGTCGACGTCGATGCCGGCCAAGATGTTCGACAACGCGGCGGTGTCGCCCACGTCGATGCCATGCAGGGTGACCGCGTCCAGCCCGTCCATGGCGTCGAGCGCGTCGTCGTCAAGTGCCAACGCGTGCACATGCATTCCGAGGCGCACGAGCTCGGCAACGATCGCCCGGCCGATTCCGCCCGAAGCTCCGGTCACAACGGCAGTTCGGAAATCGGGCATTGTCAGCCGCCACGGATCGAAGTGTGGTCGTACGCAACCATCGTGGTAGCGGGTGACCACACTTCCGGGTCGGACTGGCCGCCGGTGCGGCAACCGCCACCCATCACAGGTCCTTGCACAGCCGCAGTGCGTCGTAGATCGCCGCGTGAATGTTGCGGCCGGCGACGGCATCGCCGATACGGAACAATTGATAGCCGTCACTGTCAACCGAATTGGCGACTGGTTGGGCGCGGCCGGCGAGCAGGGCGTCGTAGTCGACCTCGCCGCCATTGCACGAGCCCTTCAGCAACGCGTGATAAAGCTCGTCGTTGGCCAACACGCCGTGGTCGACGACGACCGCGTCGACGGTGCGTGTGTGCCGGACGGGTGAGTGGTCGCTGCCGATCTCGACGGTCAAGCGTCGACCGTCGCGCCGTACGGTGCGCACCCTCTGGTTCAACGTGATCTGTGTGTCGGTCTCGTTGAACGCCCGCGCGTAGGGCACCATGTTCATCCCGCCGACGTCGACGCCGACGGTGCGCTCCGGCGTGACGACCTCCAGGCGGACTCCGGAACGGGCAAGCATCTCGGCAGTCGTCATCGCCGAATGCGTGCCGTCGTCGTCGTACAGCAACACGTCGCCACTGGGGTGAGCATCACCGCCGATCACGTCCCACGCCGACACCACCAACTCGTCACCCGCCTCGAGCTGCGGATTTTGCGGCAGCCCGCCGGTGGCGACGATGACGACGTCGGGCAGCAGGTCTCCGATCATGTGCTCCTCGGCGTACGTGTCGAGGCGCACATCGACGCCCAGTCGGGCCAGCTCGGCGTCTCGCCATTCGACGATTCCCATCAGATCCTTGCGTCGTGGATTGCGCGCCGCCAGGCGGATCTGACCCCCTGTCCACGGCATTGCCTCGAGCAGCACCACGTCGTGGCCGCGCTCGGCGCTGACCCTGGCGGCCTCCAAACCACCAGGTCCTGCACCGATGATCACCACCCGCCGGCGTTGCCCGGTGGGGGGTATGTCGTGTGGCATGGTTTGTTCACGACCGGTCGCCGCGTTGTGGATGCACAACGCCTCGCCAGCTTGGTAGATGCGGTCGAGGCAGTAGGTCGCCCCTACGCACGGCCTGATGGTTTGCTCGACGCCCAGTTCGATCTTGCGCACCAGGTGCGGGTCGGCCATCTGGGCACGGGTCATGCCGACCATGTCGACCAGGCCTTCGCGGATCGCGTGGCGAGCGGTGGCCCCGTCGTCGATCTTTGCTGCGTGCAACACAACCAGTCCCGTTTCGCGGCGGACCATTCCGGCGAAGTCGAGATGCGGTGCCGAGGGCATTCCGTGAATCGGGATCACCTCGGTCAGCACGGCGTCGTTGACGATGCTGCCGCGGATGACGTTGACGAAGTCGATGAGACGTTCATCACCGGGCCGCGCCCCGCTCAAGCGGCGGAGGATCTCCAACCCGGCTGTGGCGTCGATGCCGTCCTGACGGCGTTCATCGACGGCCATGCGGATGCCGACGATGTAGTCGGGTCCGACCCGGTCGCGGATGGCCCGCAGCACGCGCAGCGGGAAACGCAGGCGGTTGTCGAACGAGCCGCCGTACTCGTCGTCGCGCTTGTTGGTGGCCGGCGACCAGAACTGATCGAACAGATGACCATAGGCCTCGATCTCGACGCCGTCCATGCCGCCGGTCTTCATCCGCTCGGCGGCGTCAGCGTAGTGGCCGACGATGCGGTCGATGTCCCACGGCTCAGCGACCTTCGGGTGAGCGCGGTGCGCCGGCTCGCGTAGTGCCGATGGGGCGAGGACCGGCAGCCAGTCGTCCTGACCCCACCCGGTTCGCCGGCCGAGATGGCTGATCTGGATCATCGCTGCTGCCCCGTGCTCGTGGATGCCGTCGGTCATCGCTTGGATCCACGGGACGATGGCGTCGTCGTAGGCATGCAGGTTGCCGAACGCCGGCGGGCTGTCGGGCGAGACGATCGCCGTGCCGGCCGTCATCGTCAGCGCCAGACCACCCTTGGCCTTCTCGACGTGGTACAGCCGGTAGCGATCCTTGGGCATGCCGTCCTCGCTGTACGCCGGCTCGTGTGACGACGAAAAGATGCGATTGCGCAGTGTGAGATGGCGCAGTTGGTAGGGCTGCAGGAGCGGATCAGTGGGATTCACGGCGTCAGCGCGTCGATAATCGGGTCATTCGACATCGGCTCGGCTCCGGTGGCGGTGATCAACACCTGCTGTTCGAGTTTGACGCCTTCCTTGCCACCGACCGCACCGATGTAGCTCTCGACGCAGATGACCATGTTCTCGATGAACACGCCGTCGTATCCCCAGTCGTCGTAGTCCGCGGCGTAGGCGACCGTCGGGAACTCGTCGACCAGGCCGGCGCCGTGGATCATCATCATGTACCGGTTTGGCACGTACTGCTCGGGGACCGGCCAGCATTTCTCGCCGAACTCCTTGAACGACAGCCCCGGCTTGATCAGATCGATGTTGGTCAGGATCTGCTCCTGGGCGGTTTCGTAGAGCATCCGCTGCTCGGCCGTCGGCGCCTTGCCGGGGCAGACCAGGGTGCGCGAGATGTCGGCGAGGTAGCCCAGAGGGCCGACCATGTCGGTGTCGAATCCCACCAGATCGCCGGCCTCGATCACCCGGTTGCCGGACTCCTGGAACCACGGGTTCGTCCGCGGGCCAGAAGCCAGCAGACGGCACTCGATCCATTCGCCGTCGTGGGCGATGTTGGTCTCGTGGAGGATGCTCCACAGCTCGTTCTCGGTCATTCCTGGTCGCAACGCCTGGCGCATTCGTTCGGCCCCGACGTCGCAGACGTCCATCGACAACTGCATGCACAGCAGCTCTTCGGGTGTCTTGATCATCCGCGCCAGTTCGAGCGGCTGTTGCGCATCGAACAGGCGAATGCCGGCATCGATCAGGTGTTGTGCTCCCCACGGCTCGCAGCGATCGACGGCCAGGCGCATGTCGGTGCCACCGTATCGGCCCATCAGGTCGATGATGTCTACTGCCCACAACGCGGCCTTCTCGGCGGTGCGCGGGCCTGACATGAAATAGAACCACGGCACGCTCTTGCGCAACTCATCGACGGTGTCGAGACCCTTGCTGAGGTGCAGGCATGTGCCGTACTCGAACAGCACCACCGGGCCGTCGACCGGTACGAACACGTATCGACCCGGGGCGTGCAGTGTCCACACCGCCATGTTGCGCGAGCCAGTGGAATAGCGGATGTTCAGCGGGTCGCTCAACAGCGCCGCGCCATAGTCGTGGTTCACCAACTCGGCCCGCACCCGGGCCAGCCGATCGGCCCGGAGTTTGAGTTGGTCGATGGCGCCAAGGCGGGTCGGCATGTCGATGGCCAGGCTCATGACGTTCTCCTTGTCAGTACCACTGGTCCGGCATCGAAGCCTTACGCCGGGCAACGAAGTCGAGCAACGCAGCATCGATGGCGTCGTCGATCGGGGGAGCCTCGTAGTTGGCCAGCACCTCCTGACACATCAGCGCGGCGCGATCCTCGCTGCGGCTCTCGCCGGCGTCGCGCCACTGCTCGAACGACGACGAGTCGCTGAGCGCCGGCTCGTAGAAGGCCGTTTCGTAGTGGCGCAGCGTGTGCTGGGCGGAAAAGAAGTGCTTGCCGGGCCCGACCTCGACGAAGCCATCGAGAGCGAACTCGTCAGGTGACAGATCGAAGCCGTTGAGATACGTGTGAGCCGCGCCGCACAGATCGAGGTCCATCATGAACTTCTCATAGCCCATTGTCAGGCCACCTTCCAGCCATCCGGCGGAGTGGAGAACGAAGTTGGCGCCGCACAACAGCGCGGCCTGCATCGACACCGCCGACTCGCCCATGGCCTGACCGTCGGGGATCTTCGACGACGTGAACGCGCCCGAGCAGCGCAATGGCAGACCGACGCGGCGGGCCAGCTGGCCGACGACCAAGGAGCCCAGCGCCGGCTCGGGCGTGCCGAAGGTGGGACTGCCGCTGTGCAGATCCATCGACGACAGGAAGTTGCCGTAGATCGCCGGCGAACCACGTCGTACCAACTGGCCGAGGGCGACACCCACGAGGGTCTCGGCGTGTGCCTGGGCAACAGCTCCCGCGGTCGTGACGGGTCCCATGGCCCCGCCGAGGATGAACGGCACCACTACCGGCGCCTGATTGGCAGCGGCGAAGGTTTTCAAGGCGCTGGTCATCGTCGCATCCCACACCAGCGGCGAGTTGACGTTGACGTTGCCCAAGATCACGCAGTTGTTCTCGACGACGTCGGCGCCGAAGACGATGCGGGCCATCTCGATCGAGTCGGCGGCTCGTGACGGGTGGGTGACAGAACCCATGAAGGCCTTGTCGCTGTAGCGCAGATGGGCATAGACCATGTCGAGATGGCGTTTGTTGACCGGCACGTCGACCGGCTCGCAGACCGTGCCCCCGCTGTGGTGCAGCCATGGCGTGCCGTAGGTGAGCTTGACGAAGTTCTGGAAGTCGACGAGCGAGGCGTAGCGTCGCCCGCCGGCCAGGTCGCGCACGAACGGCGAACCGTAGGTGGGTGCCAGCACGACATTGGTGCCACCGATCTCGACTGATTTCGCCGGGTTGCGGGCCAGTTGGGTGAACTGGCGGGGGGCCGTGGCGCACAGTGCCTTGACGTGACCGGGATCAAAGTGAATTGTGATGCCGTCGATCGTGGCCCCGGCATTCCTGAACAACTGCAGCGACTCGGGGTCGTCGCGGAACTCGATGCCGACGTCGGCCAGCAACCGATCGGCCTGGGTCTCGACCAGCGCCAGACCATCCTCGTCGAGCAGTTCGTACGGCGGGATCCGCCGACGAATGAAGGCCGGCCCGTGTGGTTTGGCCCCCTCGCCCGTTCGGGTCGCCATGCGTGCTGACCGTCCGCCGGCCCGTTGGCGCACCTCGTTCATTGCGACCCCCTTATCGGGACGATCGTACTAGGAATGGGTGCAGCGAATTCCATCGAACACGTCCCTGGACGCGGTCTATTCCGGTACAACTGTTACGTGATTGAACATTGACGCCCTCGTTCGACGCTCGCTATGGTGACGTCGGAGGCCGCCGTTGGAGTTGGCCCGGCATCACAGGGGGAATTGATGAACTACCGGCTTTTCGACAGCGTGCGTCGCCAGGCAAGCCCAGTGGAAGTAGAACTCGTCGAGTCGTTCGCCCAGGGGCGCATCTCGCGGCGAGCCTTTGTAGCGCGCGGGAGCATGATCGGCCTCGGTGCACCCTTGATCGGCGCGATCCTCGCCGCTTGCGGCAGCGATGATAAGGAAACGACGCCCGCCGGCGGCACGAGCGCTCCTGGCGACACCACGGCCCCGGGCGGCACAACAGCCGCCGGAGCGATCAAGCAGGGCGGCACGCTGCGCATCGCTGCGCAGAAGCCGGCTGGCCCGCTCGACCCGGTGGCTATGGCCGACCTTGGTACCTACACGCCCGTCGTGACGGCGTTCGAGTATCTGGTCGACATCCTCGGGGCCGACGTCCAGCCGATGCTCGCCGAGTCGTGGGAGCCCAACGCCGACGGCAGCGTGTGGACCTTCGGATTGCGCAAGGGCGTGAAGTGGCACGACGGAACGCCATTCACCGCGGCCGACGTCGTCGCCACGATGGACCGTTTGGCTGGTAGCAACCTCAAGGCATACATCGATGCCGGCTCCGCGAAGGCGATCGACGACTTCACGGTCGAGATCACACTCAAAAGCCCCGATGGCCAGTTCCCACAGCAGGTCGGTGCGTATAACCCGCAGTCGGTCATCACCCCAAAGGACTTCGAGCTCGGCACCACGCTCGACCAGCGCAAGACGGGTACCGGTGCCTTCAAGCTGACCAACTACGACCCCGCCACCGGTGCCACGTTCGAAGCCAATGCCGAGTGGTGGGGCGGCAAGCCGTTCCTCGACAAGCTGGAGTTCATCTTCAGCGACGATATTGCCACGCAGATCTCGGGTCTGCAGGGCGGCGCCGCCGATGCAATCGTGCAGTTCTCCGTGGTCGGCGGCGACGCGCTGCTCGCCGATAGCAACATCACCGTCGAGACCATCCGAGGTTCCGCACACCGTCAGATCTGGATGAACACGCGTGAGGGCGACTTCACCGACGTGAGGGTGCGCCAGGCAGTGGCACTCGGCCTCGACCGCCAGGCGTTGATCGACACCGTGCTGAAGGGCCGGGGCGACATGGGCAACGACCATCCGATCTCGCCGATCTACCCGTTCTTCGACGCCACCCAGCCGCAGCGCGAACGCGACGTGGAAAAGGCCAAGCAGCTACTCAGCGATGCGGGTAAGGCAGGTCTCAAAGCGACGATGGCCTTTCCGAAGCTGCAGGAGATCCCGCAGCTCGCCCAGCTGGTGCAAAGTCAGCTCAAGGACATCGGGATGGAGGTCACCCTCTTGCAGGAGGCGGTCGTCGACGGCGAGGAGTGGTGCAAGGTGTACGACTCGACGGTCGAGCCGGCCGGTTGCGACGGCGGTATGGACTTCGGCATCGTCGACTACGGCGCGCGAGGCGTCCCCGACGTCTACCTGGTGAAGGCCTACGCCACCGGCGAGTGGAACTCGGCGCA
>JANNHY010000013.1:0-8374 GCA_031404635.1 Ilumatobacteraceae bacterium
CTCGTTGCCGTCGGGATCGGCGCCGTAGATGCTCTTGGTGGCGCCGTGGCTGGACTCGCCGGTGTAGGCCCCGGCGTCGAGCAAGGCCTGGCGTGCGGCGGCGAGCTCGTCGATGGTGTCGAGTTGCCATGCCAGGTGGTAGAGGCCGATGGCGCCGCGACGTTTGGGGCCGCCGGCGGTGCCGACGCCGAACAGGCCGAGGTCGTGGTGGTTGCCCGAACGGGGCAGCCGCAGGAAGGCGGCGTTAGCGCGAGGTTCGCGGGCGGCGACGTCCATGCCGAACAGCTCGGTGTAGAAACGCACAGAGCTGTCGAGATCGGCGACGAACAGGACGGCGTGGTTGAGGCGGACAGGTGAGAATGACATGGAAGGCTCCGAGGGGTAGAAGGACTCGAGCGGGCGCACCCCGCACCGATGGGTGTCAGTGGGCGTCGGCTTGGATGGCGGACACTTCGAACTCGAGGGTGACCTTCTCGCTGACGAGCACGCCACCGGCCTCGAGGGCGGCGTTCCAGTTGACGCCCCAGTCCTTGCGGTTGACGGTCGTCGTGCCCTCGAGCCCGATGCGCTGGTTGCCGTAGGGGTCGACGGCGGTGCCGGTGTATTCGAAGTCGATGGTCACGGGCTTGGTCACGCCCTTGATGGTGAGGTCTCCGGTTACCCGGTAGTTCTCGGCGTCGACCTGCTCGACGGCGGTCGAGGCGAAGGTGATCTCCGGGTAGGTCTCCATGTCGAAGAAGTCGTTCGAGCGCAGATGCGCGTCGCGGTCGGCGTTGCGGGTGTCGATGCTGGCCGCCTTGATGGTCAGCTGCAGGTGCGAGCTGGTCGGGTTCTCGGTGTCGAAGTAGCCGGAACCGTCGAACTCGTTGAACGAGCCGCGGACCTTGGTGACCATGGCGTGGCGGGCCACGAAGCCGATCCGGCTGTGCGTGGGGTCGATGGCGTAGGTGCCGGACGCGATGGTGGGGATGATGGTGGTGATGGTGGTGCTCATGTGCTTGCTCCTCAGAGGTTGTTGATATGTCATCTAACATAGTGGACACATCATCTATTCCGCCAGTAGGATAGAAGTATGGATGACGTCCAATGGCTGAACGCGCACGAGGAACGAGCGTGGCGGTCGCTGCAGTTCATGCAGATGCGCCTCGAAGGCGAGCTCGCCCGTCAACTCGCTGCCGACTCGGGCCTGTCGTATCCGGACTACTTCGTATTGGTGGCGCTGACCGACCGGCCCGACGGCCGGATGCGGCTGTTCGAGCTCGGCGACGTCCTGGGGTGGGAGAAGAGCCGGCTCTCGCACCACGTCGCTCGCATGACAGAACGCGGGCTGGTGACCAAGGAGAAGTGCGACTCTGACCGCCGCGGCGCCTTCGTGGTCATCACCAAACGTGGACGCAAGGAGATCGAAGCGGCAGCGCCAGGACACGTGACCGCTGTCCGGCGTCTGTTCGTCGACCGGCTCACCCCTTCCCAACTCGACGCCATCGGTGAGACCGCCGGCATCGTCCTTGCGGCGCTCGACGAGCCGCGTTGAAAAGGGCCCGACGGGAGGGCCTGCCCCTCCCGCCGGCTAATACTGCCTGGTCTAGAAGACGAGTAGTGGTTTCACGACCGCACCGGATCCGGAGTCCTCGAAAGCGGTGTTGATGTCGGCGAAGTCGTACGTCTTAACGAGCTTGTCGATGGGGAACAGGCCCTGCTTCCACAGGTCGATGAGGCGCGGGACCATCTGCTGCGGCACTGAGCTGCCCTGGACGATGGTGCGGAAGTTCCAGCCCTTCAGTAGCGAGCCGCCGACCTCGAACGATACTCCCGTTCCCGGTGCCATCGCGGCGACCGTTGCCAGCGAACCGCGGATCGCTAGCGCGCCGGCGAGGTTGCCGATCGCTTCCGGACTGTCTGTGGTGTTGAGGATGAAGTCGACACCGCGGCCCCCGGTGATCCGTTGCAGCTCCTCGTGCGCTTCCTCGGCCTGACCATGGATGCCGTGAGTTGCGCCGAGCTCCTGGGCGAGTTCGACCCGATTCTGGTGGCGGTCGATGGCGACGATCGTGGTACAGCCCGAAGCGCGGGCGGCCATCACCGCAGCATGCCCGACCGCGCCGGTCCCGGCGATGGCGACGCTCGACCCCGCCGGCGGGCGAAGCTCGTTCAGGATCGACCCGGCGCCGGTCTGCATGCCGCAGCCCAGGAAGGCGATCTTCTCGAGCGGCAGGTCCCGGTCGACGACGATGAGACTCGACTCGACGACGTTCGCGTAGGTCGAGAACGACGATTGGCCGAAGAAGTGTGAGGACACCACCTCGCCGGCGCTGGAGGTCAACGACGACGTGCCGTCGAGGGTCCGGCGTCCGCCGAAGTCCTCGGCGAAGCCGTTCTCGCAGTATGCCTCGTGACCTACGAGGCACTGCAGACAGTGACCGCAATAGGCGGCCGACATCACGACGTGGTCACCGACAATCACCCTGGTGACGCTGGCGCCGACTGCCTCGACAACCCCGGCGCCTTCGTGACCGAGCACGACCGGCATCGGGATCGGGTACACGGCATCTCGCAGGGCCACATCGGTGTGGCACACGCCGACCGCAACCACGCGAACGCGCACCTCGTTCGGACGGATCTCGTCGAGCTCGAGATCCTCAATGTTGAAGTTCCCCTTCGGTTCGCGGACAACCGCAGCAATGACATTGCTCATGCCGCCACCTCCTCGGTGCCGAGATCCTGGTTGCTCCAGGCGTGATCAAACGTGAGCATCGGCTCCTCGTTAGTCGTCAAGTGGATATTGGTCATGTTGGGGGTCCTTTCGGCATGTGTTGGCCCGAAGTTTGCTCACGCGCGCGTGTCTGTCGTGGACCACCTCATACGGGTACGCCAGCCGACCCCACGAACTCTGTTCGTCGATCTGCTGTACCGCGTTGTCATCGGCGACCTCTGGAGTTGCTACACGCGAGCCTGACTTGCGCCACCAGGGTCCGGAGCAACGCTTCCCGGAGGGTGCCGTCGGTTGCGGCACAGTCCAACACGGATGGGAGAACGTCGTGTCGATGCGGAACATAATACGGTCCGAACGGGAAGGCAAGGAGCGGCGGTTGGTGCTATCAGGGTGCGCCGGTGAGGCCGACTAGCTTGCCAGCGACGCGGTTGGCGTCAATGTCGGCGTGGGCCTTGGGTATGTCCTCGAGACGGTAGGACCCCGTGCTCGGCCAGCAGGTCGAGCCGGTCGGGTTGGCGGGTCGTGGCGAGCACTGTCGCGCCGAGGTCGTGGGCGAGTGCAGCGACCGCGAAGCCGAGCGATGAGGTGCCGCCGCGAATGACCACCGCCTGGCCGGCCTGCAGGTCGAGGCCGGTGGTAAGGCATCCGTATGCAGTTTGGAGGGTTTCGGGCACTTGACCAATGACCGACCAGGGCAGATTCGACCGGAACGGGACGACCGACTCGCGGGGGACGATGGTGTACTCGGCGTACCCGCAGTCGAAGGCTCGACCCATGCTCCCCATCAGCGCGGCAACTTGCTGGCCCCGACGAGGTCGGTGCCGTTGGCGTCGTCGACGACACCGACCCGCCTCGATCCCGGGCACACGCGGCAGCGTGACGTTGCTGGCCAGGCCGATGCGCATGTGCACGTCGGACCGGTTGACTCCGAATGCCCGAACGGCAATCCGGATCCAGCCTTTCGGCGGTGTGGGCATCGGTAGTTCCTCGAGCTCGAGGTTCTTCGCCGGCCGGGCTTGCGGAGCACTATGGCGCGCCTTGTCGCGGTCATTGTCGGTTCACCTCCGATTGATCGACGACGGCCGTCGACCGAAGTCTTCTGTGTTCATGGTGTGTCAGCTCGCCGCGGCGGACGCGCGTTCGAGGTCTGCTTCGATTCGTACAGCCGTCTCGTGCAGGGCTTCGATCTGCTCTGGTAGTCGCTCGCGGTTGTACCGAGCGGTTGGCATGGCGAGACACACGGCCGCGCACGGAATGGCAGCGGCGTCCTTGATAGCGATGCCGATGGCGGTGAGGCCGGTCTCGGTCTGTTGGTTGTTGATTGCGTAGCCGCGGCGACGGACGTGGGCGAGCTCGCGGTGGAGCTTGGCGAGGTCGATGTCGTCGGTGCCCATTGCGCGACGCAGGTGCCGGACCTGTGGTCCGCACCGAGCGCGTACGAGGAGGCCTCGAATGGAGATCGAACCGAGAAAGCCGTACAAAGGACCAAAGGAATGGTTCGGCGGTCAGGTGTGGATCGACTCAATCGTGGAACCGACCGAGGAGTCGGTCCTCTCCATGATCTCGGTCCACTTTCATCCTGGAGCACGAACCGCGTGGCACACGCATGTCGGCGGACAGATCCTGTACGTCATAGAGGGCGAAGGCCGAGTTCAGTCCCGTGGCGGACCGATCGAGACCATACGCGAGGGCGATGTCGTCCGCACCCCTCCTGAGGAGTGGCACTGGCACGGTGCCGCCGAGCAACACCACATGACACACATGTCGATCACCGAGGGGAGCCCAACATTCGGTGCTCATGTCACGGATGCCGAGTATCAAGGATTGCCGGCCGAGCCCTTGTCTGATGCGACCGAAGACTGACGCGACCGGGGCCGGGGTCCGCGCTCCTTCGCTCGTGTTGACGCTGTGGATCTGAGCAGTCCCTGGTCGAGTCCACGGGGCATGCGATTCCCGTCGTCCGCTCTGTAAGGAGAATCCCCTGGACCCGTTATGCGACTTTGGTGAGAGCGACTCCGTAGCCGAGGTCGTGGAGTTGGCGGATCAGGAAGTCGCGTCGTTTGTCGGTGTCGGTTCGGCGCATGAACCAGTCGCCGCCGAGGTCGTTGTAGTCACAGTTGTTGGTGAGTAGGTGCCAGCAGATGACCAGGATCGAGTGCCCGACAGCGACAGCTGCCTTCTTGTGGCCGATGCGCCGTTTCAGCCGCCAGAATTGTGCGGCGAGGTAGGTGTCGCGGGTGTGCGACGCGGCGATCGCGCACGGGTTCAAGGTCTCGCCGAGCCACCGGTTGCCCTTGTTGGTCTTGCCGGAGCGGCGTTTGCCACCGGTGATGTTGTTCCCCGGACAGAGCCCGGCCCACGACGCCAAATGGGCAGCGGTCGGGAAGCGGCCCATGTCGACACCGATCTCGGCGATGATGCACTCGGCAGCCCGTTTGCCGACTCCGGTGATGGTGTCGAGCCGGTCACGGGCCTGGCTGAAAGGGATCATCACCCGATCGATCTCACGGTCCATCTCGGCGATCGCCGATTCGAGGTAGTCGATGTGATCGAGCGTGACACGCAACATCACCGCGTGGTGGTCCGTGAACCGGCCGCGCAACGCCCCGCGTAATTGTGGGATCTTCTTGCGCAGGTTCGCCTTGGCCAAGTCCGCCAACGCCTCTGGGTCGCGTTCACCAGCGACCAAGGCGCGCAGCATCAACCGACCGGACACCCCGAGCACCTCCGAGGCAACCGAGTCGAGCTTGATCCCGGCGTCCTCCAACACCTTCTGGACACGTTGGGCCTCGGCGGTGTGGGTCTGGATCAGCCGTTTGCGATACCTGGTCATGTCGCGTAGCTCACGGATCTCGGCCGGCGGCACGAACGACGACCGCAACAGGCCGTGTTCCAACAACTCTGCCAACCACGCCGCATCAGCCAGGTCGGTCTTGCGTCCGGGGACCATCTTGACGTGTTTGGCGTTGACCAACTTCAGATCGAACCCGCGGTCTTCGAGGAGATACCAGATCGGCTTCCAATACTGGCCAGTTGCTTCCATCACCACCTCAACCACACCGTTCACCGTCAACCAATCAGCGAGCTGTTCCAGCCCCGACGTGAACGTCGAGAACGTCCTCGACTCCGAGCTGCGTCCCCGCCCCGACGGTGACGGTGTTCGCACACACCCAACCACCTCGTCCTTGCCGACATCGAGACCGGCGCACCGATCCACGACCAACTCCATCATGTCCTCCTTTCCAATGTGGGAAAGGTCCGGCGGGGCCAACGGATCATCGAGCCTGTAAGGCGTGCTCGAAGCAACAAGTCGCGGTGCCGGGAAGGCCCCTGGCATCAATCTCTGTAGCGGGCACACCAGCACCAAGGCGAACCGAGCACAGCCGAACCCGACACAAGATTCTCACCCGTCACGGTGCTGCGCCAGCGGCAAAAGGATCTCTGTAAAGCCCTTCAAAGCTCATCGTTGCGCCTGTGGTCGGTGCGACTCTCTGGCCAGGTTCTGGCGCAATCTGGATCGACGTCAGCTGCGCACGAGTCGGGAGATGGCCTGGACGGCTTCGGTGAGCTTGGCGTCGCGTGCGTCAGCGTTCAGTTGTGAACATCGAATATACATCTACACTCTGTCGTAGCTATTCAAAACCCCCATCTCGAAAGGTCTCGCGACCAATGAAGCTACGAAACCTCACGATCATCGCTGCATCTGGCGCTCTCGGCCTTGCCGCTTGCGGGAGCAGCGACAGCGCATCGTCATCGATATCGGCGCCGCCAGGGACCATCGCCAGCGCAGCATCGACGCCGGCGGCGTCCGACTTCAAAGCCGCCGATGTCGAGTTCGCGCAGAGCATGATCCTGCACCACCAACAAGCTGTCGAGATGGCCGACCTCGCCATCGATACAACCGTTGGGGCAAACGAAAAGGTCGTCGATCTGGCTACACGAATCAAGGGCGCCCAGAAGCCTGAGATGGAGATGATGGGCGGCTGGCTGACGGCATGGGGGCAGCCGATGCAGATGGACACCAGCATGGGTCAAGGTATGCCCATGTTGGACGGGATGATGACCGACGACGAGATGAACGGCCTTCGTAACGTCAAGGGCGCGGACTTCGACATGATGTGGATGCAGATGATGATTCGCCATCACCAGGGCGCGATCGCGATGGCCCAGACCGTGAAGACCACCGGGTCGAACACCGACGTCATGGACATGGCCGACCAAGTCATCACCGCACAGCAGGGCGAAATCGCCGAGATGGAGACAATGCTCGGCAGTTGAACCGGTGAACCGTCGCGTCGCCGCTCGCTCTTTCGAAGTTCGCCGCGTGCTGGTTTCCGCAGTGGTGGCCGCGGCTGGTGTCGCGATCCTCTCCGGTCGCAGACGAGCGCTCGACCGTCGCTCCCGAATTCGCTGGAGTGCTCCAGTTGCATCGAACGTGTCGCACCCTCTCGCGGCAAGAGTGATCGGGCACGGACCACCGATTGCGCTTCTCCATGGCCTCGGCGCGTCGGGCCGCTACTGGGGATCGGCGTACGACCGACTTGGCGTCGACCATCGTCTCGTCGTTCCCGATCTTCTGGGTTTCGGAGCGTCACCTCGACCCGACCACGGCTATGGACCGGACGAGCATGCTGCCGCGGTCGCTGCCTGCCTCGACGCTGCGCGGGTACGAGAGCCGGCGGTCCTCGCAGCGCACTCCGCCGGTGTGGTCGTCGCGCTCCGGCTCGCGGTCACGCGACCCGAACTGGTTCGTGCCGTGATCGCCGTCGGTCCGCCGCTCTACCGGAACGCGCAGGACGCGCGTCAACATCTCGCGGCGTTGGGTGCGATGGCGCGCCTGTTCGCCAACGACGGGCACCTTGCCGAGGTCGCCTGCCGGTGGGTCTGCAGCCACCGAGACGCGGCAGCGAAACTCGCAGTACTGAGCAGGCCCGATCTACCGGCCGAGATAGTGCGCGACGGCGTGCAACACAGTTGGAACTCGTATTCCGAAACGCTCACCGGGTTGGTGCTGACGAGCAATGCCGGTGAGTGGCTCGATGACATCGATGTGCCCGTGGTTTTGATCGCTGGTGATCGCGATGCAGCCTGCGACCTCGGATGGCTCCGCACGCTGTCAGCCCGGCACCTCAACGTCCGCCTCGAGATCTGGCGCGGCGACCATCACCTTCCGCTGACAGAACCCGCGGCGATTGTCCAACTGATTGACGCCGTCTACGAACGATAGGCCCATCGGTGTCGAAGCCGGCATAGCCGGGTGTGGGCGAGCGCACGGATCTGTGTCCATGCCGTGGCGCCTTTGGGGCGGGGTCGGTGTTGGACGTAGGCGACGCCGAGGAGTATTCAGTTCAGTTGGTTCGGTGCGAGGCGGGAACTCGCCCTGCGAACGCGTCCGAGGTTGACACCACGATGCGCGATGTTCACGGCGCGATGATGGCTGCGATCACTGTCGCCTTTCTCGCCGGCCTCTGCGGCGCGTTCATCGTCCGGTCAGCCCGCCAAGCGGACCGCCGATTGGTTGCCGCAGGTTTCCGACCGATCGAAGCAGTCGTGCCCCGCCTCGCCGTCCTCGGTGCAGCCACGGTGGTCGTGCTCGCCACTTCGCTGACGGTGACAGCGCTCAGCTTCTCACCTCGTTCTTGGCCGGTATTCGCCACGGGC
>JANNHY010000014.1:0-6433 GCA_031404635.1 Ilumatobacteraceae bacterium
CGATGAAGCCAGCGTTCGATGACGGCGCCACGATCTGTGGCTACGTCGGCCCCGACCTTTTCGCCGGCCCGATTCAGGGTCTCTACGACTGGAACGACGGCAACGGCCCTGCGACGGAGATCGAGTGCCGCTTCACGAGCATTGATGTTGTCGGCACGGCAGCCAGCGTGCGGTTGGATGTCGACAACTGGACGGGTCATCGCTTTACCGATTTCTTCAATCTCGTGAAGATCGATGGCCACTGGAAGATCCTCAGCAAGGTCTTCTACTTGCACCCCTGAATGTCAATGACCGCCACGAGCGTGGCGCCGGATCTGAATGCAGACTTTGCTGCGGCTACCCGAACGGTGCCGGCGAATCCGAGCAGGATTGAGTGCTCTACAAGCGCCGCTCATAACAGCGGCGCAGATTCGCAGTCCCGATGTTCGGTTGCTCGGCGCAGATCAAGTAGGCGCATCGGCGCCGGCGCAACGTCACATACCCTTCACTCCAGTGATCACCCGAGAGCGTCCCGGACCGCCGGGACTGGCCGTCCTTCGCTGGAGGGTGGCGTACACTGGGTCAGCGATGAGCCAGGCGCGTGAGTGGACGATCGAGGAATTCCTCGCTGACGCGCGTCCGCCCACCGACGATGACGTTCCGATGTCACTCGACTGGACGCCGTTGGACACTCCCGAGAAGTTGATCGCCTACTTGGAGGAGATCAACCTTCGACGCGCCGCCACCGATGAC
Source organism: Ilumatobacteraceae bacterium (assembly GCA_031404635.1). Taxonomy (GTDB): domain Bacteria; phylum Actinomycetota; class Acidimicrobiia; order Acidimicrobiales; family Ilumatobacteraceae; genus JAENVT01. The sequence goes on from JANNHY010000014.1 coordinate 733, forward strand.
GTCTGACGCGGACTCGTTCGACCTTGATCGCATCCTGACGCTCGGCGCCGGACAACCAAGTTCGCACAGTCGGGGTCGCAGCTGCGGTGGTCGCCGTCGAACCCGCAGATCGGTCGATCACCATGCCGACGTGGCCTCATGTCACCGTGTGCCCAACACGGCGAAAGGAATGGGCCATGTCGTCGCAACTCGTCGACCCGCCGTCGATGCGGATCGAGTCGAGCACGGCGTCGAATTCAGCGCGATACGCCGCCGATGGCCCCTCCAGCGCCCACTCAGGGCTTGGGTTTTCTCGGCGACAACGATGACAGGTACTGCGGGTACGCGAGTTTCGACGGTTCATCCGGCGAGGGCTTTGGGTGGGCCGTGGCACATGGTGGTGCCGTCGGGGAGGTTGATGGTGAGGTTGCGGTTGCGGTCGAGTGAGAGTTGCCATCGGCCTTCGTGGGCGTAGTGGTGGTGGCGGGTACATATCGGTAAAAGGTTGTCGATGTCGGTCGGGCCGCCGTGACGGAACCAGTTGATGTGGTGGATGACGAGTTTGTCCCAGGTGACGCAGCAGCCGGGGACGGCGCAGGTGCGGTACATCGCCCGTAGGGCGCGGCGTTGGGCGCGGTTGGCGAGGCGGGTGGTGGTACCGAGGTACAACGAGACCCCGTCGGCGGCGACGATGATCGGGGTGATCTCGGCCACGCAGGCCATCCGCCGGATGGTCTCGATCGGCAAATCGATCGGTAGCCCACAATCGATCACGGTGTCGTCGTGGGGGCCGTTCACCAACGTGGTCGCGTCGATGAGGATTGACATGTCGACACCACCGGCGGTGCTGCCGGTGCCGTCGGTGAGCGCGACCAGGGCCAGGGCACGGAGATGATGCTGTTTCTGGATCGGGTCCTTGGGGGCGGTGTCGGGGGTGGTGGTGTGGAACAGTTTTTCGATGGTGCGGGTCAACCGGTTGTGCAACGTCGCCCCGGTTTCGGGATCGAATTCGCCGTGCAGGCACCACATCCCGCTGGCCTGATCGGTCCACGTCTTCAAATAGGTGGCCTGCTTCTGGCGGCGTAACCGTTCGAGCCCGTCACCACGTTGCGATCGCAACACCTCACTGCGCACGGTGCGCGCGAACTCGCCCGGTGTCGATCGTTGGGCGACACCAGCCAGAAAATCGCCTCGCTCCAAGAACCGCTGGCGATCGTCACCGTCGAGTTTGTCGACAGCGCACACGAGCACATCGACATGAGCTGCCGACACGGCACCGTCAGCCAACGCGACACCGAACTGGGGCAGGGCGTCGATCGTCGCGCCGCGTTTGAACGGCTGCAGCGCTTGACCCAACGAGACCCGGGTGGCGGTGGCGACAACATTCTCGGGAAACACCGCCGGCGACGAAGCGCCCAGCGCGGCCAGACGTTGAACGACGGCGATCTTGCGTGCTTCGGCCCAAGCGACAACACGGGAGAGACCCTGTAACACCTGTGTGCAACACTCGACGCTGGCGCAAGAGAGGTCGGTGGCGGCCAGTTGGTGGACCAGTTCGACGACCTCGGATTCCTTCATTGAGCGAACTGTAGTTCGATCAAATGCGATTGTCAACATCGCAGCAAGGAATTTCTCAAATTGATCATGTCTCAATCGAAAGAGACAATCTCGCTCGCGTTGAAGGGCTGGAGGAGGCTCAGGGCTCGGTCGGCGACGCGTTGGACGATTGCGTCGGGCACACCGACGTGCAAGGTTTGCATCACTTGCGTGATTGCGTGGCGGGCGCGTTCGACGCGTTCTCACCTGTGCGATGCCGGCCGAGGACCTGTCTTGCGCAGCACACACGCGACCGGAGATCAAACTGATGTCAATCCAGCTCGAGGACAAGCCGCAACCCGTCGTTGAGGGCGACAAGTTCTTGGTAGGTGACGCGTCCGACGAACTCACCGAGCCGTTCGGGTGCGACGGCGGAGGTCTGCTCGATCAGGACCTGGGTCTGCTCGTCGTTGATCGTGATCGTCGGGCGAAAGATGCGTGGTGGCGTCGCAGAACGTGATGTCGGTGCCACGAGCACGGTCGACAGCATCAGGTCATCGGATTGGACGATGACGACGTACCGGCTTGCCTGCTGTTCATTTCCTCGCGTGTCACGAGGAGCGCGAAGTCGGTGGATGTCACCACGCACGAAGCTCGTCCATCTCCAACAGCACCTGACGGCTTTCGGCGCGGTCTGCGTCGTCATTCATCAGCGCCAGCGATTCGGTGCGCATCTGTTCGCGCCGACGAAGCCGCACGGCGTCAACGAGCGCTTGGCGAATGGCGTCTGACGCGGTGGATCCGTCGGCCATCAGTTCAGCGAGCGCTCAGCCCGCCCGCTGACCTGGTCGATGACGTTGTATCGGCAGTGCGTGTTTCCGAGAGGAACGACGGATCTCCCACGCAAAGGACGAGCGCTGCCCGACGCCGGAGTGGCCCCGCCGAGCGGTTGACATGGGGGTCACTGTCGATCCGTGTCACGGATCGACCGAGGTATTGCAACTCGTTCGCGTGGAGCAAGCCGGAAGAAACATGTCAGGCGGCGTCGAGGTCGACCTTGTACGGCCGCATTCCCCGCACCCGATCGATCCGCGCGCGGACTCGGCCAGTGCCGATCCGTCGAATGAGTTCGAGTTCGCGCAAGCGCCGAACGTCGCGTGCGACGGTCTTAGTCGTCTTGCCCTCGTACAGCCTGGCGATTTCGGGTGTTAGGGAGAGGAGTTCGGCAGTGCGCGTGTCCTTGTGCGACCCAAGTTCGATGGCCAGACAGCGTTGGCGATGAGCAGCTGGAGTCTTCTTGTCGTGGAATACACCGTCCACAATTGCTCGCCACATCAAGATCTCCTGTTGCTTGTGCAAACGCTTGATCTGCTCTCGAAGGCCGTCGACCCAGCCCTGGGCGGCATAGCCGAGGAACGGGACCAGGTCCCCGCTGTTCGTGCCTTTGCTGGCGCGTGAGAGTTCCCGGTAGTACTGAGTGCGCGTCGCCATGTAGTGCTGACTGAGGATATGCGCCGCTGGCGTTGGCACTCCCGAACCGAACAAGATCATGAACTCGATGAGTCGACCTAGGCGTCCGTTACCGTCGCCGAATGGGTGGATCCATTCGATGTAGACGTGAGCAGCCACCGCACGAATGAACGCGAAGGGAATCCGCTGGGCCTCGTCCGGGGATTGAAAGTCAGGGCCGTTCAACCAGTCGCAGAGTCGCTGGAGTAGCTTTGGGACATCTTTCGCCTCCGGTGCAAGGTAGTTGCCCACAGCCACTCGATGGACCCGAAGTTCACCAGGAACCACGTCGTCTTGCTCGACATCGATGCCCCGCAGGATGTCCCGGTTGAACTGACAGAGTTGCTCGACGGATAGCTCGAGCGGCGAGCCGTTACGAAATGCGTCGACGATGGCGTTGTAAGCATCGACCATGTTGTCGACCTCGACCCCCAGGTACTCCTTGGACTGCGGCAGCTTGAGCTGGCCCTGTATGCGTTGCTGAACCTCCTCGAACGAGAGAGTGTTGCCTTCGATCGCGGTAGTTGCGAGGACACCTCGGGCAAACGACATTTGATGCAGTTCGCGGGCCGTATCGTTGTCGAGGGGAACGAACTCGATGTGTTCGCACTTCGAGCGAGACTCTCCCAGGTTCATCCAGAATTGCGGCCCACCGCGACGCAAATCAAGCGCGAATGAGAGCCACGGATGAGTCTTCGAGGACGAGCCTTTGGATGCTGTTTGAGCAGGCATGGAGCCGATTATAGGTGTGTTTTTGTCCATCGTCTACGGTCCACTTGCAGAAGGTTTGCGAGCCAACACAGTCGATAACGATTCGTCATCCCCGACCAGGCGAACGAGTCGACTGAGAGGCGCAGGTGGTGCGCCTCAGCGACGACGACGCTGATGTTGTCTTCTCGTACATCGTCGATGCTCCGCCGGCGGTGTGCTGGCAGTACTTCGTCGAACCAGGAAAACGACACCGTCACCTGTCGGTCGTCGAGACGGGAATCGAGTTCAAGCCGAACAGCGAGGGTCGGGTCGCAACGGGAGCGTCGAGCCACTGTGCTCACGGCGTCGGCGGCGACGGTCGCTGGGGGCGCGGCGCGTAGGGAGCGGTTGTATACCTCGATCCAGGCAACCGAGTAGCCAGACCGTCCCCGAGCACCGGCGCCATCCAAGCAACGCCGGGATGAGCATCTTTGGTCGCGTCGGACAATTGGCCGACGGCCTCGCCGAGCACGGTGAAATTCCACAACAACGCATCTCGCCGATCCCGGTCAGACTCGAAGTCGTCCAACGAACGACCGTCCGTCAGGCCGATGATGCGTTCGACCGCTTCGACGATCTCGGTCAACAACAGAAGGACACGCCGCATACAGCGTCGCTGCAGGGCGAAAGGCTGTCGGGAGCGATCCTCGATGACAGTGGTCTGCGCGGCGACCGGTGCTGGGGTGTTCGCGACGAGACCACGGGCAGGATCCTCACCGGGCGTCGCGAGCCTCAACTGCTCCTCGCCGCAGCGTCCCTCGCCGACGACGGCGAGCCGGATATCGTGCTCCCGTCGGGTGAGGTCTGTCGCGGCCAAGGGTCCGAGACCAACACCGCCCTGTCCAAGTGGCTTCGGCGGCCCGTCACTCTCGTCGGGGCCGTCGGCGCGGCTGGGGGCGAGGCCGAGTACTTCGCTGATGCGACGGACGACACCAGCGAAGCCATCGAGTGGACGATGCCCCCGGACCGATTGGTTGACGCCATGCCGCTGTTGCTGTTGACGACTGCCAGTCTGCGGGCCGGTGCAGTGCTGCATCCGGCGGGTGACTGGAGCGTGCGCCGATTCAGGCCCAACCTCCTGATCGATGCCGACGGAGATGACTGGCTCGAGGACAACTGGTGCGGGTTCACGCTCCACATCGGCTCGGCTGCTGTCGTGCCGCGCCAGGGGTGTATTCGCTGCACGATGGTTACCCGACCGCAGCCTGAGCTGATGCGAGCGGTTGGGGTATGCGCCGTCGAGTTCCGATCACGGATTGCACCACGAAGTCTGTTGCCTGTTCGGCACGATTGATAGCATAATGCAAGCATTCCAAATGTGTTGGTCCGTGACCTACCCGACGATGTGCACGCCAGTCTCCAGCGCCGAGCCGAAGCCGCAGGTCAGTCGCTGCAGCACTACCTCGCGACGGAACTGACTCGACTGGCGAGCACCCCCACAATGAACGAAGTCCTTGACCGGATCACTCGTCGACGAGGAGGCCGCATCGGTCTCGACACGGCCATCAGCGACCTCGACGACGAACGCAACAAGCGTTGATCGTCATCGATGCTTCCGTACTGGCCAACGCAGTCGGCGACGATGGCCCAGCGGGTCAGGCGGCCCGCGCCCGCATCGCAGCCGCGGCCCAAGTGTCGGCGCCCGACCTTGTCGATGTCGAAACCGTCGCTGTCCTCCGCAAACGCTGGCTCGCCGGCGATCTCACCGCCCATCGTTTCAGGTCGGCAGTAGGTGACCTGCTCGCACTTCCCGTGGCTCGCTTCCCCACCGGTCCCCTGATGATCAGCGCATACGAACTACGAGCGAACCTGACCGCCTACGACGCCAGCTACGTCGCTCTCGCCGAAGGACTCACCTGCACACTCCTCACCGCCGACCGCCGCCTCGCTCGTGCTCCCGGGATCAACTGCCCGGTCGACCTCCTGA
>JANNHY010000015.1:0-4734 GCA_031404635.1 Ilumatobacteraceae bacterium
GCGCGGACCATGCGCCGAAGGCTCTCCGGATCGAAACGGCTGTCGGTGTGGGCGATGTAGGCCCAGGCGAGACCAAGGACTCGCGGGTAGCCGGCGAGATGGCCCTCGGCCAGCTTGGGGAGCTGGCGATAGTAGTCCGGGGGCAGGTCGTCGCGGATCTCGCGGAGCTGCTCGTCGACGATGGGGAAGTTGTCGACGAGCCATTCGGCTGCCGGGGTGATCGTACGTTCGTCCTTGATCGCCCGGGCCAGGACGCGGTACGACTCCACGAGGACGCGGCCGTTCTCGGCAATGCGGGGACGAATTGCGTGTCCCCGCCGAGACGACACGGTGACAGTCTGGGCGGCGGCAAGGGTCTGCGCGTGTTGCTCCAGCCGCTCCACGCTGAAGAGTTCGGCGAGGATCGGCTCGTCGGGTTTGGCCTGCGAGCGGACCCGCCGGCGATCACGACCGAGCGGGTCTCGGAGGGGCTGGTTCGATCTCATCGTCTGCTTTCAGCGCATGGCCTGCGCGAGCCTACTCTCGCCCTAAGCCTGGGAACATACTCGCCCATGCGGCAAGTCCGTCTAGGATCGCCTCGTGGTGCGTCCACCGGCGTCGCAGGTGACCACCGACAGGTATGACGCCGTCGTCGTGGGCTCGGGGCCGAACGGTCTCTCAGCGGCTGTGCGGTTAGCCGAGGCCGGGTGTTCGGTGCTGGTGCTGGAGGCGGCGGACACGATCGGAGGCGGCACACGTTCTGCGCAACTCACGCTGCCCGGATTCGTGCACGACGTCTGCGCGGCAGTGCATGCCCTCGGCGTAGCAGCGCCACCGCTCTCGCTTGAGAAACTGGGTGTTCACGGTCTGCGATGGGTGTGGCCTGAGGTGCCGCTAGCTCACCCGCTCGACGGTGGCCGCGCCGGCGTGCTGCACCGTGGGGTCGACGAGACGGCGGTGGGTATCGGTGCCGACGGGCCGATGTGGCGCAGGTTGATGCAGCCGATCGTCGATGATTGGCCGCTGCTGCTGCCCCAACTGCTCGCCCCGCTGCTCTCCGCCCCGCGCCACCCGGTGGCGATGGCGCGATTCGGGGTGCGGGCTCTACAGCCTGCGACTTGGCTGACGCGACGATTCCATACCGATGAGGCAGCGGCGCTCTTGGGCGGCTGTGCCGCGCACGCCATGCTGCCACTTGGTAAACCGCTCACGTCGGCGTTCGGCATGATGCTGGCGGCGGCGGCGCATACCGGCGGCTGGCCCGTTGCGGCAGGCGGCTCGCAGTCGGTGGCCGACGCGTTGACAGCCCGACTGCGCGTGGTCGGCGGCGAGGTGCGTACCGGAATGATGGTGCGCTCGCTGGCTGACCTGCCACCCCATCGCGTTGCGCTGTTCGACACCAACCCGGCGCAACTGGCGGCGATCGCCGGAGACGCGCTGCCCTCGCGATACCGGCATCGGCTGCGCCGGTTCCGTCACGGTCCCGGCGCGTTCAAGATCGACTACGCCCTCGATGGCGCGGTGCCGTGGACCAACCAGGCCTGCCGTCGCGCCGGCACGTTGCACGTGATCGGAACGTCAGCCGAACTCATCGCCGCTGAGGCCGACGTCGCTACGGGCCGCATGCCCCAGCGCCCATTCGTGCTCGCGGTACAGCCGTCCGTGTTCGACACCACGCGTGCCCCGGAGGGCAAGCACACGCTGTGGGCCTACGCGCATGTGCCGCGCGGTTACAGCGGGGATGCCACCGACGCGATCGACGGACAGATCGAACGGTTCGCACCGGGTTTTCGCGACCTGGTGCTCGCTCGCCACGTCACCACACCGCGCGACCTGCAGGCACACAATCCCAACTACGTGGGAGGCGACATCGCCGGTGGTGCGCACAGCGGGCTGCAGCTGATCTTTCGTCCCACGATCGCTCTGCGAGCCTATGCGACTCCCAACCCGTCGCTGTTTCTGTGCTCGGCCTCGACACCGCCAGGGGCCGGCGTGCACGGCATGTGCGGATGGCACGCTGCGGGGCGAGTGCTCGCCGGCCCGCTGCGAGCAACAGATGACGGGCGGGTCAGCCCGAACGCCTGGCCGCGGCCTTGAGTCGCTGGCGCGCACCGATCGATTCGGCGACGGGGACCAGGCGGCTCGCCTTGCCCAGCCCGCGAGCGGGCATGTTGCCGTAGATCGCTTCGTACTCGCCATCGCGGACGAGGTAGGTCTCGTGCCAGATCCCGGTGCGGTCGTCTTTGCCCAAACGCTTCCAGAACGTGCGCCAGGCCTCGAGGTGCGGGTCATCCTTGTCTTTGGCGAACGCCTCGAGATGTTCGAACGAGCGCCAGTACTGCACGTTGGCGAACCCCAAACTCTGGTACCCCAGCATGCCTTTCTCGGGGTGCTCGGTGAGGTACTTCAACATGTGGTTCATGCTCTTGCGCCCGCCGAGGTCGATGAACGCCTTGAAGGCCTGCCATTTCGAGTTGATCCGGGCACCGATGATGAAGACCACGAAGTCCCCCTCGATCTCTGCGGTCCAGCGCCCCTGGTTGATGTCGGGCATGACTCCTCCTTGTGACGCTGGGCATTATCGCGCGTTTGAACTCGACCTTCGTCGGTGGCCGGAGTCGCGAACGCAATCGGGCTGGTCGAATAGTGTCCGGTCACCATGAACGACGGGCTGGCGAAGGTGTTGGCCGAGGGGGTGCGCGAACGCGGCGCCGACACCGTGTTCGGGTTCCCCGGCGGTGGGCCGAACCTCGAAGTGGTTGGTGCCATCGTTGAAGCCGGCCTGCGCTTCGTGCTCGCCCACGGCGAGACCACAGCTTGCATCATGGCCGGCACGTACGGCCTGCTGACCGGGCGGCCTGCGCTCGCCATCGCCACCCGCGGGCCCGGCGCCACGAGCGCGGTGAACGGCGCGGCGCAGGCCACACTCGACCGCTTCCCACTGCTCGTCGTCACCGACTGCGTGCCGAGCGCCGACCGCGATCGCGTGGCCCACCAGCGACTCGACCAGCAGCAACTCTTCACCGCCGTCACCAAGTGGAGCGGAAGGCTGGCCGTCTCGCCGCGCTCGGCCGAGGCCGTGGGCGCGGCACTCGAGCTTGCCGGTACGCGCCCGGCCGGCGCCGTGCACCTGGACTACGACCCCAGTGGTCAGGAGATGGTCGCACCAGCCTCGCCGATGCCGGTGCGCTCCACAGACAACGCCGTGGCCCGAGCGGCCGCGCTGGTCGGCGGTGCCGCCAAGCCGGTGGCGATCGTGGGAATCGACGCGCTGGCGTCGGCCGCTGCGGTGCTCGCCGCGCTGGAGCGCCTCGAGTGCCCGGTGCTGACCACGTATCAGGCGATCGGGGTCATCCCCGAGGGTCATCCCCAACAAGCCGGCCTGTATACCAACGGAGCCGTCGAGGCAGCGATCCTCGGCGAGGCCGACCTGATCCTGGCGGTCGGTCTCGATCAGGTCGAGCCGATGCCGTACCGATGGCGCTACGACGTGCCGGTGGTCTCTGTCTCGGACTTGGCCTCGTGCTCCACTCTCGTGCCCATCACCGTTGAGGTCGTCGGACCGCTGGCGACAATGCTCGACCGCGTCGTGGCGACAACGTCTTCGGGATGGCGTCGTGACTCCGGTGCCTCGGCGCTCGCGGCTGCCCGCGCCGCGCTTGCCGGCAGCAGCACTGGCACCTTCGGCCCGCTCGAGCTGGCCGCCACGGTGGTGGCCGCTGCTCCTGCGCACGTGACCGCGACGGTCGACGCCGGCGCCCACTTCCTCGCCGTGATGCCGTTCTGGCCGGCGTCGGCGCCGCTGCGGCTGCTGATCTCGAACGGGTTGGCGACGATGGGTTTCGCCTTGCCCGCCGCCATTGCCGCGGCACTGGCCAGGCCCGGCCTCCCGGTGGTCTGCATGGTGGGCGATGGCGGGCTGGCGATGACGCTTGCCGAGCTCGAAACGGTGGCCCGCTGGAACCTGCCAGTGACGGTGGTCGTGTTCGACGACGCGGCATTGAGTCTGATCGAGGTCAAGCAGAAGCATGGCCAGGGTGGCAGCGGTGCGGTGCGGTTCGGACCGGTCGATTACGCGCAGGTCGCCGCGGCTATGGGCCTCGACGCCGTCGTCGTGACGACTCCCGCAGAAGCCGCTGCGGTGCTGGCCGACGGGTGGGATCGGCCCCGTCTGGTCGACGCCCGCATCGACCCGTCGTCGTACGCATCGCTGATCGCCGTCACCCGCGGGTGACCGACCCTTCGGCGCCGACCCTGGGATGGCCGAGCGTATACTCGCCGCGCGGTGCCAGGGGGCACGCGAGCACTGGGGGTACAACATTGACCATCAAGGTTGCCAAGTTCCGCGACGTGTCGGCGGGCACGCAACCCGGCCAGTTCGCGGTCGGTGAACGCACGACCATCGGCTCGCTCGCCGATGTGGATCCGACGTACCAGAAGTTGATGGATGACCCCATCGCCCAGGTGCTCGGCATCGTCGGTCCCGGCGGTCGGGCCAACCTCACGCCGATGTGGTTCGACTACGAAGGCGACACGGTGCTGCTCAACGTTGCTGCCCACCGCACCAAGACTGGATGGATCCGCAACAGCCCGCGACTGACCAGCTTGCTGGTCAACCCGGCAAACGCATATCACTGGATCAGCCTCTAGCACACTGTGTCGCGCGAGATCTCCGAAGACGACCCGGTGTGCTTGAGGCTGATCCAGTGATATGCGTTCGCCGGGTTGACCAGCAAGCTGGTCAGTCGCGGGCTG
>JANNHY010000016.1:0-28767 GCA_031404635.1 Ilumatobacteraceae bacterium
GACGTCGTCGAGGTCGTTGTGCTTGCCACCGGCGCGGGCACACTTCTGGCTGCTGACGGCGCGCTTGTACGGCGGAGCCTCGTCGCCGACGAAGAACGGTTTGAACGGAACCATGCCTGCAACGGTGAACAGCACCGTCGGGTCGTGGGGAATCAGACTGGCCGACGGCACCGCCGCATGTGCGCGCGCGGCGAAGAATTCGATGAAGGCGTCGCGCAGTTGATCGGCATTCTGTGGTGGTGTAGCCATGGAGTTGCCAGCCTACCGAGGTAGTTTCAGCGCGTGCCCAAGCATTCCGACACGTCGCTCGAACAGCCGCTCGATCGCCACGAATGGATCAGTTTCGAAGACAACCATGATCGCCGTACCTGGGTGTTCGACGCCACCTTCTTACGATCCAACTGGAGCTGCATCTACGGCGCCGGCTGCAAGGGTGTGCTCGAGGACGACGCCACTGCTCTGGCCCAGGGTTGTTGCAGCCACGGCGCCCACTTCATCGACGACGCCGACGTGCAGACCGTGCTCAACGCGCTGACCCGCCTGGAACCGCGACACTGGCAGAACTACAACAAGGGTCACAACAAGGGTGTTCTCGAGACCGAGGATGGGGCCACCAAGACCCGAGTCGTGCGGGGCGCCTGCATCTTCCACAACGAGCCCGACTTCGAAGGTGGTGCGGGCTGTGCTTTGCACATTGCTGCGGTCGAGGCCGGCGAGCGCTACATCGATTGGAAGCCAGACGTCTGCTGGCAGCTACCGCTGCGGCTCGAACACCACACCGACGACAACGGCTACCTCACATCAACCTTGCGCGAATGGAAGCGCCGTGATTGGGGCGACGGTGGCGCCGACTTTCATTGGTGGTGCACCGAGAGCGACGACGCCTTCGTCGGGGGCGTGCCGGCCTACGCCTACCTGCGCGACGAGATCATCGAGATGGTCGGTCAGGAGCCATACGACCAGATGGTCGCTCTGCTCGAGCGCCCAAAGTGGACTCCTCTCCCCCACCCCGCCATCCGCCGCTGATACATCCAACGCTGGCGCCGCGATCGGATCACCGTAGCTTGCTCGAACTGGGCAGCCCCAGAAGGCTACGTACGGTTCTGGGGCTTCCCGATTCGGCTCATCCTCTTGGCATGAGTGCCTCGCGGAGAGACGCCATCATCGCTGGAGACTCGCTCGCTACGTCGATGTAGGTGCACTGCAGCGGGCGCAGCCCGTCGAGAATCATTCGGTTCATCCGTTCGGCGTCGTTCTGCATCTGCATCACGGTGCGGTGAAAGCGATAGCCGAGCAGCTCGACGACCACATTTGTTCCTGGAAATCGGCAGTCGACTCGAATCAGCCGCAGTGTGCGCCTGCCTACGACCGCTTGGGTCAGCGGTCGCGGCAAACCCATCTCAGCCAGTAACATCAGGAAGCGACGCTCGAGCCACGAATGACCACCTCGGGTGCTCTCGTTGCCTTCCAGCACGGAGACGAGTGTGGCCAGACCGGCGCGACCTCTGGTTCGAAGCTCCACAATCCGTCGGTGAAGGAAGTCCTCACTGGTCAGTCCATCGCGCAGGGCGCTGTCGATCGCCGCGGCCAACCGTTCCCTGGACTCGGTCCCGGCCAGGTCGATGAGGGTTCGGGTGGCGGACATCGTCGGGACGCCGTCCACCTCAGTCATGTCCAATCGGGTGATGTCGCGACCGCGGTGGATGACGTGACCAATCCGATTCACCGATCTATCGCGCGGGACCACGAGGTGAAAGGGAGGCGCTAGATAGAACCCATCGAAGCCATCGAGGGCGCCCGATGTCGGCCCGTGCGCCCAGCACGGTGGGCCGACCGAGACGATCAACTCTCGGAGTTCGAGCAGGTTACGGGCGTAGAGGAGAGGGCTGGTAGCCCGACTGCGGATGCCGCTCAGGTCTCGGCTTCGAAGCGACACGTCGTGTCGCTGACCATCTGAGGTCGCCGTTCGGCGACTGACGTTGGTCACGCGGCGGATCTAATCCCCGCGCCAGCCGATCAGCAACCTTTGGGCCAATTGGGCAGCCCCAGAACGCAACGTACCGTTCTGGGGCTGCCCAGTTCAGCTCGAAGGTCCCGAGATCCTGGGCGCCGCTCACTCGGGAAGCCGCTTAGGCGCTGACCTTTTTATTGGCTTTTCTGCGCTCTTCCAAGGCCAGGTGGCGCTTGCGGATACGGATCGCCTTTGGGGTCACTTCGACGAGTTCATCTTCGACGATCCATTCGATGGCCGTCTCCAGGGTGTGAATCTTCGGGTTTGGCAGCTTCACGGCGTCGTCGTGGCTATGCGTGCGGATGTTGTTCTTCTCCTTCGGCCGCACTGCATTGACCACCATCTCGTCATCGCGCGCGCATTCGCCGACGACCATCCCCTCGTACACCTGCTCACCAGGAGCGACGAAGAACTGTCCGCTGAGCTGAAGCTTGTCGAGCGCATAGCCTGTGGTCTGGCCGACGCGATCACTGACCATTGCCCCGCCACGTGAATCGGGCATGTCTCCCGCCCACGGCATCCACCCCATGTGGTGCTGGTGCAGGAGCGCGGTGCCACGAGTTGTGGTCATCAGCAGCGAGCGGAAGCCGATCAGCCCGCGGCTCGGGCATTCGAACGTCACGATCGTGCGGCCAGCATCGCCCGTGCGCAGGTCGGTGATGCGGCCTTTGCGAGGCGCGAGTTCCTGGGTGACCGTGCCGACATGCTCGTCGGGTACGTCGCACACGCCACGCTCTTGAGGCTCGAACTTCTTGCCGTTGACTTCTTTGGTGATGACCTCCGGGCGGCTGACCTGCAGTTCGTATCCCTCACGACGCATCGATTCGATCAAGACCGCCAGTTGGAGTTCACCGCGGCCGGCGACCTCGATGACATCGGGCGAACCGGTTTCGAACAGCTTGATGGAGACGTTGCCGAGCAACTCCTTGTTCAACCGATCCACGAGGTGACGACTGGTGACGTATTTGCCGTCGCGGCCTGCGAAGGGCGAGGTGTTGACTCCGAAGGTCATTCGCAGCACCGGCTCGTCGACGATCAGACGGGTGAGCGCAACCGGTGACTCGGCGGAAGCAATCGTGTCGCCGATCTCGACCTCGGGGAAGCCGGCAACGACGAACAGGTCGCCGGCCGACAACTGGTCGACTTCGTTGCGACTGACACCCTCGAAGGCCATCAGCTGCGTCAAGCGGCGCTTCAGCGGCGCTTCACCCTCGTGGAATTCGGCCTCGAGCAGCGCGACAGTTTCGCCGCGACGCATGACGCCGTTGACGACACGACCGATGGCCAAACGGCCGAGGTACTCACTGGCGTCGAGTGTCGTGACCATTGCCTGCAACGGCGCCGTGGGATCGCCAGTTGGCGCCGGAATCGCCTCGAGGATGGTGTCGAGCAGCGGCGACAGATCGGCATCGTCACCTGGCATGCCAACGCCCCGGACGGCTTTGCCTTCGCGTGCCACGGTCGAGATGATCTCGAAATCGATGTGATGGTCGCCAGCGTCGAGATCGATGAACAACTGGTAGATCTCATCGAGCACCTCGTCGGCGCGGGCATCGCCACGGTCGACTTTGTTGATGATCACGATCGCCGGAAGATCGAGTGCCAACGCCTTCTGCAACACGTAACGGGTCTGGGGCAGCGGCCCCTCGGCAGCGTCGACCAGCAGCAAAACGCCATCGACCATCGTCAATGCTCGCTCGACCTCGCCGCCGAAGTCGGCGTGACCAGGCGTGTCGACGAGGTTGATCTTGACGCCCTTCCACGTGATCGAGGCTGCTTTCGCCAAAATAGTGATGCCCCGCTCACGCTCTTGATCGTTGGAGTCCATGACGCGATCGACCACCGCCTGGTGGGCGGCGAAGGTCCCCGTGGCGCGCAGCAACGCATCGACGAGTGTGGTCTTGCCGTGGTCGACGTGGGCGACGAGGGCAACGTTACGAAGAGGAGTTGGCATGACCAATCACGGTGGTGGTGAGGCGGACAATGCCAGTTTACGGGGGTTCAGTCTTCAGACTCATCTTCTTCGTCGTCATCGAACGTGACGCCGTACTTCTCGGCGAGCGCGGCGTACTCATCGTCTTGGGTTGGTTGACGATGATCGTTGCTCCCGAATCCCAGATCGAAAGCGCTGGGACCAGCCTGTTTAAGCTTTCGCGCTTCTTCGAAGCGGCGATGACGACCCTTCTTCACGGTAGGGCTCCCGAACCTAGAGAGTTGACATTGGCCGACACTCTACCCTGTCAGCGCCCCAACGTGCAGCATCCCCCCAGGTAGCGGGTGTCACATGACGTCGCCGGTCAGACGGCGCCACCGACGTCGATCAGACGCAACCCGCCGCGGCCATCGAATGTCAGCCCAGCTTTGCCCTGGACGAGGCGTTGAATTCCGTCGCCCACCAACTGGGCCCGCCATCCCTGCAGGAGACGAGCGTCGTCGTCGCCGCGAAGCAGAGCCACCAGGTCGGCCCGGGTCGCCAGCAAGGTGGTGTCGACCCGCTGCTTGCGGGCGAGATCGGCCATCCACGCCGAGATCAGGGCCACGGCAGGGCGCAGTTGGCGGTCCAACTCCTCGCCGTCCGGGGTCGGTAGATCGATGTCGTTACGCTGGCCGTCGGCCACGGCATCGAGAATCTCCTTGCCCAGGTTGCCCCTGCTGTGCCGTTCCTCGACGCCGCGGGCCTGGATGAGGTCGTGGGTCGTCTTCGGCTGCCGCTGGGCAATCCCGAGCACCGCCAGGTCGGGCAGGATCTGGCGGACCGGCACGTCGACCGACATTGCTCGCCGCTCGCGCCATTCGCACACGGCCCTGGCCACCCCGCGGGCTCGTGGCTTGAGCATGCGAACGTCCTTGATCCGCAGCCAGGCCTGACTGGGATCGGTACCCGATGCCGGCCGCTGGCGAAGCTCTTCGCACGCCTCGGCGACCCACTGGGAACGACCGAGTTCGTCGAGCTGGCTGTCGAGGCGATCCTGCAGGTCCAACAAATGGTCGACGTCGGCAGCGGCGTAGGCAAGCTGTTCGGCCGACAGCGGGCGGCGCAGCCAGTCGGTGAGCCGGTCACCCTTGGCGGCGGAAACCTTCAACTCTGCCATCAGCAGCGCGACCAGCGACGGCGTGCTGTAGCCCAGAAAGCCCGAGGCCAGTTGGGTGTCGTACATCCTGGCCGGCACGGCGCCGCAGGCGTGGGTCAGCACGTCGAGATCCTGCTGGGCGGCGTGCAGCACGGCAACCGCCTCGGTTTCGAACAGCCGGTGCAGCGCAGACAGATCGACAGCCAACGGGTCGACCAACGTGGTCTCACCACCGGCCGCGAACTGCATCAGGGCAAGCTTCGGGAAGTAGGTGCGTTCTCGGTGGAACTCGGTGTCGAGGGCATAGCGCGGCTCGGCGCGAAGACGGTCGATGAGCGCGTCGAACTCCGATTGCGAATCGACCCAGCGATACGTCACGCAGGCTGGTCCCCGGCCACGATGTCGCGGCCGCTGGTGATCCACGCCAGTGTTCCACCAGCAACATTCGCCGCGACAAGCCCTTGGTCGGCCAGGAACTCGCAGGCCCTGTAGCTGCGACCACCGGTACGGCAGATCACATAGACGGGCTCGTCGACCCGGAAGCGATCAAGTGCAGAGGGCACCGTGGCCAGTGGTACCAGCACGGCTCCGGGCACGTGACCGGACTCGTACTCGTCGGACTCGCGGACATCGACGAGTCGAGCACCACTTTGCAGCGCCGATTCGAGTTCGTCGACTGTCACTTCGGAAATCGCCATTGCGGTGCAGGTTAGAGGCTTCCCAGGTCGTCGGGCGTGTTGACGTTGCGAAGCTCAGCCGCAGAGACGGTCACCCAGACAATGTCGAGTCCGTCGATCGCCCGATGCACCGCCCGCTCACCGGATTGGAAGTGTGCTCGCAGCCCCGATGCCGCACGATACGCCCAGACCGCGCACAGCGGCTCGGCTCGACCGCTGTAAGCGATCGCGGCATCGTGTTTTCCCAGTGCAGCGATCAGTTTCTCCACCGTCGCCGACCGCAGACCCGGAAGATCGCAGGCAACGACCGCCGCCGGGGAGCCCACCGACAGAGCGGTCAGGATCCCGCCGAGAGGACCCTCGCCAGCGAACTCGTCTTCGACGAGCTCGAGCCCGAGGCGGCTCAACTCCACCGAGTCACCACCGATCGCCACGACCGGCGAGCAGCGCGCCCCGACCAAGGCGTCGGCCACACGACGAGCCATCGCCACACCGTCGATCTCAACCGTTGCCTTGTCGACACCCATGCGCCTGCTGGCACCCCCGCACAGCACCGCGCCGATCGCGGCGGTCATCACCCCTCGGCGGGAATGCCGCTGGGATCCAGCTGCTGCATGAACACAGCAATACGTATGGCCTCGTCGTCTTCACCGATGGCCGCGGCCATCTGCTGCAGTCCGCGCAAGCAGCGCAGAAACCCTCGGTTTGTCTCGTCGACCCAGCGCACGTAGCCCGATCCTCGCCATCCGTTGGCCCGCAGGCTGTCGAGGCCACGGTGATAGCCCACGCGATAGGCCGCGTAACGCTCGATCTCGTCGCGCCCCAGGCTGCCGAGCGAAGCCCAGGCATTCAACGACCGAGGGTGGGCGGCGATGACCCGGGCGACCTGGGCGCGACGATCGTCGGGGGGTGCCGCGAGAGCCTGACGAAGGTCCTGGTCAACCGCTGCCGCCTCGGCGGGCAGCACGCTGCGCGGCGGTCCGGAAGGGTGCATCGAGATCGAGTGCTCACTCACTGCATCACCCTACGGCCTAGGGTTCGTTCATGACCGCACTGACTCTTGAGTCGGCGAAGAACACCGGGATCGTCGTGGCCCTCGCCCTGATCATCGTCATGGTCGCGATGGCCTTGCTGATCAAGAACGTCACGACCAAGGTGATCAGCGTGCTGATCTTCGGTGGATTGGCCTTCGGCGTGTGGACTCAGCGGTCGTCGCTGGAGGATTGCGCCAAGAAGGTCAAGGATCGTGGCGCGCTCGGCGACACGACCGAGACCACTTGTTCGTTCCTCGGGTCCGACATCAAAGTCCCTGTGCCCGAGGTGCCATAGGCGACCACGGTGGGCCGATCATTCTCAACAGCGGGTCGACCACGGCGGATCTGAACAAACCGGGGTGGCTCATCGGCGCGTCGTGACGACATCCCGCAAGCTCGACGACCGGGCACCCGAGCAGCGCCGCAGCGTGCTTCATTCCTCGGTGATGATGCGGCGCGCCCAAGCTGCCGAACGCCACTACCACGGGCGCAATGATGTGCGCCGCGACCCATGGCTGATTCCGGCGCAGGTCGGCCAACTCGGCCACCATGGCAGCGCCTTCGGCGCGCCGGGTCTGCCTGCTGCGCTCGGGCAGTTCTTCCCAGCGCCGATCACCGAGCATCCGGCGCAGGAACCGCTCGGCCGCCATTGCTGGATCGCCCGCCTCGGCAACCGCTATCGAACCGGCCGTGCTGCCCGGCCACCACGGTTCCCACGACAGGGGTGTCTCGTAGACGGCCACCCCGGCGACCAGTTCGGGGTGGTGGTCGGCCGTCGCCAAGGCAACGTTGCCGCCGTAGCTGTGCCCGATCAGCACCGCCCTGCGACCGGCCAGCAAGGTGACGAGATCGCCCACCTGGGCGGCCATCGCGAATGGGCCGGCGTGTGGCAACGAACGGCCGTAGCCGCGGCGGTCGTAGCGCAAGACCCTGAAATCAGTGTCGAGGTGACGGCTGAGCTTCAACATTCCCGCCGATCGGTCCATCGAACCGTGGATCACGACCACGAGGGCACGCTCGGAACTGCCGGCCTCGTCGGCCCACAACGTGCTCACGCGACGCGAACGATTCGCAGCACATCGGTCGATGCCCCGCTTGGGCGGTCCGGCGCGCCGGCAAGCACCAGAACCGTCTCTCCGGAACTGACCAACCCGTGCCGGACCGCGGATTCGATGGCGAACCACACCAGTTCGTCGGTGGTCGTGTAGGTCTCGACCTGCAGCGACGTCACCCCCCACGACAGCGCCAACGCCCGAACGGTTACCGGGTCGGGCGACAAACCGATCAGTCGCGCCGTCGGGCGGAATCTCGCCATCGCCAGAGCGGTGCGCCCCGAACGGGTGCAGCACAAGATGGCATCGGCGCCGGCGTCGGTTGCTGCCAGGCCGGCGGCGTGGGTGATCGCCATCGTGATCCGGTCAGGTCCGTCAGGAAAGCTTGTGCGTTGCAGGCGGCCGAGGTGGTCGGCCCAGTGGGCATAGTTCGCATCGCGCTCGGCTCGTTCGGCAACCCTGACCATCGTCCTCACCACGTTGACCGGGTCGGACCCTACGGCCGTCTCGCCCGACAGCATCAGGGCGTCGGTGCCGTCGAACACGGCGTTGGCGACGTCGCTGACCTCGGCGCGCGTCGGTGACGGGGCGGTGATCATGCTCTCCATCATCTGCGTCGCCGTGATCACCGGCACACCGGCTTCGACGCAGACCCGAACGATCCTCTTCTGCATGTGGGGTACATCTTCGAGCGGGCACTCGATACCGAGGTCGCCGCGGGCAACCATCACCGCGTCGGACACGGCGATGATCTCGTCGAGATGCTCGAGCGCCGACAGCGTCTCGATCTTGGCCACCAGCCGCGTCGTCAGCGGGGCAACGGCGCTACGCACCTTGTGGAGGTCGTCGGCGTCGCGAACGAACGAGACCGCAAGAAAATCTGCACCCTCCGCCGCCATCGCTGCAGCGAGCACGAGGTCTTCCGGCGTCGGCGAATGCATCCGCAATCGTTCGGATGGAAGATGAACACCCGGCCGCCCCTGTGTGTGGCCGCCGCTGCGCACCTGACACTCCGCCCCGCTAGCAGTGACACGCTCGACCATGAGGGTGATCGCGCCGTCGCCGATCACGATCCGATCGCCGCCATGAATATCGTCGAGGAGCGTCTCGTAATCGACGCCGATCACGTAGCGGGAGCTGGCCTCGACCTCGGTGATCATCGTGACCATCGACCCGGCCACCAGCTCGACACCACCACCAGGAAATGGGGCGGCGCGCACCTTTGGCCCCGGCAGATCAGCCAGCACCGCGACCACCGACTCGGTGCGCGCCGCGGCCTCGCGCGCGGCGCGGAGCCGACCAATGTGCTCAGCGAGGTGGCCGTGACTGAGGTTGAGGCGCACGACATCGACGCCCGCCAGCAGCATGGCGTCGAGCACATGCGGTGGGTCGCTGGCCGGCCCAAGCGTGGCCACGATCTTCGTTCGAGCGTTCATACCTGATTATCTAGTGATCCATGGAGTTGTTGTTGGTCCGCCATGCTCTGCCTGTTCGCCGCGAGTTGGTGGACAGTCCGGCCGACCCGGAGTTGTTCGCCGACGGCCGCGCTCAGGCTGCACACCTGGCAACGTACCTGTCATCGGAGCGTCTCGACGCAATCTACGCCAGTCCGTTGCGGCGCGCGTTCCATACGGCCGAACAGGTCGCTGCCCACCATTCGGTCGACGTGCAGGTGTGTGATGGCCCGGCTCGATGACCTGATCGCCTTCCTGGCTGCTTCGCCGTCGCCGTGGCATGTCGTTTCGACGGCGGCGGACCGGCTGAACGCTGCTGGTTTCGAGACGATCGACCTCAGCACGCCATGGAGCGACGTACCGGCTCGGGGCTTGGTGATACGCGGCGCGGCGCTGGTCGCCTGGAAGCGTGGTGACAACGCTGACCACCGCACGGCGCTGCGACTCGTCGGTGCCCACACCGACTCTCCCGGCCTGCGGGTGAAACCGCGTCCGGATACCGGCGGCGCAGGTTGGAAGCAGCTCGGTGTCGAGGTCTACGGCGGGGCGTTGATCAACTCGTGGCTCGATCGAGATCTCGGGATCGCCGGCCGAGTCGAATTGACCGACGGCTCGAATGTCGATGTTTGCGTCGACGAGGCTGTCTGCCGTGTTCCGCAATTGGCGATTCATCTCGACCGCGACGTCAACGAACGCGGGCTGATCCTCGACAAGCAGCAACACCTCACCCCGGTGTGGGGGACGGGAACGCCGCGCTCCGGGGAATTTGCGGGTTGGCTGGCCGGCCATCTCGCCGGCGCGGTCGGGGGTGCAGCGCGTGACGTGGCAACGTGGGAACTATGCTTGTTCGATCGCACGCCGCCGGCCATCCTGGGGGGCGACCATTCACTGCTGGCCGCGGGGCGCCTCGACAACCAGGTGTCGTGCTGGGCTGCGACCGAGGCGATTATCGCTGCGGACGACCCAGGCGAACTTACGGCAGTCGCCGCCCTGTTCGATCATGAAGAGGTCGGCTCCGAGAGCACCACCGGCGCCGCCGGACCCCTGCTGGAGCACGTCCTCGAACGCCTCGCCCTATCGACGGGCGCATCTCGAGCCGACTTGTTGACCCAACTGGCAACGAGCACCTGTGTATCGGCCGACAACGCCCACGCCGTCCATCCCAACTATCGCGAGCGCCACGACCCCGATCACCAGCCGATCGTCAACAACGGCCCGGCGATCAAGCTCAACAGCAACCAGCGCTACGCCACCTCCGCGCGCTCGGCGGCGAAGCTGCAACTCGTGTTCGACGAGGCCGGGGTGCCGTCGCAGGTGTTCGTCAGCCGCAACAACATGCCCTGCGGCTCGACGATCGGCCCGATCACTGCGACTCGTCTCGGCATCGACACCGTCGACGTCGGTGTACCGCAATTGTCGATGCATTCAGCGCGCGAATTGTGTGGCGTCGACGACCCGATCTCGCTGGCCACAGGCCTCCGCCATTACTTCGAACGCCCGTAACAACCCTCGTGGAGTGCCTCGGGGCGCCCCGGTGGGCGCGAAACACTCCGGTCAGCTGACCCGGGCCTGTGCGACGTCGAACAGCCGCTGCAGCTCGGCGTGCAGGTCGACTGTCAGCTGACGTGCCGAATCGCGTTGCGCTTTCGGGCTGCCGGCGCTTTGCGAGGCCCCGATCGGCTTGCCGATAACAACGTGGAGCTTGCGCGGGTAGATGAACTTCGAGCCCTTCGGCATCGCCCGCTCGGAGCCACCGATCCCCACAGGCACGATCGGCACGCCAGCCTTGACGGCGATGTACGTGGCACCGTCGAACAGCGGTTGGATGATCGGGCCGCTCTTGCGCTCGCCTTCAGGGAACAGCACCAGCGGCTCACCGGCCTCGAGCACGGCGATGCAACGCTTCAGTGCTTCGCGGTCGGCGGTGCCGCGGCTGACCGGGAAGCCACCGAGCGCTGTGAGCAGGCGGCCGAACGCCTTGTGCTTCCAGTACTTGTCGGCACCCATGAAGCGCATCCGCCGCCGCGTGACCCCCGATGCGATCGGTGTGTCGATGATGCTGCGATGGGTGGGGGCCAGCAGGAACAGCCCGTGCGTCGGCACGTTCTCGCGCCCCTCGATGGTCATCCGGCACCACGTGCGGCAGAACGCCGTGACGAGGAACCGCACGATCCTGTACGCAACACGATCCATCACCTTGTTGCCGGTGAGCTTTGTCGAGATCTTGGTCATTCTCGCTCCAGGAGTAGTTCAATTCGTCCGAGTACCTGGTCGATGCTCAGCCCGGTGGTATCTACCACGATCGCGCCGCCGGCCTCGACGAGTGGACTATCGGTGCGAGAACTGTCGTAGCGGTCACGCCGGGCGATCGCAGACTCGATTTCGTCGACGTCGCCGCCGGCTTCGGCTGATCGACGCTCGGCACGCACTCTCGGCGAGGCCGTGAGGTACAGCTTCAGCTCGGCGTCGGGGAACACCACCGAGCCGATGTCGCGACCCTCGAGCACTCCCCCGCCGCGCTGATTTGCCCACCTCCGCTGGCGCCTCACCAACTCGGCGCGAACGCCGCTGTTGGCGGCGACGGCGCTGACTGCGGCCGTCACCTCGCGGCTGCGGATCTCGCTCGTTGCGTCGATGCCGTCAACCAGCACGCCGTGTTCGCCGACGTCGAGACTGATTTCCCCGGCAAGCCTGGCGACCTGGTCGACGTCGGTCGTGTCGATGCCACGGTGCATGGCGGCGAACGTGACTGCTCGATACATCGCCCCGGTGTCGAGGTATTCCAATCCGAGCCGGGCCGCCAGCGCCCGCGCCACGGTGCTCTTGCCGGCTCCTGCCGGACCATCAATGGCAATGACGCGCACCTACCAGCTCGTCCCCTGCGGCAAACCCTCGCTATAGCCGGCTGCACTCTGCACACCGACGACTGCTCGCTCGTGGAACTCCGCGATCGTCGCCGCGCCGGCATATGTGAACGCCGACCGGACTCCGGCGACGATCACGTCGATGATGTCTTCGACTCCCGGTCGATCCGGGTCGAGGTACATGCGCGACTCGCTGATGCCCTCTTCGAAGAGTTCCTTTCGGGCCCGCTCGAACGCCGTCTCGGCGCGGTTGCGGATCTTGTTGGCACGGTTGCTGGCCATGCCGAAGCTCTCCTTGTAGAGCCGGCCCTCAGGATCGCGCAGTGTGTCGGCCGCCGACTCGTAGGTGCCGGCGAGCCACGATCCGAACATCACGTTGGCCGCACCGGCGGCCAAAGCAAGGGCGACATCGCGGGGATAGCGCACGCCGCCGTCGGCCCAGATGTGCTTGCCGCCCGACGTCGCCTCGGCAGCGCATTCCAGAACGGCGCTGAACTGCGGACGGCCGACGCCGGTCATCATTCGCGTCGTGCACATCGCCCCGGGGCCCACCCCCACCTTCACCACATCGGCGCCGGCGTTGATCAGATCACGGGTGCCTTCGGCGGTGACTACATTCCCGGCGACGATGGGTGCATCAGGGGCTGCAGCGCGAACCTCTTCGATAGCCCGCAGGGTACGGGTCTGGTGGCCATGCGCGGTGTCGATCACCAGCACGTCGGCGCCCATCGCCAGCAACGACTTGGCCTTCGTCGCCGGGTCGCCGTTGATGCCAACCGCGACTGCGATGCGCAGCCGGCCATTGTCGTCGACCGCAGGATGATAAATCGTCGACCGAAGCGCACCCTTGCGGGTGACGCAGCCGATCAGACGCCCTGAGCCATCGACGACGGGAGCAATCGAGAGTCGCTGCCCCGACAGTCGATCGTAGATCTCGTCGGGCGGCGCCCCGTCCTCGATGACCATCAAGTCGCTGCTCATCACGTTCTTCAACTGGCTGAAGCGGTCGAAGCCGACCGCGTCGTGCTCGGTGAAGATTCCGGCCGGAGTGCCGTCGTCGCCGACGATGACCAACGCGCCGTGAGCACGCTTGTGGATCAGACCGAGCGCATCCCCGACCGTATGGGTCGGGCTGAGCGTGATCGGTGTGTCGTACACGACGTGGCGTGACTTGACGTACTCGATGACCCCCTCGACGACATCGAGTGGGATGTCTTGCGGCAGCACCGTCAGCCCGCCGCGCCGCGCAACGGTCTCGGCCATGCGTCGCCCGGCAACGGCGGTCATGTTGCTGACCACGACCGGGATCGTCGTGCCGAGGGCATCGGGGGTGCGCAGGTCGACCGTGAAGCGTGACGGCACCGACGACAGACTGGGCACCATGAACACGTCGCTGTAGGTCAGGTCGTACGGCGGGGTTTCGTTCAGCAGGCGCATGGCAACTCCAGATCGACGGTGGCCACGAGGCGGCTCAAGGCTACGGCTTCCACGGGCCATGTGCGAGCACCACCGGCCGATACGGTTTGTGGCGTGGCACCACCAGTTGTTCTCGTACATGGATGGGGCGGCTCGTTCGAGTCGACCTGGCAGATCAACGGGTTCACCGAGCTGTTGCGCGATGCCGGCAGGAACGTGATCGGCGTCGACCTGCTCGGCCACGGCACGGCGCCGAAGCCACATGACCTGCAGGCCTACGAGGATCTGACGGCCCGAGTGGTCGACGCCTTGCCAGCAGGCCCCGTCGACGCGATCGGGTTCTCGCTCGGGGCGATCACCCTGCTGCGCCTGGCAATGGACGAACCGCAGCGGTTCAACCGGCTCGTACTGGCCGGTGCAGGGGCATCGCTGTTCGACACCGACGATTCGCGCACGTTGCGGATCATTGCCGCCCTCGAAGGCCACGGAGATCCCGACGACAACCTGTCGCGGATGTTCGTGCAGTACGCCAGCCGGCCCGGCAACGACATCGTCGCCCTGACGGCTGTGATGAAGCGCAGCGGCAAACCGCTGCTGCCCGAGATGCTGGCCACGGTGACGTGCCCGACGCTGGTGGTGATCGGCGATCGCGACTTTGCCGGTCCCGGCCAACCACTGGTCGACGCCCTTCCAAACGCGACCTTGTGCACCTTGCGCAACGTCGACCATTTCGCCACGCCAGATGCCTTTGGGTTCATCGATGCCACCCTCGGGTTTCTCGACGCCGTCGTCCTGTGAACGACATCGATCGTGCCGTGCAGGTGCTCCGCGCCGGCGGATTGGTGGCGATACCCACCGAGACCGTCTACGGCCTGGCCGCGGATGCGTCGAACGCCGACGCCGTGCGGCGAATATTCGCCGCCAAGGGCCGACCCTCCGACCATCCCCTGATCGTTCATATCGCTGCTGCCGAGAAGCTCGACGACTGGGCGGCGACGATTCCACCATCGGCTGCCATGCTCGCCGCCTCGTGCTGGCCAGGGCCGCTGACACTCCTTGTGCCCCACGCGGCTCGGGTACTCGACGTCGTCACCGGCGGGCGGTCGAGCATCGGTGTTCGTGTGCCGGCTCATCCGCTGACGTTGGAACTGCTGGCCCGTTTCGGTGGCGGGCTAGCGGCGCCATCGGCCAATCGCTTCGGCAGGGTCAGCCCGACCACGGCCGATCACGTACGCGCCGATCTCGGCGACGACGTCGACTTCGTTCTCGACGGCGGTCCCTGCCCGATCGGCGTCGAGTCGACGATCGTCGACTGCACGGTGGATCCACCGCAGGTGCTTCGACCGGGAGGAATAGCGACCGAGGACATCGCCGCGCTGCTGAACAGCACGCTCGGCGCGTCGAGCGGGCCGAGTCGCGCGGCGGGCATGCTCGCGTCTCATTACGCCCCGCGATGCCATGTGCTGCTCGTCGAAACACTCGCCGAGGCTCATCGACTGGCGGGTGGCCGGGCGCGTACCGAGATCCTCGATGATGAAGATCTGGCCCGCTACGCCTACTCGCTGTACACCCGCCTGCGCGACGCCGACGACCGCGGCGTCGAAACGCTGATCGCCGTACTTCCCCCCGCTGTCGGCCTCGGTCACGCCATCCGCGACCGCCTCGCCAAGGCCGCCACACCCCCGCGGTGACCGTGTGATGAGAGATGAGCCGTCGGAAAGCGCACATCTGTAAGGAGAGTAGACGGGCGCAACCTTCTGAGCAGGCACGACGCGACCGTCGTCCCGGAGGGACTCTCATCACCCACGGTGCCGCGCCAGCGGCTACCCACTCTCATCTGCCAAAGCCGACGGACTGCGCGATGAGAGATGAGCCGTCCGGCTGCGCACATCTCTCATCGCCCCGGGTCAGGGGTTTATCCGAGGCGGTTGAGGTTGGCCACCCACACGTCGCGGACTGCCTCGACATCGGGTGCAGGGTCGCCGTCGACCGCGGCCACCGTCAGGGTTACCGTGCTGCCACCCGCGTCGGGCACGAGATCGAGACGGCACCAACACGGGCCGGGTTCGGTGAGGTGGACCTCCAGGACGTACGGAGGGTCGTCGACCAGAACCTCCCCCATCCACGAGGTGACGACCAACAACGCCTCGAAGGCCTCCACCGGCAACACGTCGATGGTGAACGACGGTGCATCGTGCTGCACACCGGGGAATCGAGGCGGCGCGGGCCGACCCGCTAGATGGGCAACAACGGTGTCGAACGCAGCGTTGATCTCGCCCATCCTGGCGGCATCGCCGCCGTGGTCGGGGTGGAATTCTGCGGCAAGCCGGCGTCGGGCGGTGCGCACCTCCTCGAGCGTGGCATCGCGGCTCAGGCCGAGCACAGCGAATGGATCAACAGTCATGCTGTCGACGGATGAGTTGCTGAACGCAGGTCGGCGTAGCGAGCTCTGACACCGGCGGTGTCGCCCGTCGATGCGGCCAGCGACGTGCCGACGCCGAGCCCCCATTGATCGGCCACGTCGCCATGAGATACCCCGAGGGCGATCGCTGCCGCCTGCACGCAAGCCCCGGTGGCTACGGCTTCCTCCGCATCCGCCAGCGTCACCGGCAAATCAGACAGTTCAGCGACCACGTGTCGAAATGCCGCGCTGCGGGCCCCGCCCCCGACCAACCGAACCGCGCTGAGCGGAGTCTGGGCACCGAGCGCATCGAGCGCGTCGAGGAGCCCGCACACCACGCCTTCGACCGCTGCACGGGCAACTTGCTGCCGGGAGATGTCACTGCGCATACCGGCTACAAGTCCCGTGGACTTGGGGAGATTGGGCGTTCGTTCGCCATCGAAGTAGGGCAGAATCGTCACACCACCCGCACCGGCGGGTGTGGCCAACGCCAGTCGATCGAATTCGTCGTGGTCGACTCCGAGCAGCCGAGCGATCGCGTCTGTCACCTTGGTGGCGTTGAGCGTGCATGCCAGCGGCAGATAGCGCCCAGTGGCATCGGCGAATCCGGCCACCGCGCCAGTCGCGTCAGCAGTTGAACCGTTGCTGACTGCGTAGGCAGTGCCCGAGGTACCCAACGAGAGCACCGCGACCCCGGGCTGCAGGCCCAGGCCGAGTGCGGCAGCCATGTTGTCGCCCGTCCCGCAGGCGACGTCGACTCCCTTCCAGTCGCCGACGACCTCGGTGGCACCGGCGACACGCGGCACCACCGTGGACCAGTCGCGTTCGTTGTCGATGATCGCCAGCATGTCCCACCTGTACTCACCCGACGACGGCGACCAGTAGCCGGTACCGGAGGCGTCGCCTCGATCGGTGACCAGTTCACCGGTCAGTCGGAGTGTCATCCAGTCGTGCGGCAGCACGACATGCGCGAGCTTGGCCCAGTTGTCGGGCTCGGTGCGGTGCAGCCAGCTCAACTTGGTAGCCGTGAACGCGGCAACCGGCACGCTGCCGACCGCAGCAGCCCAGTCGGCCGCGCCACCCGGCAGTTGGTCGACCAGCCATCCGGCATCCGCGGCCGACTCGGTGTCGTTCCACAGCTTGGCCGGGCGGATCACCTGACGATCGGCATCAAGAACGACCATTCCGTGCTGCTGTCCGGCGACGCTGATCGCCTCGAGGTGTGGTGACCCTGTCGCGGCCCACGCAGTTTCGAACGCCGCCCACCAGGCCTGCGGATCCTGCTCGGATCGGGGGGGCGTGGTTGCGGGGTGGGGCGCCGCGCCCCGCGCAACGACCGCCCCGGTATCGAGATCACGTACCTCGATCTTGGCGCTCTGCGTGGACGAATCGACACCGGCCACGAGTCGTACGGTCACCGCCGATCCTCCGCGGTGGAGGAGCGCAGGACCTCAGGCATGCACGAACCGTAGCTGGCCTGCCATGATCGCTCTGATGCAGAGCACCTTGCCGTATATCGACGCCGATGAGCTGCTGCGCCTCGTTCCGCCGACCGACGCACTGGCTGCGCTGCGGGCTTGTTTCGTATCGGCGCCGTCCCACGTCGAGCGCGTGCATACCAGCGCAGGCGGTGGTGAGTTCCTGGTCATGCCCGCCGCGGCTGGTGACGCGGCCGGGGTGAAACTCGTCGCTATCCAACCGGCCAACCCAGGGCGCGGTCTGCCGATCATCCAGGGTGTCTACGTGTTGTTCGACATGCGCATCGGCCGACCTGTCGCCCTCCTGGATGGCGCGGCACTCACCACGCTGCGCACGCCGATGATCTCGGCCTTGGCCACCGATGCGCTGGCCCGGCGAAATGCCAGATCGGTTGGCATCATCGGTACCGGCCCCCAGGCGCTTGCACATGTCGAGGCGATGCAGGTCGTACGGCCCGACGTCGATCGGGTCGTTGTCGCCGGCCGCACCGCTGCACACGTTGCCCGCGTTGTCGACGCGCTGCTAGCCGCCGGCAAATCAGCAACTGCCGGTGCGTACGCCGACGCTGCAGCGTGCGACATTGTCTGCGCGGCAACCCGTGCCGACGCGCCGCTGTTCGGGCTCGCCGAGATGAACCCGGGAGCCCACGTCAACCTCGTCGGGTCGTACCGCCTCGACCTGCGCGAGGTCGCCGCCGATGTGGTCGCCGGGTCGACGGTAGCTGTTGACGACATCGCCGCGGCGAAGACCGAGGCAGGAGACCTGCACATCGCTGTACAGGAGGGCGTGTGGTCATGGGACAGGATCGCCGGTGACCTCACGGACATCGCCAGCGGACGATTGACACGCACGTCCGACGACGAGATCACGCTGTTCAAGAGCGTCGGGTTGGCCGTGCAGGATCTGGTAATCGCCCAACGCGCCGCCGCGGCCGCAGGAATCATCGAGGCTTCGTGAGCAAGTCGGTAGTCATCGTCGGGGGCGGGCTCGTCGGGTTGTCGTCGGCGCTGTTCCTCACCGAGGCAGGTGCGGATGTCACCGTTATCGACTGCGGCTCGCTCGGCAGTGGCGCCGCCCGGGGCAACGCCGGCTTCATGTGTACGGCGATCGTCGAGCCGCTACCGGCGCCGGGAGCTTTCGGTAACGCATTGAAATCGCTGCGCGACCCTGCCAGAGCGCTGCGCGTACTTCCCAAGGCGATGCCGAAGATGGCACCATGGTTGCTGGCCTTCGCCCGCAACTGCACCGCGTCGCGGTATCGGTCAGGCCGTGCCGCCCTGGCCGAATTCAACCGCAACAGCGGCGCAATTCTGGAGCGTCTGGCCGGCCAGGGCGCGGCCGTCGCTTTGAGCCGCGAGTTGCTGGTGCCGTATCACGATGTCGCCAAGGCCGAGCACCATTTCCAGGCGCTGCAACCGATGATCGAATTCGGCGCCCGCATCCCCGACCGTGTGGTTGACGGCGACGAGATCCGCCGGCTTGCTCCGGCCATCACGGACCATGTGCGCGCCGGACTGGTGATGCCCGGTGACCGGGCGATCGACCCGCGACGCTATGTCGACTCGGTGATCGACATCCTCACCAAGCGCAACGCCCGATTCATGGAAGGCACCGAAATCACCAGGGTTGTGTCGTCGGGTGATCGCGTTCTGTCGCTGGAGACATCCACCGGATCCGTCGACGCCGAAGAGTTCGTACTGGCTGCCGGCGCCGGGTCGCGCCTGCTCGCCAAGCAGTTCGACCTGCGCCTGCCGGTGATCCCCGGCCAGGGCTACAACGTCGGCCTGCCGACGTCGCCGGGCCTTCAACAACCGGTCATCTTCGAGGAGGTCCACGCCGTGGCGACGCCGTTCGAGGATCGCATTCGTCTCGGCGGCACCATGGAGTTCGGTGGCGACAACCCTCCGTTCGACGGTCGCCGCGTCGAGGCGATGATCGTCTCGATGCGTACGTTCCTCGATCTCGATTGGGCCGAACGATTCGACACCTGGGCCGGGTCCCGACCGATGAGTGCCGATGGGTTGCCGTTCATCGGCCGACCAAAACGGTGGCGCAACGTCGTGGTCGCCGCAGGTCACGGCATGTTCGGCCTGACCCTGGCACCACCCAGCGGCGTGGCCATCTCGGAACTGATCATGACCGGGCGCACAGCGAGCGACATCAGCGCCTTCGACCCAGACCGCAACCCACTGCGTCGCAGGAGCTAGACGGCGCCGACCTCGTCGCCCCACACGTCGCTGAGCACGTAGCCGAGCGGATACGGATCGGATGAATCGACAGAACTCGTGCGCGTGCCGACCACCCATCCACGACCGGAGATACGCGGCAGTACAGCCTGGCGGCCGCCGATTGTGGTCTCGCCGATCATCTCGACGACGAATTCACTGTCGATCAGCGACCTGGCGATGAACCGGCTGCCGACCTCGGCCATCCCGCGGGCGGCCATCACCGCCAGACGGGCGCAATTGCCCGTACCGCAGGGCGAACGATCGACGCGGCCACTCAAAACAGTCGCACCGCGCAGTGAGCCGTTGGCGGGGTCGTCGTCGCCGACCAGCATCACGTACGAGATGAAATCGATCTCGGGGATCTCGGGGTGCTGCACCTTGATCGCGCGGCGAGCGGCGAGCGAAATCGCCGTGCCGGCCTCTACGACCTGGCGGGCGCTCTGCCGGTCGATCTTGACACCGAACTGCGCCGGGTCGACGAGTACGTAGTAGCAGCCGCCGTAGGCGACGTCGACCTCCAGATCGCCGAGCCCAGGAACGTGCAGCGGCACGTCGAGTGCCTCGACGAACGACGGCACACCGTCGAACGTCACCCGCTCGCAGCGGCCGTCGTGACACGTCGCCACGACCCGGATCAATCCCGCAGCGGTCTCCAGCACGATTGATGTCTGCGGCTCGGTCATCGGCAACGTCCCGGTCTCCAGCAGTGCCGTCACCACGCAAATGGTGTTCGATCCGCTCATCGCGTGAGCGCGGTCAGCCTGGCAGATGATGAACCCGGCGTCAGCCTCGGCCTCGAGTGATGGGAATACCAGGTTGGCGCTGGTTTGCGGCCGCCCGCGTGGCTCGAAGCACAGGAACCTGCGAATCGAGTCGTCGACCTCGTTGATGTAACGCAGCTTGTCGCGCATCGACACACCAGGTATTTCGAACACCGACCCGAGGTAGCAGGTGCCCTGCTCGCCCTCGGCATGTACCTCGACCGCG
Organism: Ilumatobacteraceae bacterium; assembly: GCA_031404635.1. Lineage (GTDB taxonomy): Bacteria > Actinomycetota > Acidimicrobiia > Acidimicrobiales > Ilumatobacteraceae > JAENVT01. Next base: position 20,675 of record JANNHY010000016.1, read on the forward strand.
GTGTACGACCGTGACGAGCGCACGCTCGCTCAACTCTTGACGAACGGCGCGGCCAAGGCTTGATCGAGCACGCCGAGAAGCTCGGCGGCGACATCCTCGGTCAATGCCAGCAACGGCGCCCGAACCGGCCCACAGTCGATTCCCTGATGGGCCAAGCCGAGCTTGGCTTTGGCGTTGTACGACCCGCTCTCCATGTTCTGAATCCACGGCAGGATCGCCGCGAACTGGCACATCGCTTCGCCATACCTGCCCTCGTTGGCGGCGTTCATGATCACCGCGTGGTGTCGCGGTAGAACGTTCGCTGTGCCGGCCAGCCAGCTACGTACGCCCCAAGCGAAGTAGTCGGCCGCCTGGTCGTCGCTGCCGCACATGACCTCCAAGCGACCTTCATAGCGTCGTTGCAAATGCAAAAACCTCGAAAAGTCGCCACTCGATTCCTTGATGGCGACGACGTTGGGATGATCGGCGATCGTGTCGAGGCATTCGAAGCCGATCTCCACACCGGCACGTGCCGGATAGTTGTAGAGGATGATCGGCTTGTCGACAGCGTCGGCAACCACGCGGTAATGAGCTGCCAGTTCGCGCTGGCTTGGCAACGACGTCGGCGGAGCCGCCAGCATGATCGCGTCGTAACCCATGCCGATTGCCGCCTCGGCGAGGTCGACGGACTCGCGGGTCGATCCAGCGTTGCACCCGGCGATCAGCTGAGCCCGGCTGCCCACGACCTCGCTGGTGTGGGCCATCACGTGTTTGCGTTCCTGCGACGACATGGCGTAGTACTCGCCCGTCGTGCCGCAAGACACCACGCCGCGCACACCACCGTCGAGACAGAAGTCGATCACCTTGGTCAGCGTGGAGAGGTCGAGCCCCTCATCGGCATCGAACGGGGTGACGACCGGAACGTAGACACCTTCAAGCTTCAAGTCGGCAAGCTTCAAGTCGGCAAGTTTCAGGTCGCTCATGCTCTAACGGTACCACCGGCTCCCAAGTCGGCCGCTGGCGGTCAGCCGAGGGCCATCATGGCGACGCCGACGCCGCTGGCGCCGACTCCGATGGCTTGCCACGGGCGCAACCGCTCCCTGTTGAAGATCACCGAAAGAACAACTGCGGTCGTCGCGAACTGCGAAGCGGCGACCGACACCGGTCCGGCGGACCCCTTGATGTAGCCGAGCTTCAGAGACGCAGTGGCAACGCCCGCCGCCAACCCCGCCCCGATCCCCCATTTGCGCGCCGGCGCGTGCAGTGTCAGCATCGGTGCCTTGTCGAATGGTTGCAGCACAGCCAGAAACAACAGCCCGGATACACGCTGGGTCAGCACCGGCGACAGTCCGGCGGCATCCGAGGTCTCCGACACGAGCGTGAAGGCAATCCCGAACATCAATCCGGCACCGACACCAAGCAGCACGCCAATTCTGACGCTACCCATGCCGCCGCGCTGATAGGTCGTGAGCACAAGGGCGACGAGTCCCAACGCCATGCCACAAGCAGCCAACGTACTGGGCCTTTGCCCCTGGAACAGATCGAACAGCACCGGCACGGCGGCCAGCAGAACAGAGGTGGTCGGGGCGACGATGCCCATGCGCGCCACGGTGTAGCCTCGATAGAGCAGCACCAGTCCGGCCGACAGAGTGATGCCCGACAGCGTGCCGAGCACGACGTCGCGCAGAGTCCACTCGATCGGTCTGACGAAGAACAGCAGTGGGGCGATCAACCCCGAGACGGCGAGATTGGTGCGGGTCACCGACACCGAACTGATCGTGCGCGATGCCCGATTGGCCAGGAAGTCGCTGAGACCCAGCAGGATGCCCGCGACAACCCCCAGCAGCACACCCACGGGGGAGCCGCCTCAGTCGACCGTGACCGGAACGCGCTCGGTGAGCGGCGGCGGGTCGACAGGACTGCCGTACCCGTGACGGAGCCCCGACACGCCACGGTACGCCGCCCGTTCCGCCGGATTCCAGCCGCTCAGCAAGGCACGGTCGGGCTCGAAGACTTCGACGCGCAAGGGGTTGCAGTTCGGTTCGGCGTCGGAGCCCTCACCCCAGAGGGGAACGGCGAGATCGCCACCCGGGCATAGCGAAATCGCCATCAACAGATCGATCTCGGCCAGCAGTTCGACGTAGTCACCGGGGTTCGCCGGGCAGATCTTCATGAAGTAGCGCTTGTCGTCGGGCATCAATCCAGTCACCTGGAAAAGGTTGATCACGTCGTGCACATCGAACTCGGTGAGGCCGAACGGCGCCACCGCACGGGTGAGGTTCGAATGGCAGTGAAAGTCGTAGGCGGCGCCGCTCAACATCTGGCTCACGTACGGGTCGCAACGCGTGCCGAGCAAGTCGTGGCAGCCGGCATCATCCGCGTCGCGGCCGTAGCCGATGGTGTCGGCGATCAACGTGACCATCGGGCGCAGGAACGGCAAATTGCTCCAGAGGCGGTGGCCAGTGGTGACGTGTGTCCCGTAGAACTGGCGGGTTCGGCTCGCCCAGAATCTCTCACGAGGATCGTGCTGCGCCCAGAGGTTGAGATCGACGACCTGTGGACCTTCGACCGTGGACAACCGCACGATCTGCCCGGCGCTCACGGCGAAGGCGTGACCTGATCTGACCGGCACCACCACGTCGCTGACCTTTCGACGGCGGGTCTGCTCGGCGGCGAGCCTGGCCACCAGGGCAGGATCGGGATGGAGCGGGCTGTCACCAGTGGCAACGTAGGAGGGCTGCGGCACCTCGGCAGCATGCCATACGGCGCCCGTCTCCGGACTAGAACAACGCCATGAGATTCAGCTTGGCTATCAACCTCGAACGGATGGACCCGACCGACGACATGCGTGCTGTTGCCGACCACATGCTGGAAATGGTCCAGATGGCCGATGCCGCCGGCTTCGACGCCGCATGGGCGGCCGAGCACCACGCGATCGAGATGACGATCGCCCCTGCGCCTTTCCAGCTGCTGGCCTGGTGGGCCGCGCATACCACGCGGATTCGTCTGGGTACAGCTGTGGTCGTTGCCGCCTATTGGAACCCGATCCGCCTTGCCGGTGAGTCCGCCCTGCTCGACCTGCTCAGCGGTGGCCGGCTGGAACTCGGCCTCGGCCGCGGCGCTTACCAGCGGGAATTCGACCGGATGGCGCCCGGCCTCGACTCCGCCGGCGCCAGCGCTGCGCTCCGCGAACTGCTGCCTGCCATCAAGGCACTGTGGGCCGGCGACTACGCCCACGACGGCGATCGCTGGTCGTTCCCTACGGCGACGTCGTGCCCGAAGCCGGTGCAGCAACCGCATCCGCCGATCTGGGTGGCAGCCCGCGACCCCGACACCTATGACTGGGCGGTGGCCAGTGGCTGCAACATCATGTGCTGGCCGTTGACGCGTCCGTTCGCCGAATTGGAGGCCTACGCGGCGCGGATGGGCGACGCCTTGGAAAAGGCGCCCGGGGTGCCGCGACCGAAGATGACCGCGATGCGCTATTCGGCGGTCTGGGCCGACGAATCCGACGCCGGCCGCTACATCACCGCGGTGCAACGTCAGGCCGGGCAGTTCGAGAACCTGTTCAAACAGATCGGTGACGTTGACAACGGCTTCGCCGAGCGAATCGACCTGCAGCAACTCGCCCACCGCGACGAGTACGCACCCGCGACCCTGCAGGACCACCTGATGTTCGGCACACCCGATCAGGTCATCACCAAACTGCGCGCGTACCAGGCGCTGGGCGTCGACTTCTTGTACTGCGCCAGCTACGGCGCTCCGATCGCCGATCAGAAGCGCTCGCTGCAGCTGTTCATCGACGAAGTGATGCCCGCCTTTGCGGAATCGAAGGGATGAAGCCAGCCACAATCCCACTCGTGTTGATTCATGGGGTCGGGCTCGACCACATGATGTGGCTGCAGGTGATGTCGGCGCTGCCGCAGCGTCGCACCGTCACCTACGACATGATCGGACACGGCAGCGCCTCCAAACCCGACGGTCCATACACCCTCGACATGTTCGTCGATCAGTTGGCCGGCGTCGTTGATGTGTTGGAATGCAAAGTCGACCTCGTCGGGTTCTCGATGGGCGCCCTGGTCGCCCAGGGTTTTGCATTGACCCCTGCCGGCCGATCCGTTCGGCGGATGGTCCTGCTGAATGCGGTCCACGACCGGACGGCGACCGAGCGGAGGGCGATCATGGATCGCGTGGCCGACGTGCGCGCCGGGGGCTTCGCGGCGACCGTCGAGCCGGCGCTGCAGCGTTGGTTCACGCCGGCCTTCCTCGCCGCGCAGCCGGCGATCGTCGAATCGGTCCGCCTACGGTTGCTCGACAACGACATCCAGGCGTACGCGAATGCCTACGAGGTGTTCGCAACGGTCGACGCCGAACTGGCAGAGCGCGCCGCCGACATCGCCGTGCCGACACTGGTGGCCACCGGTGGTGACGATCAACGGTCGACTCCGGCGATGGCCACAGCACTCGCCGCGGCGATACCGCACGGGTGTCCACAGGTCCTGCCCGGTTTGCGCCACCTCACCCCGGTCGAAGCTCCCGACGTGGTAGCCGCGATGATCGACGAGTTCACGATGCAATAACGGTTGCGCGTTACGGTGCCGAACATGCGCATCACCTCGATCGAGGCCTACACCTACGAACTCGGTTACCGCTATGGCACTTATGTGATGTCGGGCGGACGAATCATCAATACTCTCACCAGCACAGTCGTGCGCATCGGTACCGATGAGGGCATCGACGGGTGGGCCGAGACCTGCCCCCTGGGGTCGACCTACCTACCCGCCCACGCTGGAGGTGCGGTGCCGGCGTTGCACGAGTTGGCGCCGGCACTGCTCGGCGCCGACCCGACCAACCTCGGTGACATCAACCGACGAATGGGCGACACGTTGATGGGCCACAACTACGCCAAGAGCCCGCTCGACATCGCCTGTTGGGACATCTACGGCAAGGCCGTCGAGCGCCCTGTCGTCGATCTCATCGGTGGCCGACTGGCCGACGACATGCCGTTGTACAAGGCGGTTCCGTTGGGTGATGCGGTGTCGATGGTGGCATTCGCGCTCGAGCAGCGCAGCCACGGCATCCACCGTTTCCAGTTGAAGGTCGGCAACGATCCGCGAGCCGACGCGCACGCCAGTTTGGCAGTGGTCGAAGCGACCGGGGAGGACGACCTGATCCTCGCCGACGCCAACGGCGGCTGGCGGCGCCAGGACGCCGTCGTTGCAGCAAGAATCATGGACGGCGCCGAACGTCTTTACCTCGAACAGCCGTGCCCGACGCTGGCCGAGTGTCTGCTTGTGCGCCGCAACACGACCATGCCGTTCGTGCTCGACGAAGTGATCACCGATGTCACGGCACTCGTCGAGGCAGCGCAGGCCGGCGGGATGGAAGCGATCAACCTGAAGCTCAACCGTGTCGGCGGTCTGACCAACGCCAAGCTGGTCCGCGATGTGGCCGTCGAATTAGGCATGCGCCTGACAATCGAGGACAGTTGGGGTGGCGATCTGACCTCGGCTGCCGTCAGCCATCTCGGGGCCAGCACTCCCCCGCACGCATTGTTCGCCGTCTCGTTCATGAACGACTGGACCGACAACCACCTGGCCGGGTACGCGCCACGCTCGGTCGACGGCCGAGGCTCGGCACCGAGCACTGCGGGCCTCGGCGTCGCCGTCGACGCCACCGTCCTCGGTCCCCCCGTCGCCACCTGGCCTTGATCAGACGATGTTGTGCTCGGGACGGGTGGCGCGGGCAAAACGCTCGACGTCGAACCCGCCGACGTCGACGGGCGGGGTGTGGCCCAACACCAGGTCGCGGAGCACCTCGCCGACCGCCGGGCCGAGTAGGAATCCGTGCCCGGAGAATCCGGTGGCATAGAGCAAGCGCGACACCTGTGCTGCCTCGCCGATCAAGGCATTGTGATCGGGAGTGGTCTCGTAGAAGCCGTGCCATCCACCGGCGATCCCGATTTCGAGCAAGGCGGGGGCACGGTGGGCGACCACCTCCCCGACGACCTCCAGCCAGTCCGCGCGCATCGGTGCATCGAAACCAATTGGCTGATCGGGATCGGCCATGCCGAACAGCAGCCCGCGGCCGTCGGCATGGAAATAGAAGCCGGTCGTGAAGTCGATGGTCATCGGCACCGGGTCGGGGCGGTTCGGCATGGGCTCGGTGAACCAAATAGGGCGGGCCACCGGTTGCACCGGGAGATCGACGCCCGCCATCGCGGCGATGCTGCGCGACCACGGCCCTGCCACACAGATCACCGTCGAGGTTGACACCGTGCCGACCCCGGTACGTACGCCGGTGATGCCACCGCCCTCGACATCGATCCCAGTCACCGGGCATTGTGTGACGATGCGAACGCCCATCGCCCGCGCCGCCGTGGCGTACCCCAATACGACGGCATCCGGAGTCGCGTGCCCGTCGCGCATGCAGATCGAGGCGGCCAGCACATCGTCGACGTTGGCCAGGGCCGACAGCCGCCCTGCCTCCGCCGCCGAGAGCATCCGACTGGGTACGCCCATGGCATTCTGCAGAGCAGTGTTCTGTTCGAATACGGCGACATCACCGGGATCGGTGAGCAAGAACAGGTAGCCGACCTGCTGGAGTCCGATGCTGGCGCCGGGCCGCTCAGCGAACCGCTCGAAGGCGTCCATCGACCGCAACGCCAAGGCGATGTTGATCTCGTCGGAGAACTGCAGGCGCACGCCACCGGCCGATTTCGACGTCGAACCGCACGACAACTGGTCGGCCTCGAGCAGCAGCACATCCGTGAGACCGGCCTCGGCGAGATGGAACGCGGCGCTGGCACCCATCACACCGCCGCCGATGATCACCACCTCGGCGCGATCGGGAAGGGATCGGTCCAACGCCATACAGTCTCCGAGTGTGACCGATCAGCATGCTCCGATCCAACCCGTCGCCGGCACCGCGGTGCCTCGTTACGCAGGATCATCGACCTTTGTACGCTTACCAGAGCTGCGCGACGTCGCTCGCTGCGATGTGGCCATCCTCGGCGCCCCGTTCGACGGAGGGGTCAGTTTCCGCCCGGGCGCCCGGTTTGGGCCGATGGCGGTTCGCCAGGCATCGCGGGCGATCCGCCCGCAGTACCACCCGCAGTTCGACGTGCAACCGTTTGCCGACCTGCAGTTCGCCGACGCCGGTGACGTCGTGTGCAACCCGTACTCGATTGCCGAATCGCTGGCCGCGATCGAGGCCAGGGCCGGTGAGCTGCTCGGCCCCGCCGACGGCCCGCATCCGGTTGGCGGGTTGATCACCATCGGCGGCGACCACACCATCGCCTACGCTTTGCTGAAGGCGGTGCACCGCCGCTTCGGCAAGGTTGCTCTCGTCCATTTCGACGCCCACCTCGACACATGGGACACCTATTTCGGGGAACGCTTCACTCACGGCACCCCGTTCCGTCGCGCCGCGGAGGAAGGATTGTTCGACACCGACGCGTCGATGCACGTCGGGATTCGCGGCCCGATCTATTCGCCGTCCGACTACATCAACGACGAGGCCTTGGGTTTCACCATGATCAGCTGCGACGATCTGCAGCGAATCGGTGTCGACGAGGTCGCTCGGCGGATTCACGCCCGCGTCGGCGACCGCCCGCTGTATCTGTCGATCGACATCGATGTGCTCGACCCGGCCCACGCGCCGGGCACCGGTACGCCCGAGATCGCCGGCATGACCAGCCGCGAGCTGATGATGATCCTGCGTGGCCTGGACGGCATGAACCTGGTGTCGGGTGACGTGGTCGAGGTCGCCCCGGCGTACGACCATGCCGAGATCACCTCGTTGGCGGCCGCGACCACTGTCTACGAATTGGCCTGCCTGATGGCGGTCAGGGGACGCTGACCGGCAGCGGGCCAAATCCGGGACTAGTCCTCGCCGAGGTAGGCCTTGCGGACCTCGTCGTTGTGGGCCAACTGCTTGGCCGGCCCTTCGAGCGTGATGAGCCCCGTCTCGAGCACGTAAGCGTGATCGGCGACATTGAGTGCGGCAAGCGCGTTCTGCTCGACCAGCAGCACCGTCGTGCCTTGCTCGTTGACCTTCTTGATGGTCGCGAAGACCGACTCGACCAGCACCGGCGCCAGGCCCATCGATGGCTC
>JANNHY010000017.1:0-7043 GCA_031404635.1 Ilumatobacteraceae bacterium
GTGTGGGCGTGAATCGTGGCCATTGAACCGCGCTTGCACATCGACGCCACGTCGAGCATCTCCAGCGCCTCGTCTTCGACCAACTCACCGACGACCACGCGGTCGGGGTTCATCCGCCGGGTCAGTTCGACGAGTTCGCGCGCCGACACCGCGCCGCGGCCCTCGGTGTTGGCCTGGCGGGTGAACAACGCCGGCGCGTCGGGATGGCGGGGATCGTGTTCGAGTCGCAGTTCGAGCAGACCCTTCTCGACCGTGACGATTCGTTCCAAGGGTGAAACCGCTCCGAGCAACTCCTTCAACAGCGTGGTCTTGCCTGCGCCGGGCCCACCGGAGATCAGGATCGTCATGCCCGCCTGCACCAGTGCTTCGAGCTGTGGGACGAGCCACAGCGGGAACAACCCGCGTGTCGCCAACCCGTCGAGGCCGACCTGGTCGATGGTGAACCTGCGGATAGCGATGCGCGGTTCTGTGGAGACCCCGCTGCGGCCCGGCCCGCCGAGCACCATGACAATTCGGGAACCATCAGTGGCCTGAAGGGTGACCATCGGCGACTGTTCGTCGAGCCGCGACTCGGCAACGCCCATCGACAACGTCAGCCGGCGCTGAAAGGCGTAGAGGTCGTCGGCGGAATCCCACAACTGGCCGAGGTGCTCCTTGCGGCCGTCGGAATACGAGACCCAGGTGACCCGGTGCGAGTTGACGTCGATCTCCTCGACCTCCGGGTCATGCATGTAGGCCTCGAGCGGACCTGCGCCGACCGTTTCGGCGTAGGCCGCGGCGCGCAGGTTTCGCTCGGTGTATTCGTCGAGCAGGCCGTCGCCGCGCTGCAATCGGGTCTGGTTGATCCGGGCGATCTCCTCGGCCATCCACCGGCCCATCATCAATTCGAGGCGGGGACGGTCTTCGCGCAGTCCGAGGCGGGGCTGGCCGTCGGCGGCGCCGAACCGAGCCGCGCTGGTGGATGCGGTGTCGGCCTCGATCGCCTCGACGAGACGGACCGAAAGCCGAGCCGTGAGTTCGCGGACCATCACCCGGTCGACGATCATCAGCGACCATCCACGGATTGCTCGTCGAACGACGTCGGCCAGTCGTCGTGCAGGCGGATGTGCCGCAGCCTGGCCGAAACGACACCGGCCAGTTCGGCGAGGGTGCGCATCAGTGGCGACCGACGCAGGCGGATGGCCGAGCCGGCACGGCCGGCAAGTATGGCCGCAGCCCAGGGATCGTCGGCGAGTGCGACGACGGTGTTGGCCTCGACGAACTCGGCCACTTCGTCGGCGGTGTATGGGCGTGCGCCGATCAGGGCGACCACCGCCGGGATCGAGCGCAGCGCAAGTTGCGACGTGAGCTCGGCCACCCGTTCGAAGCCGAGTGCCGCCGCCGCGGCCGAACCGGAATGCTGGCGATGAGCGACGACGACGAGGCCGGCTTGGCTGACCAGTGCCGACAGCCCGCCACGCAGACGACCGCCATCGGCGATGACGACCGGCGAATCGAGCGCCGACAGCACCGGCACCACCGAAGTCGTTGCCGCCTGCACCACCGCCGCGGCCTCGACGGAACGGGTGGGCGCGACCAACACATCGACGCCAGAAGCGGCGCGCTGCACCATCGACTCGATGGTCGGCCACGAGCCCGGTGTGGCCGACGCAGCAACCTCGGCCAGACCGGGCGAACGCGGCACATCGAGCCAAGCCGCCAGGCAACCGCCGGCTGGGTCGAACTCGGCCACCATGCAAGGGTCGTCTTGTGGCCAGGCCGCGGTGATCCCGAGGGCAGTGGTTGTGCATCCGTCGCCGACCACCGCGACCAGGCTCATGGGGTGCTCCCGGCCGGGTCGAGCCCGGGTTCGAGCAAGACCACACGGACTCTGATGGCGCTCGCCACGGCGACCGCGTCGCTTGCCGCCACCTCGAGCGAGACCGACATCTGGCCGGTCACCGAATCCGGCTCGGTGGGAAGCCCGACGACCCGGCCGACGATCGGCGGCAGCGGTGCTTCGTCTCCGGTCGGGGGAATGACGATTTGCACCTGCGACCGCTCGCGCATACCGGCCGGCAGTTCGCCGGAGGGCACGGTCACGGCCACGACAGCCGCGCCGGGCACCACCAGCGGCGCAGTTTGCAGCAGACCCGACGCCAAGAGTCCGCCGGTGACGATACGCACCTTGGTGTACTGGCCGATGACGCTGGCGATGTCGGCGGCCTTGACGACGGCGAGCGATGGGTCGGTCGACAGCTCTATCGAGCGCAGATCCTCTGCCTTGAGTTGGGCGCCGGCGGGAAGATCGTGCACCACTTGGAGGACCGCCACCCGCTTGTCGGCGGTCGAGAACACCAGCAAGACGACGCCGACGGCGATCAGCGACAGCAACGTGCCGATTGCGATCCGCGCCCGTGATCGTGACGAGGGTCGAAAACCCGTTCGCGGCGGCCCGGCCATTGCACCTGCGGCCGCCGTACGCCTCGGATTCACAGACACCGCCATCTCAGCCCCCATCACCCATCACCCAATAACCCCCGCCAGACGATGGCCTGCGCCGACCGGCTCGTCAAGAGCCAAATCGATAGGTAACCCTTCCATCTGCCCCCCTTCACACCAACAGATGCACAGTGCGGCCGGCGAAGCGGAAAAGCACCGCCGCTCGCCACCTCCAGATTTCCCCGGTGGGACGCCGCCGGTCGCTGCGATAGTCTCATCCTTCGCTAGGAGAGGTGCCAGAGCCAGGTCGAATGGACCGCACTGCTAATGCGGGGACCGCCTTCAAGTGGTCCGTGGGTTCAAATCCCACCCTCTCCGCCATCAACGGGCCCGCGGTTCGACCGCTGGCCCGTTGCCGTCCCCCCTGGGGCGGGCCTCTCCAATGTTGCATTTGTGTGACGGCCGGTGTAGACAGAATGTCATCTGGACGGCTCTGACGGTCGCCAGCGCGCCCTGGAAGGGCGATACCACCATGCAGCACGACAACGCCGAAGATCCCTGGGGGTTTTGGGAAGCCGAACCCACCCGGCAGTTGAACCGCACGCATGTGGGCGCGCGAACCCACGGCGAAACCAGCATGGTGCCGCTCGTTCGCATCGATCGCGCTCGATCGATGCCTGTGACTCGCCACCCTAATCCCCTGGCAGCCCGGGTGTGCGTGATGCTCGGGGCCATGTTGCTGATGGTGCCGATCGCCGTCAGCCTTCGTCACGACAGGAGCCCTGTGGTGCGCGCCGCCGACAACCAGTCGGTCGAGACGATCGCCGTGGCCAAGATCCCGCCCCCGCCGCCGACCGGCGAAACCTTTGCTCCCGAGACGGCCGCCCCGACGACGGTCGTTGCAACGACGGTCGTCGCGACAACGACTGTGCCCGTCACGCCAGCGCCGATCGAAGTAGTCGCCACTCCGGCGCCTAGCGAACCGCCGACCACCGCCGCTCCGCCGAAACAGACGACTCCGAAAACCACCCAGGCCCCGGCATCGCCGCCACCAGCCGCAGCCACGCAATCGGCCGCCAAGCAGTCCTGCGGTATGACATACACCATCGCCAAGGGCGACGCCTGGTCGTCGATCGCGGCGCGAGCCAAGGTCTCGATGAAGAGCCTCCTCGCAGCCAACGGCGCAACAACCAAGACCGTGCTGCTGCCGGGCAAGGACATATGCCTGCCGGCGGGCGCCGTGGCACCGGGTCCACCGATCACAGCCGCACCGGCCACCACGCAACCCGCGACCACGCAACCCCCGCCGCCGGCTGCGTCAGCCACCACTCAGCCGGCCCCGACGACCCCTCCCGCAGCGGCGGCGCCGACGACCACGCAGCCGGCTTCGCCGGCCAACACATACAGCAAGGCCGAGGCAACTCAGATCATCCGCGACATATGGCCCGACGACCTCGAAAACGAAGCAATTCGTATCGCGACCCGCGAAAGCAACCTCATTCCGACCGTCAAGAGCTACTGCTGCTACGGCCTGTTCCAGATCTACTTCAGCGCACACAGCACCTGGCTGGCCAGCATCGGCGTCACCAACGCTGCGCAACTGTACGACCCGCGAGTCAATGCGACAGCGGCGTTGTCGCTGTACAACCGCTCCGGCTGGGCGCCCTGGGCGTAGTCGAACTCAGTTTCGGTGCAGCCTGACAGCCGTTACACTGCCCGCCGATACAGGCGCTCGTAGCTCAATGGATAGAGCATTTGACTACGGATCAAAAGGTTGAGTGTTCGAGTCACTCCGAGCGCGCTCCACAGATCTGATGATCTAGCTGGTGCGATAATCTACGAGGACCCCACCGAAAGGTTGGGTCCTCGGGTGTTTTTCGCCCCATGTATCGACGGCATCGACACCGAGACGGGCAAACACCGGCCGAGACAGCTCGGCACGTCCACCTCACCTAGAACCGCGCAAGCGGCGGCGACATCGTTCGCCGTTGGCGGCAACGTCGGAGCGGACCGCGACAACGGTCGGCCACCTTGTCGAGCAGTGGGCCGCCGGTCGTGTCGACGTCTCGTCGAAGGCCCGACTGCAGTACGAGTGGGCGGCGTCACACATCAAGGCCGGGCTCGGCGCGATACGGGTCGACCGACTCGACCGCGACGACGTCGCCCGTTGGCTCGACGGATTGGCCGCCGGCGGAAAGATGTCGCGGCGCAGCATCCAGATCTTCCGGATGGTCCTGCGCGCCGCATTGGCCGACGCGGTGGAAGCCGGCGAGCTGCGCCGCAGCCCGGCGGCTCGGGTCGGCGGCGAGACGCGCATCGACGACCTGACGCGTCACGAGTTCGTCCGGACTCCGCAGTTGAGACGGAACTCGCACCGAGCAGATCGCGCGATATACGGGTGATCGCGGCCATTCTCGTTTTTGGTGCCGCGTGTTCTGCGCTGGCGCTGGCCGGCCGGTTCGACGTCGGACATTCTCGAATTACCGGAATAGCCGCGACCGATCACCGGAATAACCCGAAACCCATTCTCGAACACGACGTCGCCGAATCGGCTCGCAGCCGTGATCTGGAGCGCACGTTCTGCTCGGTTCGCGTATCTGCGAGATGGCGCGGATCGGCAGTCATGGCGCTTCCGTTTCGCCCGCGGTGGACGCCCACGCTTCCGTGGTGTCCGGTCCACCCTCGGTGAGCGGTTAGCGTCCTGGGCGTATGGCCGCGCTGCGCTCGCCGGTGTGGATGGTGGCCGTGTTTGCGTCGGCCGCGGCCTGCGGTGGTTCCAACCGTCCGGTTGGCTCGATCGTCCTGGAGTCGGATCGGGACGGCGAGCCTGAGATCTTCGTGCTCGATCGAGACGGTGGCGCACCGCTGCAACTCACCGACAACACCGTCTTCGACGGCAACCCGGACTGGTCGCCTGATGGCTCTCGGCTGCTGTTCACGTCCGACCGCGACGGCGGCCTCGAGATCTACATGATGAACGCTGACGGTTCCGGCACTGTCCAACTCACGGACGATGATGTCGACAACGGAGCAGCGGATTGGTCCCCTGATGGCACACGGATCGTGTTCGACGGCTTCGATGACCAAGGCGTCCTGCAGGTGTACACGATGGCCATCAAAGCGCCCAGCACAACGACCGCGCAGCTCACGACGGGAAGCGCGAACGGCAAGCCAGTGTGGTCACCTGACGGCGAGCGCATCGCGTTCATCTCATTGCGCGACAGCCAACAGGAGATCTATGAAATGGCCGCTGACGGCAGCGAGCAGGCCAACCTCACCAACGACGCGAGCGGCGACGTGTTGGCGGCATGGTCAGCGGATGGGACGCACATCGCATTCGTGTCTAATCGTTCTGGCGACCGCGAGATCTACACCATGGCCGCAGATGGATCCGACGTCCTGCGACTCACCCACGACCCCGGCGAGGACAGCAACCCGAGCTGGGCGCACGACGACGCAGACATCATGTTCACCTCGGATCGTGGCGGCAACGTGGACGTGTACACCATGGCCCGAGACGGCTCTAATGTCCGCAACCTGACGCAGAACCCGGCGTGGGACTTCGTCCCCGACTGGACGCCAGCGACGAACGAGTGACCACAAAGCCAGCGAGCAGGTTGCCCGCTCCGGCGCGCGTCATGACATGGTGAGTGCGGCCGCTACCGAAGCGATGTAGTCGATGTGGCCGTCAACCGAGTCGAGCCCGAGTCCCATCGTGACAACCGAGACGTGGGTACCGCCTGCCTCGCGCCACGCATTGATCTCCGCTGTCAGCTCGCCGAGGTTCGATCCACTCAACGCCACATACTCGCCGCCGAAACCGTCCACCGACCTGCCCACATTGGCGACTCGATCCCGGAGTGCGTTCCATGCTTCGACGGCATGGTCGACCCCGCCACCAAAGAAGATGAATCCGTCGGCGAGACTGGCTGCGCGTTCGTATGCCCTGTTGCCGGAGCCGCCGAGCCAGATCGGGATCGGCCGAGTTGGTTTGGGCACGAGTGCCGCTCGGTCGATTCGGTCGAAGCGGCCCGAGAAGTCGACGACAGGCTCGGTGAACAGTTGGCGAAGCAGCTGGATCTGTTCCTCTTGTCGGGCACCGCGGGTGGCGAACGCTTGCCCGAGGGCCTCGTACTCGACATGGCTCCAGCCGACGCCAACGCCGAGCCGCAGGCGGCCGCCCGAGAGCAGGTCGACATCGGTGGCCTGGCGTGCCACGAGCGCGGTCTGGCGTTGCGGAAGGATCAGGATCCCGGTCGCGAAGCCGATTCGCTCGGTGATGCCGGCCAGGTATCCGAACATGACGAACGGGTCATGAAACGGGTCATGTTCGTTGTACGGGCCGGGCAGCTGAGGCGTTCGATCAGCGTGCACGGCACCCAGTACGTGGTCGTATGCAAGAAGATGGCCAAAGCCCAAATCCTCCACGGCTAGGCCAACTCTGCGAACAGCGCTCGGGTCGCCTCGAAGCTCGGTCTGCGGATACACGATACCGATCTGCATGAACCTCACCCTGCCACAGATCGACGCGCGCCTCTAGCGAGCCGCGCCATGACTGCGTCGATCTCGCACTCCCCAGGGAGTGTGCGATTGTGAATCGGAGTGCGCAGAACTGCCTGGTT
>JANNHY010000018.1:0-7397 GCA_031404635.1 Ilumatobacteraceae bacterium
ACAACCTTCTCAAAATGTTCCGGGCGGCAACGGCCTGAACGTCCGGCACCCGCCCGCTGACCGATCGGCACGCTTCGAGGCCTGACCAACAGGGCACTCCAAGCAGGATCAACCGATCCTCATCGACCGATCCACATCGACAACCACATCACCCTCGTCGCTTTGCGCAACACCCACCTGGGTGGTCGCAAAACACTCCCCGGCGGGTTGGGTGGGTGGGCGGTAGGGTGCGAACACGGCTTCCCCCGAAGACAACCTCGTTCGAGGAGGAAGCCGGTGATCGATCTCACCCCTCAGGCCTTTGCGACTCTTCGTCGCCAGCACGGTCACGCGTCCGTCCGTCAACTTGCTGATGCCGGCGTTGGGCGCAATGCCAGGCGCAGGCTCGTCGAGGCCCAAGCAATGGTCGCAGTGCACAAGAGCGTCCTGCGAATCAGTTCGGCACCGTTGACGTTCGAGGCCCGATGCGTCGCCTTGTGCCTGGCGCATGCGGGTTTCATCACCGGTCCGTCGGGCGGCCGGTTGGTCGGACTGCGGCGCATGCCGGCCGCCGAGCCGATCCATTTCTGTGTGCTTCACGGCATCCACCTGCTCGATGAGGGCATCGTCCTGCGGCAGTCGAGAAAGGTGACGCCGCTCGACTATGTCCGCCTTGGCAGCGGCATTGTCGTGGCGAGCGGCCCGCGCCTGGCGTTCGACCTGGCCAGGGATCTCGCGCCGCTCGATCACGCATCCGTCGTCGAGCAGCTGATCCAGCGCAAGAGGTGCACGATGCAGAGTCTTGGGGCGACGGCTCGACGGCTTTGCCATCCGAGTCGTCCGGGCTCCGAGCTGTTCGCGCGGACGTTGCTGAGTCGCGGCGACCGGGCCGCTGCCGAATCACACCCGGAGTTGGTGCTCGCCGAGGCGCTGCGAGCACGCGGGATTCCGGTGGAGCCACAGTTCACAGACCTGCGGTTGCTGAATGGCTCACGCGTACGGATCGACCTCGCCGTCCCCGCTGCCTGTTGGGGCATAGAGATAGATGTCCACCCCGATCACCTGTTACTCGACGGAACGACCAAGGACAAGCGTCGCGATCGACAGTGCCATCGCATCGGATGGCAGATCGAGCGGGTCACCGCGATCGATTTGCTCGACCTCGATGGCCTTCTTGACGAGCTCGTGGCGTTGTACGCCACCCGGATCGGTTGTGCCGCCTGACACACCGGCTGTGGAGTGCGACGGTGCACCCAGGTGAGCGCCAAACACTCCACTAGGTTTGGTAGGGGCCGGGTTGGCGGAGGAAATGGCGATGCCAGCGTGACGGGGTGAAGGCCAGGGCCCGGGGCTCGTCTTCGAACATCCACCTGGCGAAGTTGCGGCGAGTCCAGCCACTGGTGGTCAACAAGCGGATGGCGCCGCGTGCCCCGACCTGACGGCTGAGTGCCTTGCTGAGCATGACCGACATCTTGTGATCGGCGAAAAGGTGGTGCCGCACCGCCGATCGGTAGCGGCGTGCGACATCGTCGGGAGCGAGAGCGCCGCCGGCGATCAGTGCCTCGGCCGCCAGGCGAGCGGTGAGGACGGCCTGACCGATGCCCTCTCCCGTCAGGGTGTCGCTGGCCATCGCTGCGTCACCGATGAAACACACCCGACCCGCCGTCAGAGTGGCGCGGTCGATTGCTGCCGGAATCGGCCAGGACGTGTGGCGATCCTCCAATTCGAACCCGGCACCGAGGGCCTCGACGACGTGTCGCCGGCACAGCAGGTCATCCCATTGTTGCTTCATGTCCTGTACCCGCCGCACGCCGTCGCGCTGCACGCCGAAGCCGACGTTGACTCGTCGGTCGGGCAGCGGGAAGCTCCACATGTACCCTGGCAGCAAGTCGGGCTCGAACCAGACCATCAGCTGTTTGGCCGCCGGGCCGGTGACGTTGCGAGCGTACTGGCGGAAGGCATGCCATTCGCCGAGATAGCCGCTCTCGCCGACCCCGAGGGCCTTGCGGGTCGCCGACCACATCCCGTCTGCTGCGACCACGTACCTGGTGTGGATCTTGCCGACACCAACGACATCGACTTCGACCGACGACGGCGACTGGCGGATGGCGTGGAACGCGTGGCCTTGATGAACGGTTGCGCCGGCCTCGATCGCCATGGCGACGAGCGCGGCGTCGAGTTCACGCCTCGGTGTCGTCGCCGCGAAGACACCATCGGCCGGCAGTGGCACGCGCACCTGGCGCCCCGACGGCGAGCGCAACCATGCCGCATCGACCGTTCGCCAGCTCGGCACCATGTGCGGTCGCAGGCCCAACAATTCCAGTTCGCGGAGGGCGAGCGCGGTGAGCCCGTCGCCGCAGCACTTGTCGCGGGGGAAGACTGCCTTGTCGACGACGACAACGGATCGCCCCGCCCGGGCGAGCAGGGTGGCGGCAGTCGAACCGGCCGGACCGGCACCGATCACCACTACATCGCACGAAGCCACATCGGCAGTCGTCGCGCTGGTCGACTGGCAGTCATGCATCGGCGCCACTTTATGATGCCCGTATTCCAATCCACAGCCAAGGGGTTTCCATGAGCAAGTTGTGTGAAGGTCGAGTCGCCATCGTGACGGGTGCTGGTCGCGGGATCGGGCGCGAGCACGCTCTCAGCCTCGCCGCACACGGTGCCAAGGTGGTGGTCAACGACCTCGGCGGCAACATCGACGGGTCCGGTGACGACCTCAGCCTTGCCGAACAGGTGGTAGAGGAGATCAAAGGGATGGGTGGAGAAGCCGTCGCCAACGGCGACAGTGTCTCGTCATGGGAGGGCGCTCAGCGTCTGATCAACACCGCAGTCGAAACATTCGGCGACCTCCACGCGGTGGTCAACAACGCCGGCATTCTTCGCGACCGGGTACTGGCCAACATGACCGAAGAGGAGTGGGATGCGGTCATCAACGTCCACCTCAAGGGCACATTCGCTCCCAGCCGTTGGGCGGCGGCGTACTGGCGCGAACGGGCCAAGTCCGGCCACCCCGTCGACGGGCGGATCATCAATACCACGTCGGTCAGCGGCATCTACGGCAACCCCGGGCAGACAAACTACGGCGCGGCAAAGGCCGGCATTGCGGCGTTCACCACCATAGCCGCGCTCGAGTTGGTGCGCTACGGCGTCACGGTCAACGCCGTTGCCCCTGTCGCTCTGACACGCATGACCGAAGGCCTTGGCCCGGCGCCCGAGACCGATGAGGAGCGGGAGATGCGCTCACCGCGCTGGATCGCGCCGATCGTCACATGGTTGGCATCCGCAGAGTCGAAAGACGTCAGTGGTCGGGTGTTCGAGGTCAGTGGAGACGTGTTGGCGATCGCCGAAGGGTGGGTGCGCGGCCCGCGACAGGCCCCGGTCGAAGACCCGACGGTGCTCGGCCCGATCGTGCGCGATCTGTTGGCCAAGGCCCGCAAGAACTCAGGTATGGACGGTGAACCCGGCGGCTGGCCACAACCTCAGTGAGCGGTGGCTCGGCTGCAGCGCAACAGGCTGTTATCGATCGGCCATGACCACGGAGATGTCGACCACCGGGGTGTGGCTGTCGTGCTTGCGCACCGCATGGCGGGCTCGGTCGGCGAGCCTGCTGACGGCTTGCGGTTCTGTCGATGTGCCGACGGTGAGGGTGACATGGACCCGCTGGTGTTCGCGTAGCACAGCGATGTCATCGACGACGTGGCCGAGTTCGCGACGAACGACAGACATATAGCCCGCCTCGACTTCTCGTCTGGCGACGGCAGCGGAAACTTCCGTGCTCGCGCCTGGCCCGAACTCGTCTCCCGGGTACAGCGTGACCAGCGGAACACGATGCCGCAGGGCACACACGGAACCCGTCTCGTTGAGGCTCGGAGGGGCATCGCGTTCGCGGGCCAGCACGGCAACATCGATGTGTTGTTGCATGGGGCACGACTCGTTCGACTCGACCCCGCGGCACGGCCCGCCATGGGAGTCGTTGCAGGAGATCACTTCGTGGCCGTCGCGGATCAACCGATGTTGCAGGGTGGCCGCGATGCCTGGCGATGATTCGATGAGCAGTACATCCATATCGTCAGTAGAACTGCGCGAATGCCCGATCTCCAGAGTCCTAGGTCCCGCCGCCGGCGGCGTACGACCCCATTCGGCGCGGAATTACGTCGTGGACGCGGCGCCGAGCGTCGACACGGCGGTGGCGAGGGTGACGTCGCGGCGTTCTCCGGAGCGTCGGTCCTTGATCTCGACGACGCCGTCGGCGAGGCCACGCCCGACCACCACGATGGTCGGTATCCCGATCAGTTCGGCGTCGTTGAACTTGATGCCGGGTGACACCCCGACGCGGTCGTCGAGGAGTACGCGCAACCCGGCGGCCTCGCACTCGGCCGCCAAGGCCTCGGCCGCCGGCAACTGCGGATCTCCGGACTTTCCCGTGGCGACGATGTGGACGTCGGCGGGTGCGACCTCGTGCGGCCAGATCAGGCCCTTGCCGTCGCAGTTCATCTCGGCGATGGCCGCCACCGCTCGCGAGACCCCGATGCCGTACGAACCCATCGTCACGACCTGTTGCTTGCCGTTCTGGTCGAGCACGTTGAGGCCGAGGGCGATGGCGTACTTGCGTCCGAGTTGGAAGATGTGGCCGATCTCGATGCCGCGGGCGATCTCCAGCGCCGACTGGCAGACCGGGCAGGGGTCGCCGTCGACCACCTCGGCAGCCTCGACCGTGCCGTCGGCGGTGAAGTCGCGACCGGCGGTGAGGTACAGCACATGCCGGCCCGGCTGATCGGCGCCGGTGACCCATTGGGTGCCGTCGACGATCCGCGGGTCGAGCAGAAAACGGATACCCGCAGGCTTGCCTGCGCCAAGTGCGCCAGGCCCGATGTACCCCTTGGCGAGGTGCTTGTTGGCCGCGAAATCCTCCTCGCTGAACGGCTCGATTTCGGCCGGGCCGAGCTGCGCTTCGAGCCGCTTCATGTCGACCTCGCGGTCGCCGGGCACCCCGACCGCCAGTGACTCGATGCGTCCGTCGGGGTGACGGAGCTTGACGACGACGTTCTTGAGGGTGTCGGACGCGGTCCATTCCCGATCGGCGCGACGCAGATCCTGGCGGCTGTTGATCAGATCGACCAGAGTCTGAATGGTCGGTGTGTTGGGGGTGTCGACCACCAGCGCAGCGGGTGCGGTGTCGTAGGGAACGGCGGCCGGCACGGCGACCTGAACTGCTTCGGTGTTTGCCGCGTAATCGCAGTTCGTGCAGCGCACGTACGAGTCTTCGCCAACCTCCATCGGGGCCAGGAACTCCTCGCTGGCCGAGCCCCCCATCGCCCCACTCATCGCCGAAACGATCACGTACGGCAGACCGAGGCGATCGAAGGTGCGCTGGTAGGCAACACGGTGGCGCTGGTAGCTGACATCCAACCCTTCGTCGGTGAGGTCGAAGCTGTACGAGTCCTTCATCACGAACTCGCGGCCGCGCAACAGCCCGGCCCGCGGGCGGGCTTCGTCGCGGAACTTGGTCTGGATCTGGTATATCACCAGCGGCAGGTCCTTGGAGCTGCTGTACAGGTCCTTCACCAGCAGCGTGAACAGTTCCTCGTGTGTCGGGGCCAGCAACAAGTCGGCGCCGCGCCGATCCTTCAGACGGAACAGGTTGTCGCCGTAGTCGGTCCAGCGGCCTGAGAGCTCGTACGGCTCGCGGGGCAGCAGTGCAGGGAAATGGACCTCCTGGAAGCCGGCCCTATCCATCTCCTCGCGTACGATCCGCTCGACGTTCTGATAAACGATCCACCCGAGCGGCAGCCAGGTGAACCCACCGGGCGCGGCGCGACGGATGTACCCGGCGCGCACCAGCAGCCGATGGCTGGCCACCTCGGCGTCGGCGGGATCCTCGCGCAGGGTACGCAGGAACAACGTCGACATTCGAAGCACAGCGGTTACCTCTGGTGATTGCAGTTACGGACGGCGGCGAAACACTACCCGCCAACCGATATACTCGATCGGTCCTTTGAAGTTCGATGAACCGAAGGCGTGGGCTCACCTGGGTCCACGCCTTCTTTACTGATAGGCCCGCTACCGGGCGGTACGAAGCGTACGAGAAAGCCGAGAAACAGGCAGAAGGGAGACCAGATGAGTGACAGCGCAACATTGAACAAGGTCGCCCGCTTGATCACCCCGATCGTCTCCGACCTGCAGCTCGACCTCTACGACCTCGAATTCCGGGGCGGCACGCTGCGCGTGACCATCGACCGGCCTACCGGTGTCGACGATGGTCTCGACCTCGACACAATCGCCCTCGCTTCGCGCCTGATCGGGCGCGAACTCGACCACGACGATGCGATGGGCGGGCACTACACGCTCGAGGTCACCAGCCCCGGTCTCGAACGCAGCCTGCGTGTTCCTGCCCACTTCCAGCAGTCGATCGGCAAGACAGTGGCATTGCGACTGCGCGACATCGTTGCTGCCGACGGTCAGCGCAGCGAGCGCCGCCTGCAGGGTGTTCTCGTCGCCGCCGACGAGCAGGGTGCGACGTTACGCCTCGACGATGCGGCGCTCACGGAGCGCACAGTGACCTACGACAAGATCGATCGAGCCCGAACCGTGTTCATGTGGGGTCCGGCACCCAAGCCGGGCAAGGCGCCGAAGAATAAGAGGGCCGACGAGCCCGCAATTGGAACGGAGGCGTGATGAGCGGTCTTGACATGTCAGAAGCGGTGCGGATGTTGGCCAACGAGAAGAACATCTCGGTCGACACCTTGCTGCATGTGCTTGTCGATGCGCTCGCCACCGCCTACAAGCGTCGTCCGACCGCAGCCGAAGAGGTGATGGTCGAGGTCAATCCCGACACGATGGAGTTCACCTTCACCGCTTACGACGTCGACGAAGACGGCAACTGGGTCAATGAGCGCGACGACACCCCCAAGAAGGAAGAGATGGGCCGCATCGCCGCCCAAACGTTCAGCCAGGTGATGAGCCAGCGCATCCGCGAAGCCGAGCGTGATCGCAAGTTCGAGGAGTACGCCAACCGCGAGGGCGACATCGTCACCGGCATCATCCAGCAGACCGATCAGCGTTACACGTTGCTCGACCTCGGACGGGTCGAGTCGCTTCTGCCGCAGGCCGAGCAGGTGCCGTTCGAGCGCCCGGTACCGGGCGACCGCGTCAAGGCTTACATCGTCGAGGTCCGCAAGACGGCGAAGGGCCCGCAGATCGTGGTCAGCCGCACTCACCCTGGTCTGATCAAGCGGCTGTTCGAGTTGGAAGTGCCCGAGATCGCCGACGGAATCGTCGAGATCAAGGCCTGCGCCCGCGAACCAGGGCACCGCACCAAGATCGCCGTCTGGAGCAACGACCACAACGTCGACCCGGTCGGCGCCTGCGTGGGCGCCCGTGGCGGTCGTGTGCGCATGGTCGTCAACGAACTG
>JANNHY010000019.1:0-2983 GCA_031404635.1 Ilumatobacteraceae bacterium
GGGGCCGTCGAGCTCGGCAACAGCGATGGCCCGGTTGAGGGCGACGATCGGCGTCGGTGTGTGGCTGAGCAGCTGGTCGTAGAGCTGAACGATCTGTGACCAGTCCGTCGCTTCGGCCGAGGAAGCATCGGCGTGTACCGCAGCGATGGCGGCCTGGATCTGATACGGCCCCGGCGTGTTCCGTCGCAGGCAGGCGCGGACCATGGCGTGTCCCTCGTCGATCAGTTCCAGATTCCACAGCGAGCGGTCCTGGTCGCCGAGCCGCACCAGGGATCCGTCCGCGGCGGTGCGGGCAGGGCCGCGTGCCGCGGTGAGCAACAACAGGGCGAGCAGTCCCTGCACTTCTGCTTCGTCGGGCATCAGCTCGACCAGAAGGCGGGCGAGTCGGATGGCCTCGCCGCACAGGTCGTCGCGCATCAACGCATCGCCGCTGGTGGCGACATGGCCCTCGTTGAAGATGAGGTAGGTGACTGCAAGCACCGATCGGAGCCGGTTGGGCAGTTCGGCGTCGCGCGGGACGCGGTAGGGGATGTTGGCGGCGCGGATCTTGTTCTTGGCACGAACGAGCCGCTGGGCCATAGTCGGCTCCGATACCAACAGGGCGCGGGCGATCTCGGGCGTCTGCAACCCTGCGATCAACCGCAGCGTCAACGCCACCTGAGCTTCGGGGCCGAGTGCCGGATGGCAGCACGTGAAGATCAGCCGGAGATGGTCGTCGTCCACGGGTCCGACCTCGACTCGTTCGCCGGCTGCGTGCAGGAGCAGAGCCTGCTGGTGGCGGTCATGGCGTGACGCCTCGCGGCGCAGCCGATCGATCGCTCGATTCCGGGCGGTGGTGATGATCCAGCCGGCTGGACTCGGTGGCAGACCCGCAGCCGGCCACCGCTGAACCGCGACCGCGAAGGCCTCCTGGACCGCTTCCTCGGCGATGTCGATGTCGCCGAAAGTGCGGACCAGGCTGGCCACCGCTCGACCCGACTCGGCGCGAAACACGCGCTCGATGGCTGACGCATCGACTGCTCCGCCCATCGGACCCGGTCAGCTCGCAGGTTCGTCTTGGAACGGACGGACCTCCACGGGGGCTCCACAGGCGGCTGCTCCCTCGGCGGCCAACGCCAGAGCTGCGTCGAGGTCAGCGGCGGTGACGATCCAGAATCCACCGAGCTGCTCCTTCGACTCGGCGAATGGCCCGTCGCTGGTCAACACATCACCATCCTTCACCCGGACGACCGTGGCTATGTTCGCCGGATGCAGACCGCCGGCGAACACCCACGCCCCTTGGGCGCGGAGCTTCTCGTTGAAAACCTCGACGTCGCGGTACATCCGCTCGATCACCTCGGGAGCGGGTTGCTCGTCGCCGTCGACCATGTGCACGGACAACAGATACTCGGTCATTGGGAATCTCCTTGTCTCACGACTCGGCACTCACCGAGTCTCGTTGACATCTACACGAACGTCGACAACCCGAATCGACACGCTCGGCCGAATTTGTTTTGCGTCAGCGACGAGTCCTATGGTCGGCGGCCCACGAAGGCGATGAGTCTGGTCTGCTCGTCGGCATCGTCGGGTACATCAACGCGTGGCCCGTAGTGACCGCTCGCCCGCAGCAGCTCGTCGAGCGGTTCCATGCCGGCGAACATCCGATGCACCTCCGAGGCATCGAGGGTCTCGTCGCCGCCTGTGGCTCGGGCCAGGTCCCAGGTGTGGATGACGATGTCTCCGATGAGGAACATGGCGATCGCTTCCTGGAGCGAGTGACGTCCCGCCTGCTCGTGGTGGAACTCTCCTGCCGCAATCTC
Source organism: Ilumatobacteraceae bacterium (assembly GCA_031404635.1). Classification (GTDB taxonomy): domain Bacteria; phylum Actinomycetota; class Acidimicrobiia; order Acidimicrobiales; family Ilumatobacteraceae; genus JAENVT01. The sequence goes on from JANNHY010000019.1 coordinate 1,800, forward strand.
CGGATCATCGAGTAGCGCTTGGATGCCGCCACTGAGCACCGCCCACGCCCCGACCGGGTCGTGGTCTACCGAGGGGCCCTTCGGCAGGTCGACGCCCGCTCCGGTCCTGAGAAGTCCTGGCATCCACTCGACCATGTGCCGGATCACGTCACGGGCGACCCAGCCCTCGCACGGCGATGGGTTGTCCCAAGCACCGTCGGGCACTGCTTTCGCTCGGTCGATCAGCTGTCCCGACACTGTTGCAAAGCGCTCGGAGATCTCGCTCATGACATTCTGTCTCCCTCATCCCGCCCAATCCCTGGCAGCCGACGGCTGCCAGGACGGCTTTCGCGTGAGGTCACGATATTGCGAACCAAGGCGGCGACATACACCTTTGTTAGCGTCGGTATCGGTGGAGGCCGGCGAACTGCAGCTTCGAGATCAGTCGCATCACGGCGAGTTCCTGCTCCATGTCGGTCACACCGCCGAGTTCGATCAATCGGTGCTGATCCAGGCACGCGAACTGCTCGATGTCGTCTTCGACGGCGAGATGACCGACCACGACTGGGATCACGCCCTCGGCGGGATGCACGCCATCGTCTGGCGTGGCACGTCTGTCGTCGGCCACGCCTCGGTCATCCAACGTCGACTCGTGCATTGCGGGCTACCACTGCGAACCGGGTATGTCGAGGGAGTCGGCGTGCATCCCGCTTGGCAGCGCCGCGGCCTCGGCGGCCAGATGATGGAAGCCCTCGAGCGCATCATCGTCGCCGCCTACGACCTCGGCGCCCTCGGCGCGAGCGATGAGGCGGTGAGTCTCTATGAACATCGCGGATGGATCAAATGGGTCGGGCCAACATCGGCTCTCACACCGGCAGGCATCGTTCGCACCGCCGATGAGGACGGATTCGTCTACGTGCTGCCCGTGGGCCACACCTTGGACATCGCCGGCGACCTCACCTGCGATTGGCGCGACGGCGACGTCTGGTAGCGATATCGGTGGTCAGGCAGCGAAGTGCAGGTCGCCGAGCACAGCGACCAGCCGGTTGCGGTCGGCGATCGCACACGAGTTGAGCAGCGACCCAGCGTCATCTTTCCGGCGACGTCGGTCACGTAGTGGAGCTGGCCGCGTCCGGTGACCGCGATCTCGCTGCCCACCTTGGCGGTGGTACGGATGACGGCGGTGTCGTCGGAATAGGTCGTCG
>JANNHY010000020.1:0-11205 GCA_031404635.1 Ilumatobacteraceae bacterium
ACGGTGCCACCGAGGTAACCAATACCGCGCACCATGTGCCGCTCCAACACGAAGGTGCCGGTGCCCTCCTTGTACTGGTCGGGGTACATCAGGCCGTTGAAGCCATCGCGAATCCCGATGACCTCCCAACCGCGGCTGGCCGCACACAATGTGGCAGAGCGGATGACAGCGTTGAGCCCGGGGGCGTCGCCGCCGCCGGTGCTTAAGGCGACTCGCATGGTGATTTGTCTATCACGGCCGCAGGACCTACCGCGACCGCAGTGCTAACGCTGCGGTCACGGTCGGTTGCCGGCAGCGAGGACGTCGTCAGACGCCGGTTACTGCGAACCAGGAACCGCTAACCCCGTTGGCCACGAACAGAATCGGAGCGAAGCACGGGCTCGGAAGGCTTAGCTTGGCCTCTACCTCGGCATTCCCGGCAGTATCGGCGGGGAACGGATCGGTCGATACATTCGTCGTGACAGCAGCACCGGCGGCATCGGTTGACAGGCAGCTCACCGTGACCTTGAAAGTCGCCGCAGGGTTGACGCCGGTTCTCGTGAGCACCAGCCCCTCGACCTCGACCTCGACCTTGCCGCTGGCCTTCAGCTCCACGTCAGCGTCGGCGATAGCCCATGGAACGCCGCCTCCGGGCACTCCGCGGATCGCATTGGCGACGCCTGTGTACGGCGCCGTCACCCCGACCATCGTGTCGGCCTCGATCACCTTGCGATCGTTGTTCGATCCAGCAGATGTGGTGCCGGAGGTACTAGCGATGATGCCGCCGATGACGAGCGCGACAAGCACGGCTATAAGAACACGTAACTTCACGATTCCCCCTTATACGCGGCCCGACGGGCTCGCCTGGTGCCCACCGTAGGCCCGCTTGTAACCAGCGGCAATTGCTCCGTTGGTCGTACGACGCAGCGGCCCGAATCTGCCGGGCGATTACTCGGGCGATGGGTCGTCGCCGGTTGTTTCACCCGGCGCCGAGTTTGCCGGGGCCTTGGCGTCGCCGCGGTCGTCGCGCAGATTCTTCAGAACCTCCGAATCCTGCAGTGTCGCCATCGGCCCGAATCCGAGTGCGACTGTGCCACGTGCTCCACACGCCGGGCAGGTCATCGCGACAATGGCGATCATGTCCGCTGGATCGGACGCACCCTCCAAGCGGCGCAGGGAGCTCATCGAGACACTGTTTGCGGGCGATACGGCGCCGCACTCGGCACACTCGAGTTGGCAATCATCGGTCACCAGGAACGAAGAGGAAAAGCCACCCTCGGCGTACCCGGCCAACACCTCGGTGATTGTCGGCTCATCGCCTGTGGCATTGTCGCCGGCGTAGCCAAGAAGGCTGTCCGGTGCCGTTTCGTTGTCGGTCATACCGCCATGTACCCAGATTGAACGCGACCAAACCCTTCACCAACGATTGAGAAATCGTGTTCGAGCCAGCGGGCGACCGCCAGGGCGACGTGGTCGTGCCAGCGCGGCGCAGCCACCTGGACTGCAACAGGTAGGCCGGTGGCGATGTCGTGGCCGGCGGGCACGCTTACAGCCGGCCAGCCGGCAAGGCTCCATGGCAGCGTGAACACATAGTCGTCGCCGGTGAGCGGCCGATCCAGCGGGGCGACGTCGGACACCACCGGGCCGACGACGACATCGACAACCGACGCCGCACGGGTCAGTCGCCGCACGAAGCGGTCCCAATCCCTGAGCTGGCGATCGACGTCGGTACCGTGGAGGGATTCTCGCTGCCAATGGCGTTGGGTGATGTCGAGCGACTCGGCAAGGTGGGCAGGCAGCGCTTCGTCGATGACGACGGCTCCGCGCCGGGAAAGGGCGGCGACGGCGCGATGCACGGCGGCGAGCGTCGACGCCCAAGGGTGCCACGACCCCTCGCCCTCCACCACCCCTACCCGCAGCCCGCGAGCACGCACTCTCGTCGGGTCGCCAACAGCCACCGGCACGCAGCTGGCGTCGACACCGTCCGGCCCGGCGATCACCGACAAAGCAGCAACCAGGTCGTCCACACGCCTGGCCATCGGCCCGATAACCGTGCGACCGTCGTGATGGGCGCCAAGGCTTGGATAGTGCCCGTATCGGGTACGAGCCCGAACGAAGGCTTGAGGCCGGCTATCCCACACCACGCGGCAGGCAGGCGGATGCTCCCACCCGAGTCGCTCCCCAGCCCCAGTGTCGATGCGCCGACGGCCAGGAGCGCAGCCTCACCGCTTGACGACCCACCAGGTGTGCGATCCGCATCGAACGGATGCCGGCAGCGCCCATGCAAAGGATGACACGACCCCGGCTGGGTCTTGGCGACAACGATCGCACCGGCGGCGCGCAGGCGGGCGACGGCAGTGGCGTCGTCGGTAGGGGTGCGACCGGTCGGCTCGGGCGATTCCCCCTCACACGGCAGACCGGCAACGTCGATCCAGTCCTTGACCGTGAGCGCGACCCCCGATAACCGGCCGCCACCCGGTGCGGCGTCGAGCCGCTCCGCAGCGGCGATGGCTGCCAGGTCATCTCGAGCTACGACTGCGCCGAGTGCAGCCACCTGGTCGAGACGGGCCAGCGCAGCGCGCACCGCCTCGATCGCAGACATACAGAATGTTCGCATATCCGCTGCCAGGCGTGGGCGACAGGTCGCGATGAGGTATGTGCGCTCCCGGTGGGATCAGGGCTCGAACGCCAACCGCGCCGGGTCGGGCGACGCCGACCCGATTGCTCCGAAGACCGGCCGGCGCGGCGCCGGTGCACGGACGGTTCGTTCGTCGCGGTTCGCTCGCTGAGTGTACTGGGCGACGTAGTCCTGGCCAGACAGGTGAGCAATGCGCTGCATCAGCTGATCGGTCAGCGCTCGGGCCGCCATCCTCGTGCCGGTACCGTCGTCGCGCACCGCAGTGAGCGGAGTGCCGATCGTGATCGAGCAGGAACGGCCCGGTCGTGGCAGGCGGGCACCCGGCGGCTGTACCTCCGCAGTGCCGGTGATGCCGACTGGCAGGATCGGGCAGTCGACGGTCATCGCCAGGCGCGCCGCGCCGGAGTAGCCGCGGTGGAGGCGACCGTCGCGTGACCGGCTACCCTCCGGGAACACGCACAACAGCGCACCTTCGCGCAGCACCCCGGCGGCGGCATCGAGCGCGACCATTGCCCGTGTGCCGCTGTCACGGTCGATGGGGATCATGCCCATCGCCGGAAAGAGGCGCCGAGTCTTCCACGAGTCGAGGTAGTCGGCCTTCCCGATGAAGTAGACGGGTCGGTCGAGGGTCATCATCATGAACACGGAGTCGAAGAAGCTGAGGTGATTGGCGCACAGGATCGCCGGTCCATCCCGTGGCACCGTGTCGAAGCCGGCGAGTTCGAGCGGCCACAGCCGCCGGACCGGCGCCCGCAGCAGTGCACGGGCCGCCCGCTGCACAGCCGGACCTCGATTGGCGGCGGCCGGACGGGCAGCACCCCGCTTGCGGCGCCGTTGCCGAGGATGGGCTCTGAGCGATCTCATGGCCGAAGTGTGCCGCACCAAGGTTGCCTCAATATGTCGTGCGGATGAAGAGCGCGTCCTGCCGGATGAATTCGGCAAGATGTGGATGTATTCGACCTGAAATCCCGATCGATGGCGCATACGGGTACTACGGCACTGTCGTTCTGCCACTGTCGGCCGCATGATGAAGTGGTGAACACCCTTGTGCAGCGCGGCCCCGCGGACAAGGTCGGCCAAGACGTGTCGGGTCACGACGCTGCGGCCTCGACCCAGCGATTCGCCTCCCATCTGAGCGCTTCCGATGCGCTGATGTGGAGCATGGAGAAGGACCCGTGCCTTCGAAGCACGATCGTCGCCGTTTCGTTGCTCGACCGCAGCCCCGACTGGGTACGACTCAGGCTCCGCATCGCCGATGCGTGCGAAGTCATTCCGCGCCTTCGCCAGCGGGTCGTCGCCACGCCGTTGCACCTCGGACCACCACGGTGGCAGTTCGACGAGTATTTCGACATCGACTACCACGTGCGGCGCATCGTTGCGTCCGAGCCTGGCGACCTTCGAGCGGTGTTGGACATCGCCGGTGTGATGGCGATGACCGCCTTCGACAAGGATCGGCCTCTCTGGGAGTTCGTGCTCGTCGAGGGGTTGACCGACGGGCACGCCGCATTCATCCAAAAGATTCACCACTCGATCACCGACGGTGTCGGTGGGGTCAAGCTCGCCAAACTGATACTCGACGAGAAGCGCAAACCGAACGGGCACATTACGGCGGCACACACCGTCGATCCGCCTCATACGAGCGGTTTGATGTCGGCGGCCGAGTCGATGGCAGCCGAAGTTCGTGCCGCCGCCATTGCCTCCGTCCACAGCGCACAAGCGCTGCCGGGTATTGCCGCCAGAGCGATGACGAATCCTGCTTGGCCGTTGACCGCGATAACTCGCGAACTGCACTCCCTCGGCAAGCTGCTGGCTCCGGTCAGCAAACCGCTGTCGCCGATCATGATCCATCGCGGCCTGTCGCGTCGGCTCGACTCGTTCGATGTTCCACTCGATTCGCTGCTGGCCGCCGCCCATGCGTCCGGGAGCACGCTCAACGACGCCTACCTGGCCAGCGTTGCGGGTGGAATGCACCGCTACCACGAACGTCACGACGCACCCGTCGACTCGCTTCGAGTGACCATGCCGATCAACTTGCGGCGACCCGACGACCCGCCCGGCAGCAACCGCTTCACACCGGCGCGCTTCACCTTGCCGGTGTCGTCAATCGACGCCGCCGACCGGATGCGTCAGCTCGGTCAGTTGGCAAGAAACTGGAGGAAGGAGCCGTCGGTCAAGCGCACCGACTCGGTCGCCAGGTTTCTCAACGCGCTGCCCGCTGTCGCCGCGACCACGATCCTCGGCTCGATGCTGAAAGCCATCGACTTCGTCGCCACCAACGTGCCCGGTTTGAAGCAACGCGCCTACCTGGCCGGCGCCGAGGTTGTGCGCGAATACGCCTTCGCCCCGCCGACCGGTGCGGCATTCAGCGTGGCGCTGATGTCGCACGGCAGTCATTGCTGCATCGGCATCAACGCCGACACCTCTGCAGTGCCTGACCCGGAGGTGTTGACCGCGTGCCTGCGCGAAGGGTTCGACGAAGTTCTGGCTGTAGGAAGGAAACCATGACACACCCAATGAGTCCACTCGATGCGATCTTCTTGCATGCCGAAGATGGCATCACCCACATGCACATCGGCTCGTGCTCGGTCTTCGCCGGGCCGTCGCCGTCGATCGCGGAGATCACCGAGTTGATCGAGAGCAAGCTGCACCTGCTGAGCCGCTATCGCCAAAAGGTGCGCTTCGTACCAGGAGGCTTGGGGCACCCGGTGTGGGTCGACGACCCCCAGTTCAACTTGAGCTATCACGTCCGACACTCGGCGCTCCCGCCGCCCGGTGACGAGCACGACCTCGAAAATCTGATGGGCAGGTTGATGTCGCAAGAACTCGACCGGAAACGCCCGCTGTGGGAGGCCTGGATCATCGAAGGGCTGCCCGACGACCGTTGGGCGCTGATCAGCAAGGTGCACCACTGCATGGTCGATGGTGTTTCCGGCACCGACTTGATGGCCGTCCTGTTCGACCCCGATCCGGCGGCGACCGTCGGCCCGGCCGAACCATGGACCGCTGCGGCGGAACCGTCCGACATGCGGCTGGCGGCCGAAGCCGTGACCCGGCTGGCCCTCAATCCCGCTCGGCAGTTGCTGGCTTGGCGGTCGGCCGGACTGCACCCGCGGCGCACGTGGAACCGGCTGGGTGACGTCGCCACCGGTCTCCGTTCGTTCGGCTCCCGGCTGGCGGCGCCCGCCAAGCCGGTATCCATCGAGGGAGCAATCGGGCCACATCGCCGTTGGGCGGCGGGCCGCTGCACGCTCGACGACGTCAAGTCCATCCGCAAAGCATTCGGTGGCTCGGTCAACGATGTCGTCCTTTCGGCGATCAGCGGTGCGTTTCGCACGGTACTGATCGAACGCGGCGACACCGTCGACGACGACCTCGTGTTGCGATCGCTGGTGCCCGTGTCGATTCGCCATGCCGACGACCACACGTGGAACAACCAGGTGTCACTGATCCTTGCCGACCTGCCGGTCGGCATCGCCGACCCGCTGGTGCGGCTCGATGCCGTCCACCAACAGATGTCGGCACTCAAGGCTTCGCACCAAGCGACAGCCGGCGAAGCCGTCGTCGCCAGTGCCCAGTTCGTTCCGCCGGTTCTGCTGGCCCTCGGCGCCCGCGCCGTGGCGACCGCGCTGCACCGCACGCCGCAACGAACGGTGAACACGGTGACCACCAACGTGCCCGGACCGCAGTTCGCTCTGTACGCGCTGGGTCGAAAGATGCTCGAGTACCTGCCATTCGTGCCGCTGAGCGAGGGCGTTCGCATCGGCGTGGCGATCTTGTCGTACAACGGTCAGCTCACGTTCGGGATCACCGGTGACTACGACACCGCACCCGACGTGCATTTCATGGCGGAACGAATCGAAGCCGAAGTGATGGCTCTGCGACAACTGGCCGAACGCGACAAGCTTGTCGCCTCCGGCCATCGTCATTAGGTTTTGGCGCCGTGATCAATCTCTGGCGTAAAGCTGGTCGCCTGCTCAGCCGGCGCACCGTGGCGACCCTCGCTGTCGTGCTGCTGGTGACCCTGGCGATGGGCGTCGGCCTGCAACGGCTCGACTTCGCCACCGGTCAGGACAGCTACATCGACCCTGCTTCGCAGGTCGCGAACGACAACGAGAGCTATCAGAAGCTGTTCGGCGGCGAGAACATGGTCGTGCTGTTCACCGTCGACGAGGGCAAGACGCTGGTCGATCTGTTCACACCCGCCAACGTCACCCAGTTCCAAGAGATCGAATCGCAGATGTTGACGAGCGACGCCGTGTCGTCGGTGGTCTCACCACTGACGTTGCTGCAGTGGACGCAAGATCTCATCACCAAGGGCGCGGCGAGCGAGATCATCGCCCGCACGATCCAGCGCGAGCCGGATCCGGCCGCTCAGGCCATCCGTCAACAAGACGCCATCGTCACGACCATGCGGCTCGGGGCAGCCGGTGAGCAGACGATGGACAATCCGGAGTGGGTGAAGTTCCTCATCTTCGGCAACGACGGCTACTCCGTCGATGCGCAGCAGCAACTGGTGGCCCCACCCGATAGCGAACTGCTCGTCCGCAAGGCTCTGCGAGCGTTCATTCCCGATGCTCGCCATGCGGTGCTCGCCGCGGTGCTCGTCGGCAACGCGCCGCTCGATCAGCTGGCCAACGGTTCCGCCGCCGTGCACGACGTGCTCAGCGAGCGCACCTTCGACAACGCGATCGTGACGATCACCGGCACTCCCACGTTCCTGACCGACATCAACGACTACCTGCAGGGTGGAATGATGATCCTGGGTGGGATCGCCGTGCTGGTGATGATGGTCATCCTGCTCGTCGCGTTCAAGGTGCGGTGGCGACTGCTGCCGCTGGCCGGCATGGCAGTGGGGATTGCCTGGGGGTTCGGGGCGTTCGGCTTCACCGGTACGAAGCTCTCGCTGGTGACCATCGCCGGGCTGCCGATCCTGATCGGTCTCGGCATCGAATTCGCCATCCAGATCCAGAACCGGATCGAGGAGGAACGCTCCGTCGAGCGTTCCGACAGCCCGTTCGAAACAACATTCGTCCACATGGGCCCGCCGCTGGTCGCCGCAACCATTGCCGCGGTCATCGCCTTCTTGACCGTGAAGATCTCGAAGGTGCCGATGGTGCAGGACTTCGGCGTGCTGCTCTCGATCGGCATCATCGCCTTGCTGGTTGCCGGCGTCGTCGTGCCGACCACGGTGATCGGCGCACGCGAACGGCGATCACCGACCACCAAGCAACCGGTCGAGAGCTGGGTGGAGAAGACGGTCGATTTCCTCGGGAGCCTGCCGCGCCTGGCCGTGCTGCCGCTCGTGATCGTCGCTGTTGCCCTGCCTGTGCTCGGTCTCGTCATGGAGACCGGTTCCAAGATCGAGAGCGATCCGATCAACTGGGCGAACCAGTCGAGCACGTCGATCAAGAACGCCCGAACGCTGGAGAAAGAGACCGGGTTCGCGACGACGCTCGGTGTCTTCATCGAGACCGATGGCGTCTCGGCCGACGGCGTGTTCACCGATCAGATGGGCGCGTTCGTGTTCGATCTCGTCGAGCGAGCGACCGGCGAGAACGACGTGCTTGCCGGAGCATCCAGCCTGGCGACGACGGTCGGTTGGCTGGCCGAGGTGCCGAACACGACGTCGCTGCCCCCTACAGGTCTCGACATGTTGCAGGCCTACAACGTCGCCCCGCCCGCATTACGAGGGCTGCTCGTTGCCAACAACGGCAACGCCACCCAGGTGTTGTTCCAGGTCGGGCCATCGTCGCTCGAGGAGCGCTCAGTCGTACTCGACAACGTGCGCGCCGCCATCGCTGACCCGGGCACCGGCGGGCTGCTGCCGGCAAATGCTCCGACAGCCACGACCGGCGGACTCGCCGTCGTCGGCGTCGGCCTGCTCGAGAACATCACCGCCAACCGTGCCCAACTCACCATCGTCGCCTTGCTACTCGTAGCCGCCTTTGTCATCCTTCGCTACCGCGACCTCGCTCGGGGACTGCTGACGATGGTTCCCGTCCTCATTGCCGTCGGCGCGGCCGCGGTGCTCGTGAGAGTGCTCAACATCACCCTGAGCCCGCTCTCGACGGTCGGTGGTCCGCTGGTCGTGGCGACATGCGCCGAGTTCTCGGTCCTGTTGATCGCCCGCTACGCCGAAGAACGCGAACGCGGTCTCGATCCGGAACTGAGCACACACATGGCCGCCAAGCACACCGGGCGGGCCTTCTTCACGTCGGCGCTGACGACCCTGGGCGGCTTTGCCGTGCTGATGTTCTCGTCGCTTCCGTTGCTCGCCGATTTCGGCATGGTGGTCACCATCAACATCGGCGTTGCCCTGCTGTCGGCCCTCGTCGTCGTGCCACCACTCGTCAAGGAGGCCGACCGCCGCGGCCTACTGGCCATGGGCACTGCCGGGACGCACGAGAACACCCGCGGTCGCCGCGTGTTGACCGGTTGGATCGGTGGTGCAGCGATCGCCGTGCTCGGCATCGCCATCGTGACCGTATCGGTGAGGGACGACGAGCCGGTCGTCGCCGCGAACCGTGCTGCGGCAACCGTCGAGGCACCGGCCACGATCCCGCCCCCAACGACCGCACCCCCGCCGACCACGGCACTCCCGCCAGGCGACACACTTCCGGCGGGGCCGACAGAGCCACCCGCGGGACTCGTCGCCGGAGCGTTTTATGCCGCCCTCACCGCCGTCGGGGCCGAACCAGGTATTGCCCGGTGTGCGGCCGACGACCTGTTGGCGAACACGTCGGAACCCGACCTGCTCGCACTCGGCATTGCGAGTGTTCCTCGACCAGCCGAGGTCAACGCGCTGCTCGACGCTTCGGCCAAGCGGTGCGGTGTCACCCCAGCTCAACTAGACGCTGCAGCAGCGGCGTAAGGAAAGGTCAGACATGAAGGAGCTCATCTTCCATCGCCAGTTCTTGCCGGCCCTCGAGCGATGGCCCGACCGAGTCGGCTTCCACGACGGTTCCTACCACGCCACGTTCCAACAGCAGGGCGAAAGGGTGTTGCGGCTGGCCAGCAGTATGCGTACCGAGCTCGGGCTGCAGCCCGGCGATCGGTACGCGGTGATGTCGTGCAACAGCCATCAGTACCTCGAACTGTTCCACGCCGGGTTCCTCGGCGCCGGCGTCATCAACCCGCTGAACCTGCGCCTGGCGGGCAAGGAACTGCAGTACATCCTGCGCGACTCTGGCACGACGGTCGTGTTCGTCGACTCACTGTTTGCCGAACATTTCGCCCGCAACATCGCCGAGATCCGCTCCGAGTTGCCGCTTCGTCACGTGGTGCTTATCGGTGACGGCGATCAACCGCACGACGTGCGCTATGAAGATTTGATCGACGCCGGTGCGGCGGTCATCCCGCCCGAGCCGGAAGAGACCGATCCCGTCGTCATCATGTACACCGGGGGCACCACCGGCCGGGCCAAGGGCGTGCTGCTGGACCAGCGTGCCGAGATGCTCAACTTCTATCACATCGGCCTCGCCGTCGATTTCGGTGTGGATCGCGTCTATCTGCACCAGACCCCCATGTTCCACGCCGCCTCGATGGGTGGCCTCCTCGGAATCCCGGCCACGGGCGGCTCGTCGGTGTTCGTGCCGCTGTTCGAGCCCACGCAGGTCATGGATGCCATAGAGCACTACCGCGTCGACTGGACCGTGATGGTGCCGACGATGATCGCACTCGTCATGAATCATCCCGACTTCCGGCCGGAGCGGCTCGCGTCGCTGCGCGACCTCGTCTACGGGGCATCGCCCATGCCTGCTGCCCTGCTGACCCGGCTGATGGCCGCGTTCCCGGATCTGAATCTGTGGCAGGGCTACGGCATGACCGAATGCTCGTCAGTGCTCACGTTCCTGACCGCCGCCGACCATCGCCGCGGTGGTCCGATCCTGCGCTCTGCCGGACGGCCGATGATCGGCGTCAACATCAGTGTGCGCCGCAAGGACGACACGGTCGCCGCACCGGGCGAGAACGGCGAGATCTGCGCACGGGGTGGCAACTTCATGCGCGAGTACTGGAAGCAGCCCGAACTGACGGAGGCCGCGTTCAAGGGCGGATGGTACCGAACCGGCGACGCCGGCCACGTCGACGCGGAAGGATATTTGTATCTCGTCGATCGGGTGAAGGACATGATCGTCACCGGCGGCGAGAACGTCTACTCGATCGAGGTCGAGAATGCCATTTCGACCCATCCGTGTGTCGAGCAGGTCGCGGTTATCGGCATCCCCCATCCCGTGTGGGGCGAGCAGGTGCATGCAATCGTCGTGTTGCGCGCCGGCCTCTCGGCCACCGAGGACGAGATCAAGGACCACGCCAGGGTCGCCATCGCCGGGTACAAAGTGCCAAAATCGGTCGAGTTCCGAACCGAACCGATTCCGTTGTCCGGCGCCCTCAAGCCCATGAAGCTCGAACTCCGCAAGCCCTACTGGGAAGGCCACGACGCAGCGGTGAACTAGCCGACAACTCGGCCCCCTTGGGCGCGATTCCGGTATTCCCGCTACTCACAGCGCGCCCAAGCGAATCTCATGTGCGCGATTCCGGCACTCCACCTACTCACATCGCGCCCAAGCGACCGGGCGAGGTCAGGCTGC
>JANNHY010000021.1:0-36815 GCA_031404635.1 Ilumatobacteraceae bacterium
TTTGCCACCTCGACGACCTTCCTCGTGCTGCTGGCCGCTGCGGTGATCGGCACGATGAATCCGAGCGGCGGCGACGTAAACGTTGTGCAACCGATCGAGCAGTCACTGCTGCCGCTGACCACGACCGAGGAACGCCGATCACATGTCTTCGCCCGCTACACATTTCTCGGTGGATCGCTGGCCGCGCTCGGGGCGCTTTCGGCGGGGTTGCCTGCTCGCCTTCATTGGCGGGCGGAGTCGGTGTTCGTCGTCTACGCCCTTGCGGGTGTTGCCATGCTCGGCGTGTACGCGGCGATGTCGCCACAGGTCGAGGCGTCGGCTCAGGCGACGACACCGACACCGCTCGGCCCGTCGAAGCACATCGTTTACCGGCTGGCCGCGTTGTTCAGCCTCGATGCGTTTGGTGGCGGCTTCGTCGTGCAATCACTCCTGGTGCTGTGGCTGCTGCGTCACCATCAATTCTCGGTCGGCAAGGCCGGTGCGGTGCTGGCGGTCATGCAGATCCTCTCGGCGGCGTCGGGCTTCGTCGCCGTGCGCATCGAACGTCGTCTCGGCCCGCTTCGAACGATGGCCTTCACTCACTTGCCGGGGCAGATCCTGCTGATCGCTGCGGCACTGATGCCGAACGCGCCGTTGGCGGTCGGCTGTCTGATCGGTCGCAGTCTGTTGTCGAGCATGGACGTGCCGGTCCGCAACGCCTACGTCATGTCGGTGGTCACCCCGGCGGAGCGCGCCGCGGCGGCAAGCGTGACCAACGTGCCGCGCAGCTTGACCTCCGCTCTACCACCGATTGCGGCGGGATGGATGCTCGATCACTCGACGTTCGGCTGGCCGCTGATAATCGGCGGGTCGTCGAAAATCGTCTACGACCTGTTGCTGTTGCGGATGGCTCGGGATGGACCAGGCCGTCTCGCCGTGAGGCCAGTCAGCGGAGATTCGCCGCCCGAATAATCGGTGACTTTGCCGCTGTTACGGGCGGGCTGGCCAGTGTCGGTCGCGTCGGATCAGCGCCGCGTTGGCGTGGGCAACGAATCCCTCGTGGTTGCTCATCGCCACGATCGTCGGCGTCATCCGCTCCAGCGCCGCTGCGTCGGCTCGCGCCACGGCAGTGCGCTTCAAGAATGCGTCGGCGGTGATACCACTGGAGACGTGGGCAAACCCACCGGTCGGCAGGCTGGCCGGACAGCCGATGACGAAGTTGCCGGCGGAGAACACCGTGTGCTGGCCGACAAGGATCTCGCCGGCGTTGATCAAGCGGTCGATCAGCTCCGCTTCGTCGGCCGCGTCGACGGCGATCTGCAGATGCTCCGGTGCCCAGCGATTGGCGACGTCGGCGGCCTCGGCCAGATCGGTGACGATCACGCAGCCGCCGTTGATCCCGAGCGCGGCACGGGCCGCATCGGCGCGGGCCACTGGCAATTCGGCAACCTGGCGCTGCAACTCGCGGTCGACTGCGGCGAGCAGTTCTGTTGACGGCGTGACCAGTACGACAGCGGAGTCGGTTCCGTGCTCGGCTTCGTTGAGCAGGTCGGCGGCCACGTATCGAGGGTCGGCGGAGTCATCGGCGATCACCAGGCTCTCCGTTGGCCCGAGAATCATCATCGTCGCCACGCCGTAGCGCTGCATCTCGACCTGAGCGCAGATCACAGGAGGGCTGCCCGGCCCGACGATCTTGCGAACTTGGGGAATCGATTCGGTGCCGAACCCGAGCGCGGCAATGCCGGCGGGACCGTTGACGCGGAACACGTTGTCGATGCCGAGCTTGCGACACACGACCAACACGGCCGGGTCGATGCGGGCGCTGCCGTCGGGCACGGGCGGCACGACGAGAGCGAGTTCGGGCACCCCGGCGACGGTGGCAGGCACACCCAACTGATAGGCCACGCTCGGATAACTGGACTTGCCGCTGGGCACGAACAGACCCGCAGAGCTGATCGGGGTGATCTTCTCACCGACAGACAGTCCGGGTTCACTCTCGAAGGTCCAGTCGGCGGCGCGCCTCATCACCTGCTCGTTGAACGCCCGCAGGTGGACGATGGCGTCGTCGATCGCCCGGTCGACGTCGGCGGTCACCTCGGCACCGGCAATCTCTTCGGTTGGTGCCCGGAGTTGGTGTGGCTCCACGGCGACATGATCGAAATCCCGTAAGGCACGGCACACGGCCTCGTCGCCATGGGCGCGCACATCGTCGATGATCCGACCGATGGCGACCTTCAGATCGGAGTCGAAAATGGCCTCCAAACCCCGCCCGCACAGGGCGCGGCGCGCCTCGTCGTCCATCGCCGACCAGGTCATCGAGCGCAGCACCGACATGGCGACGAGGGTATCGGGTAGGATTCACCCACGTTCCGCCCGTGCCGCTAGGAGCGTCCCGCCATGCCCGTCACCGTCGTCGTTGGAGCCCAATGGGGCGATGAGGGCAAAGCCAAGGTCATCGACCTGCTGGCCGGCGAACACACCCATGTCGTGCGCTATCAGGGTGGCCACAACGCCGGCCACACCGTGGTCGTCGGCACGCAGCGGTACGCGCTGCAGTTGATCCCTTCCGGTGTGCTGTATCCGCATGTGATCCCTGTTATCGGCAACGGTGTGGTCATCGATATGCCAACGCTGTTCAACGAGATCGACACCTTGGAGGGTCGCGGCGTTAGTTGTGCCAAGCTCAAGGTCAGCAGTCAGGCCCATCTGATCTTCCCGTGGCATCAGGCGCTCGATGCCTTGTACGAAGCCAGTCGCGGCGACGCCCGCATCGGCACCACTTTGAAAGGCATCGGCCCGGCGTACGCCGACAAGGCTCGCCGCGAAGGTGTTCGCGCCGGCGAGGTGCTCGATCCCGCCGGCTTCACCGCAGCTGTCAAGGAGCGGGCCGTCACCCACAACGCCGAGATAGTCGCCCTCGGCGGTGAGCCGCTGGATGTCGACGATGTCGTCGACCGCTTCGCCGCGCTCGGCCGGCGGCTGGCCCCCTTTGTGACCGACACGGTCCAATTGCTGCACGACGCCCTCGACCGCGACAATCATCTGCTGCTCGAAGGTGCGCAGGCGACGTTCCTCGACCTCGATCACGGCACGTACCCGTTTGTAACCTCGTCGAATCCGACCGCCGGCGGGGCGTGCGTCGGCACCGGCATCGGGCCGCGCTACCTCACGCGCATCGTCGGGATCACCAAGGCGTACACGACGAGGGTCGGAAGCGGGCCGTTCCTCACCGAGTTGCTCGACGAGGTCGGCGACAAGCTGGTTGATATCGGCCACGAGTTCGGCACGGTAACCGGGCGGCGGCGCCGCACGGGCTGGCTCGACTGCGTGATGTTGCGCAAGGCGGTGAGGATCAACTCGCTCACCGAGGTCGCCCTCACCAAGCTCGACGTGCTCGACACGTTCCCTGAGATCAAGGTCTGTACCGAATACGACAGCGCTGGCCGACCGGTCTACGCAGTGTTAGCAGGCTGGCAGTGCGATATTTCAGCAGCGCGAAACCGCTCCGATCTTCCCGCCAAGGCCGCTGAATTCGTGGCTCTGGTCGAGGCCGAGGTCGGCGTGCCGGTGCGGATCGTCGGCACCGGCCCGTCCCGTGATGCCGTGTTGGAGTGGCAGTGATCGATCGTTATTCGCTGCCCGAGATGGCGGCGGTGTTCTCCGACACGACTCGCTTCGGTCGGTATGTCGAGATTGAACTTCTGGCCATCGAGGCGCACGTCAGTCTCGGCGTTGTATCTGGCGAGGATGCCACAACCTGCCGGGCCCGGGCCCCGGTCGTCGATGCCGCGTTCGTGAAGGCGGTCAGCGATCGCGAAGCGATCACCGATCACGACGTGGCGGCGTTCGTGGATGTTGTGCAGGCGGCGATCGGTCAGCCGGCCGGGGCGTGGATCCACTACGGCTTGACATCCAGCGACATCGTCGACACCGCGTGGTGTTGGGCGCTTCGTGACGCTGCCGATCTGTTGATCGAGGCGTCCTCTGCGCTGCTGGCGACGTTGATCGAACTGGCCCGCACGCATCGCCACACGGCCATGATCGGGCGCACCCACGGCATCCACGCCGAGCCGACGACGTTCGGCTCCAAGGTCGCGCTGTGGGCCTTGCAGGTCGGCCGTGATCGTGACCGTCTGCGCGTCGCTCGTGGGGCGATTTCGGTGTGCAAGCTCAGTGGGGCCGTCGGTACGTACTCCAACATCGATCCGTCAGTCGAGCGCTTCGTGGGCGAACGCCTCGGCCTCACGCCGGTGCCTTCCACACAGGTGATCGCTCGCGACCGGCACGCCGAGTACCTGTGGGCGTGCGCTTCGGTCGGCACGACGATGGAGATGATCGCCGTCGAGTTGCGACATCTCCAGCGAACCGAGGTCGGTGAGGTGCAGGAGCGGTTCAAGCCCGGCCAGAAGGGTTCCAGCGCCATGCCGCACAAGCACAATCCGATCAGCGCCGAGACGATCAGCGGGCTGTCACGAGTACTGCGTGGCAACCTCCAGGCTGGAATGCAAGACGTCGCGCTGTGGCATGAACGAGATATCTCGCACAGCTCTGTCGAACGAATTATTCTTCCTGACAGTTCGCTGATGGCCTATTACGTGATGCGCCGGATGCAGCGATTGCTTGGTGGTCTGCAGGTGTTTCCCGATCGGATGAGTTCCAATCTCGCCGCCAGCTTTGGCTTGGTTTTCAGCCAACCCGTGCTCCTGGCTCTGGTGCGGGGTGGTTTGGCCCGTGACGAGGCTTATGGCATTGTGCAAGACAACGCAGCGCGGGCGTTGAGCGAGAAGCGGCCGTTGCGCGACCTGCTCGAGACCGACCCGCGAGTCATCGTTGCACCGGATTTGCTCGATGAGGCGTTCGACCTGCAGCGCTCATTGCGCCACACCGGAGCAGTTTTCGACGCTCTCGACGCCATCTAGCGCTGGCGTTTCAGTCGGCGCGGGATATGCCGGCTCGCTTCAGCACCGCCGCGTCGACGCCTATTTCACGCCATGTCGCGTAGGAAATACCCTGGCGAGAGCTGTACGACTTACCGACGGCGACGAAGCCATTCTCCAACGCGCTGATATCGACTTTCTCGCCCAGCGATGCCAACTCGCCCTGCAAATCGCGGCGTTCCTGCCGAAGGCGTAGTTCGTTCATGGGATCGGCCGTATCCAACTCGGTGTCGATTGCGGCCAGTCGAGCGCCGATCGATTCGCGTGTGCGTCGCCGGCCACGCTTTGGCTTGTTGTTGCGCAGTGCCTCGAGATAGTTGCGCACCGCGTTGCCTTCGTTGCGTCCCATCGCCAGCGCCGCTTTGTGCTCATCCGTCATCGGTCCTTTGGGACCTCGTTTTGCCATGCTCTCCATCATAGTTTCATATTCGCGAAACTCAATAGTTACGCTTGCAGCGATGGATCTCAGCCGACTGTTCGATCTCGAGCCTCATGGGGCCGACACGTTCGTTGGAATTGGGCCGCAGTATCCGTGGGGTGGATTGTATGGCGGGCAGATCGTTGCCCAGGCCTTACGCGCCGCGGCGAGCACCGTTGACACCGATCTCGAGGTCCATTCGTTGCGCTCTTATTTCATTCGACGCGGCGATCACACCGAGCCCATCAGGTTCGAGGTTGACCGCATTCGCAACGGTCGTAGTTTCGCGACGCGGCGGGTGATCGCCCGCCAGGCGGTCGGGGCGATCCTCAACCTCGAAGCCTCGTTCCAGCGTCCAGAATCCTCCGCGGACTTGCAGACGATCGTCATGGATGCCGACGTGCCCGACCCGATTTCACTGGTCTCGGAGACTTGGACCTCGTCGTTCGATCGGCGTCTAGTCGCACCCGCTTGGTCGTCTTCAACGGCGGGCCAGGGCGCCGGTCGCACGCTGGCCTGGATGAGAGTCAATGCTCCGCTCGGCGACGATCAGCTGTTGCATCGTTGCTGGCTGGCCTACCTCTCCGATGATCTCCCGACCGAGGCCGTGCACGCCACGACCGAGATCCAAGACATGGGCAGGTTTACCGCCAGCCTCGATCACACGATGTGGTTTCATCGCCCCGTGAGTGCTGACAAATGGCACCTCCACGACTTCACGTGCCACAGCTACGTCGGTGGACGCGGACTGGCGATTGGCCATGTCTTCGCCGCCGACGGTGTGCATGTGGCCACCGTGGCTCAGGAGGTGTTGATGCGCGGCCATCGCCATTTAACAGACTGAGCCCATGTCAGGTGACGATCTGGGCGCCATGTGGCAATTGGGCCAGGAGCGGTTCGCTGACCCAGCAGCGGGTGAGGTGCAGCGTGCTGCGGATGCGGACAACGCGTTTGGGCTCGTCGATGCCCAAGCCGCACATGCTCAGGGCAGCCTTGATGCAATCGTTCTCGGTCGGCAGCACCATCGGCATGCGACTGCGGCGCACGCCCGACGGTCCGGCAGTGAAGCAGTTGACGTAGGTCTTTTGCCAGTTGATGCCCGCCGCAACCGATGCCGGGATGAAGTCGGCGAACCCGATCCCCAGCACGTTGCCGCCCGATGCTTCGGTGATGCCGAGTAACACGATGGTGCTGACGCGCGGCGAGGCAGCGTCGTCGAGACCATGAACCCAGAACCGTCCGGTGACGTTGGGGTCGATCGTCGTCCCGCTGATGTCCTTGCCACCCTGCTCGATGATCAGCACGTCGATGATCGGGAATGGCAGTGGCGGCACAAGGCTGCGGGCATCGTCGGTGAGTGCAATCTCGGCGTCGGCGCCGACCTCATCGGCGGTGAGTGCCCGCACTATGACCACCTGACCATCTGCCGACTCGACCGATCCGACACCACCGAGCAGACGACCTGTGGCTCTCAACGCAGCGATGCCGTTGATCAGCCGGTTGCGCATCTCGACCGGGCCGCAGGCGTGGATCTGGGCGGCGCCGGGCTGCTTGCCGAAGCCGACCACGGCCATCTTCGTCAGCCCGCTCTCGATCGGGCCCTTGAAGCATGTGTGCGGTTTGATTCGAGTGACCGGCATGATCCGGTCGGCTCCGGCGGCGTGGCGGTCGAGGTAGAGGGGCATTCCGTCGGGCGTGCGGGCAACCTCGATGGTTTCCATCGTCGCCCGGATCTCGCATCCGATCGCCTCTTCGGTCATTCCCAACGTTTCCAGCATCGCCCGCTGACCCTTGGCCGTGGCACCTCCGTGGCTGCCCATCGCCGGCACGACGAACGGCTCGGCACCGAGAGCGCGCAAGCCGCTGATCGCCCCGCGCAACAAGGCGATTCGTTCGACGAGCCCGCGGCTGCCGGCGCCGACGGCGACCGTCATTCCTTGGCTCACGGAACCCGCCAACTGCTCGACGACCTGTTGGTGGGCAACCGCCTCGACGTCGGCGACCGGATCAGGTTGAGGGATGGGAAACACGACCTCGGTCAGTGCCGGAACGGAAAGGTCGGGGTGGAAAGGAAGTTCGATTCCGTCGAGTAGCTGTTCCCAGGGGTCCACGATCGCGACGCTAATCCGCGACCCGCCGGTCCTCGCCACGCTGGGAGTCCGGCAGCGGGACGTCGCAGTGGGCACAATGGGGCGGTGCAACCCTTCGATGGCGTGTACCGAACTCCGCGGGGCTTGCGGATCGTGGCCGACGCCGTGTCGTGGCTCGCCACCCGCACCGGTGGGCCCGGTGGTCAGCACGCCAATACATCCGACACGGCTGTGACGGTCACGATCGACGTCGATCGGGCCGGGTTGACTCCCGCCGTGCGCGACAGGGTGCTGGCCGCCGCCGGCCCGACGATCACTGCCTCATCAGCGGGTTCGCGATCGCAGTTCCGCAACCGGGCTACTGCCTGGGCGACGGCAATGGAACGGCTCGACGAGGCTGCCAAGCCGCCGCCGGCGCCCCGCCGGGCAACGCGGCCGTCGGCCTCGGCCGTTCGCAAGCGGCTGGCTAGCAAGCGGCGTACCGCCGAACGCAAACAGACAAGAAAGCGGCCCCAAATCGGAGAATAGTCGCTGCTCAACGACCAGGTTTGGGCGGCGCACACTGTCAAGAAGTGGTCAATCGGTCTTGCACGAGGTACAACCGTCGACCACGTAGAGTGAATCAGTTGCACACTCTGCGTTAATCCGGTACTGTGCCCTTCCTCACGACGAACGGGGCGGGTTGATGGATATCACTCAGATCAAGCACGGGGCCGTTCTGCGGGGTCGCCAGGTAAACGCCAGTGCCAACCGCGAGCGTCAGCGTCAGCGTCGCCTTACCCGCCTGCTCGTTGTGCTCGGCTTGCCGCTGGCGTGGTTCTGGTATCAAGAGATCAGCGGTAGCCCGGTTCGTCCTGGCGTGCCGGCGATCATCCGCAATTCCCCGGAGTTGGCGATCCTCGGGCTGATGTTGGTGCTGATCACCTCGATGATGCTGATCCCGATGATGGCTTCGAGTAGGTCACCGCACACCACGTTGCGCCCCTCCGATTCCACAGTGCGCCTCGTCGACGTGGTCGGTGCCGACGCAACGCGTCGCGAGGCGATCGACACGTTGAACCTGTTCCTCAATCACGAGACCTTTGCTGACGAAATGGGTGGTTCGCCGCGTCGCGGTGTTCTGTTCGAAGGCGCCCCGGGCACGGGTAAGACCTACCTCGCCAAGGCGATCGCCGCGGAGGCGGAGGTTCCGTTCCTGTTCGTTTCGGCCAGCGAGTTCCAGTCGCACTTCTACGGAATGACCAACCGCAAGATCCGTCAGTTCTTCAAGGCACTCCGCAAAGCGGCGCGCGCCGAGGGTGGCGCCATCGGGTTCATCGAGGAGTTCGACGCCATCGGGATGGCTCGCTCCGGCATGGGCGGGGGCATGCGCGAGGGTGCCTCTGGCATCGTCAACGAATTGCTCGTGCAGATGCAGAGCTTCGATCTCCCCACCGGCTGGGACAAGATGAGGAGCAAGATGATCGATCGCGTCAACCTGCTGCTTCCCCCGGCGAAGGCCTTTCCCGGGCCAAAGCCGAAGCCGGCCAACGTCTTGATCTTTGCAGCTACCAACCGCGCCGACGGTCTCGACCCGGCACTGATGCGTCCGGGCCGGTTCGACCGCACCATCCACTTCGATCTCCCGCCGCGTTCCGATCGCATCGCAATCGCCGACTACTACCTGGCGAAGAAGTCGCACGATCCGTCGGTGAGCGCCGTCGGCATTGCCGATCGCACCGCCGGCTACAGCCCGGTGCGAATCGAGCGACTGCTCGACGAGGCGTTGATCGTCGCCCTTCGCAAGGGACGAAAGGCTCTCGACATCGAGGACCTAGTCGAAGCGCAGATGATCACCGAGGTCGGCCTCGCCCAAGATGTCGGCTACCAGCCCGACGAGCGTCGCCGCATCGCCGTGCACGAAGCAGGACACGCGGTGATCGCCGTGCTCGTCGGACGAGAGGTGCGCGTTGCTTCGATCCTGCGGCGTTCCAGCTCGCTCGGTCTCGTCGCCCACGACGACGGTGAGGAACGACACCTGCGAACACCATCGGAGTTGCATGATCTCATCGTCGTCGCCCTGGCCGGCAGGGCTGCGGAGATTCAGGAGTACGGCGAGGCCTCGACGGGTATCGCCTCCGATCTGGCGGCGGCAACGAACATCGCTGCTCAGCTGATCGGATTGGTCGGTGCCGGCGACAGCTTGCTGAGCCTCGAGGCCGCGGAGATGCACATGGCCGGCAACATCGCGGCCAAGGTATTCGCCGACGAACGATCACGGGTGCAGGCCGACGACGTGCTGAACAAGGCAGCCGACAGGTCAGCTTGCATGTTGCTCGAACACCGCGTTGCCCTGCTGGCCGTCGCCGATGCATTGTGCGAGCACGACGAATTGACCGGCGACCTCGTGCACGAGATCGTCGCCGAAGCGGTCAGCACCGCCAACTGAATCAGGCCAGTGACCGGCTTGGCGAGCGGCTCCACCGTCGCCGCTGTGCCGGTGGCTCGACCGGCGCCGCGACATCGCCGATTCGTTCGATCACCCATACCCCGCCGTCGTCGCTGAAGGCGTGAGGGGCCACGAGCGGCTGCACTTGGTGCACTCGTCCGGCGAGTCCGGCCGCGGCCACGGCCGCACCCAACGCACCGGCCAAACGCGGGCCCCACGCCGGGTGGGTGTCGGGGAACTCGGGATAGGCATCGCCGACCAGGCTGAGCCCGAGCGGAACTGCTGTTCCGGCCGGTTGATTGACGGACGCCGAGAGCTCTTCGGTGTCGAGCAGGCGTTCGCGCAGTTCCTCGATCGATGCCGACCAACTGGCGGCCAGCAGTTCGGTACGCAGCGTGTCCGCCCGGGGGTCGACAACAGGTGCGGCTGCCAGAACGACGCGATCGTGGACCACCGCCATCCATGGCTGGGCATCACCTCGACTGCCGATAAGTCGCATCGTGTACGACTGAACCAGTCGAGCGATGGCCATGGGCGTCGGTTCGATGGATTCGAGATCAAATCCAGCTTGGCGAACGAAGCGCTCGACGCGCCTGTGACGAATCATGTCGCATCGCAGATGGGCGAGCAGGCGGCGGGCGCTTGCCGACATCTCGATCGTTGCCGAGACATCGATGAGCTTTGAACGATGCATGTTCAGCTCTGTCGTGCTCCATCCGGTGATGTCGAGCGACTGGATGTGACAGTCGTTGCTCCACATGCACACCCGCGTCGGCTGCCCGGCCTCGTCGAGCAGGCTGCGCAACCGGGTGAGGCCATCGAGCAGCAGGAGGTCGTTGTTGGTGTCACAGGCGACGCCGGCAACCTTGGCGACACGGCCAGGAGCGTCCTGATGCAGCCGTACACCGCGTAGCGCGTCGGGCAACACCTCGATGCCGATCCCGTCACCGCGACGCATCATCACGACTTCCCCTCGGTGTTGTCGGGGGGACCGGCGAGGAGTATTGGCGTCGTTGTCTCACCGTCGATGAGCAGGCCGCGACCGAGAGCGGGATGCGAAGCGGTGACATGTAGGTCCATATTGAACATGGCGCCATCGCCGGCGAGGGGACGCAAGATGACAGCGGAACGTGAGCGGCGCAGGGGCGCCGTCCAATGACCTGGGACTTCGAGCTCACGGGTGCGCCCGGCGACCACGACAACGAGACGAGGGTCACTCAGGGCAGCGAGCCGTTCAAGGACGGCGCCGTCAAGTCGATCGGCGTCGTCGACCAGAACGAGTCGGGCTCGGTCGGTTTGGTCGAAGAACTCTGCTGCCCACCTCTCGATCCCGGCCAGTGTCGTCGCGCTGGTCAGGCGGGGCAGCAGCAGCAACGGGCTCCACGTCGAGGCGATGGCGTGAATGTCGATCGCCGCGTCTACACCCAAAGCGCAGCGAGCGATGTTTGCGAGCAGGGTCGACTTGCCGGCGCCGGCATCGCCCAGAATAAGGGCACCGCCGGGCGCTCGCACCTCGAGCGCTATGGGCTGGAGCGTCCGTGTGTCGAGTCCGACCGGCAGGCGCCATTGATCGCGGCGATGCTCGGTCGAGTTGCTGAGCTCGGAAAGCGAAACACTCGCCGGCGTGCGGGCAACGCTTATCGGCCCATGCGCGTTGTCGGGCCGGTTGCGCCGTGCGGCGACCGCAGCGACCAGGTCGACGATCGATGCGATCTGGATCTCGACCGAGTCGGGTGCGGTGATGGCCCGCCCCGGGACTTGCACGGGGATCCGACCGGCCTCGATTCCCAGCGACCGGTAGGCGCCGCGGTCGTCGAGGCGCAAGATCAGGCGCTGTTGAAACTGGCCGAGCATACGCGACGGTGCGGCGTGCTGGCTGGCCGAACTCATCACCGTCGTGATTCCGCAGAGCGGGCCGCTGCTGATGAGGCGATCGAGAAGGTTGCGTCCCTGCTCGAACTCTCCACCCATCTCGAGGCTGCGCAAGAGCGAAGCGATGTCGTTGACGATCAGCACAACGTGAGGCTCGGTCGATGTGCGGTCCAGAGAGGCGCGCCGCTCGAGTTCGGCGTCGAGGCGGATGAGCACTCTCAGCAGGCGATCGAGATCGTCGTTCGAGGCAACGGCGCCGCAGGCCGGCAGCAACTCGAGCGCTCGAAGATCGCTGGGCGGACCAGGCGCACAGTCGATCACGTAGCCGTGTAGCCGATCGGCGGGGAAGCGGTCGGTGGCGGCGATGAACAACGTAGCCAAGGCATTGGAACGCTCGTGCGGCGTACCACCGATGATGAGGATGTTCCCATCGTGGGCTGGATTCCACCGGCGTGTGCTCTGCGTGTGATCATCAGGAAGGTCGCTCAGCGCAAACGCTGCGCCGTACTCGTCGGGCGCGTTCGTTCGAGATGGCGAGATCTGCTCGTAGGGCAGATCGGTTGGCAGTTCTGCACAGAGGACCGGCCGCTTCTCGCCGCCGGGGTGTATCGCTGCTGCGTCGTCAACCGAATCGATGAGGTGGCGAAGACCACCCTGGCGAGGTGGCTCCGTGACTGGATCGGCCCGCCTCGCTGTGATCTTGCGCTCCGCGGCGTTGACGTCGCGGGCGACGATGAACGCAGTGATCTCCATGAGATCACCCGCTGCTGCCGACACCGAGGCGAACTGGACTGGTTGTGCGGCGGCCTCTCCGATCTTGAGTGCGCCGCGACCCGGAGTGTGCAACGAGATCTGGACAGTCTCGCGGCTACCCATCAGAGCGGTCGCCTCCGCCGGATCGTTCATCCGTAGGCCGATCCGAATGTTGGCGAAGGACTTGAGCGAGTGTTCGAGCGATCGCGGCAGCTTCTCGGCAGCCAGGATCAGGTGAAGTCCAAGATGACGGGAGCGATCGGCAAGCTCGACAAGCTGGGGCAGGAACGCGGCGTGCCTTGTCATGAGGTCGTCAGCGTCGTCGACGGCGATGACGAGCCGCGTGATCGGCTGAGCTGCAGCGTCAATCTGGTGGTTGGCCATCTGGTACTCGGCGAATGTTGCCACATGACTCTCTGACAACAGCCGCGCTCGCCGACTCACCTCGGCCCGCAGGGCGCGCAGAAGCCGCACACCGCTGTGCTCGTCGAACCTGTCGACGGCACCGACGAGGTGGCCGGCACCGGCGAAGGCTCCGAACGATGAACCATCCGATGGTTCGACGCAGACAACATTGACCACCGAGGGCTCGGACAGTGCGATCAAGGAGGCGATGATGGTGCGCATCAACTCCGTCTTGCCCGACAGCGGGGCGCCGACGATGAGCGCATGTGGACCGTCGGCGGTGAGATCAAGTTCGATGGGACCGGATTCACCCGTGCCGATGGCAATCGGCAGCTTCCGAATGCTGTGGCCGGCGACCCAGCGTTTGGCGATTCGACCGGCGTCGAGCCCGTCGGGATCGATGAGAGACTCCAACGAGACCAGCGGCGGCAGCACTGCCTTTGTGAAGGATTGCACTCCGTGGTCCTCGAGCGGGCTGAGCTTGCGCGCCGCGGCGACAGCAACATCGTGGTCGAGGACGAACGGAACGACGTCGGTGATCGTGGATCCGTTGATCGGGTAGTCGACGTCTGCGGCACCGTTGGTTGCGATGTGCACGACCGTCGTGCACACCGCAGGGATGTCGTCAGCCCGGTCGGTCAGCGCCACGAAACGAACCGGTAGTTGTGCGTCGGCGAACAATCCGCGCAGCATCGCCGCCCGGCCGCGCCACAGCGATGGGTCGTCGACGATGGCGAGAGTCAGCCGGCTCGGTGTGATCGGCCGTCCAGGAGGCTGGATGGAGGCGACGACGGTGGTCAGCGTGCGTTGGGCATTGACCCAATCGGTGATCGCTTGGTGGTCGCTCAAGAGCTGAACGCCGTGTGAACCGCGGGCGTGCGGTAGCCATTTGACCCATTCCCAGCGGGACGCACCGGTCGGTGTTGCCAACACGACGACACCGAGGTCGGCAGGGCTGTGGGCGACGCAGGCCTGCATCACGAGCGCTCGCGCCGCAGATCGGGCCTGGGGTGGCGTACTCGCGAAACCAACGCCACGCTGATTGGCCAGATCGACCAAGACGGGCGCCGATGGCAGCATCGACAGATCGCGGCGATCGACATGGGTGATGTCTGCCGGCACCCATGGCTGATCAGCCAGGCCAACGCTGAACACGTAGGCGTCTTCGTCGGCCGGCCGGCGCTCCCACAGGCGTTCGGAAAGTTGATCAGCCCGGCGGATGACTTCAGCTACGTCGAGTTGGGTTTGTCGGATGCTGTCGAGCGCAGTGTCGAAGGCGAGTCTCGCCGGGTCGACGGACGCGACCGGAGGCTGTTGGCGCATCTCGGTGCGGTTGTTGCGCCGGCCGAGCAGACGCCGGCCGGTGCGCACCCGTCCGCTTGGTTCGCTGTCAGCAGTGGCCTGGTCACGAGGCTTTCGGACAAAATTGACCTGTCCCAACGGAGTCGGGAGCAACGACGGGGCTCGATCGTGAACCGCATCATCGAGCCTGAAGACTCGATGACCGATGCGGAGCCGTTGCTGTTTCCATCGTGCCGGGGTAGCAGCCACTTGGCCGTCGAGATCGCCTTGATTGGCAGCCACTGTCACCCGGCCGGAGTGCTCGACCACGACTTCGCAGCGGGGCACCAAGACCTGGTTGAACGTCAAAGGAGAAACATTGGCCCGACGCGCCGTTCCCAGCAAGTAGCGACCGGGTTCGAGTGAGCGGCGATTGCCTCCGCCCTCACCCGCGGCCTGCACCAGCGTAATCCCGCCATCGAAGGATCGCTCCCGCGGCGCGGCGACATCGATCTCCGATCCGGTGACGAGACCGGAGGCGCTCATCAAGGTGCCGATTGGCGTAGGCCGTCCGTCGATGTAGACGAGCTTCGGAGGCGTTGAGCTGAGCACCCGTCCCAACAAATCGCCGACCGTGACCGACTCGTGGACAGCGGTGACCGAGATCTCGGCCTCGCCTTGCGGTGTTGAAACGATCAGGTCCATGAGCTTGGGTGCGACCGTAGGGGCACAAGGGGCTCGAGGACGAACACGGGCCTCATGATCTTTCATCGGTACGACAGGTCCACGAGATAACCCAAAATTCAAGACAACGTCAAGTTCTGGCTTCGTCTGGGCAGTGCCCGAACCGACGAGAGTTGAGCGATAGCATCACCGGGAATGGCGGACCAGGTAGCCAGCGTCTTTCACGCCTTGATCGACAACGTCGAAAGTATTGTGCGCGGTAAGGCCGAGTCGATTCGACTGGCCCTGTGCTGCCTGCTCACCGAAGGGCATCTGTTGATCGACGATGTCCCCGGTACCGGCAAGACGTCGATGGCCAAGGCAATCGCCGGGTCGATCGCCGGCTCGTGGAAGCGGGTGCAGTTCACGCCTGACCTGTTGCCGAGCGATGTCACAGGAGTGATGGTCTTCGACCAGCGAACCTCGTCGTTCTCGTTTCGCCAGGGCCCGGTGTTCACCAACGTGCTGATCGGGGACGAGATCAACCGGGCCAGCCCGAAGACCCAATCGGCGCTGCTCGAGGTGATGGAGGAGCGTCAAGTCACCGCGGATGGTGTTCCTCACCTCGTTCCCCGACCGTTCTTCGTCATCGCCACCCAGAACCCACGTGATTTCCACGGTACGTTCCCGTTGCCTGATGTGCAGCTCGATCGATTCGCGATGAAGTTGTCGCTCGGGTATGCCGACCAGGCAACTGAGGTCATCGTGCTCGAGTCATACCGCCGGGAGAATCGTGATCGTGGTGTGCCGGCGGTCACCAACGCCACTCAACTCGAGCACCTCATCGCCGCGATCGAGCAGATCGAGGTCGTGCACAGCATCAACGACTACATCGTTCGCCTGGCCAACGCCACTCGTGCCCATCCCGATCTGCGCCTCGGTGTCTCAACTCGCGGAACACTGTCGCTGATGCGCGTCGCCAAGGCGTACGCAGCATCCGAGCAGCGCGGCTACGTGACACCCGACGACATCAAGACACTCATCGAGCCAGTGTTCGGTCACCGCATCTCGTTGAGTTCCGAAGCAGAGCTGCGCGGCGTGCGCAGCGAGCAGGTGTTGGCCGAGATCGTCGACGACATCGCCGTACCCCGTCACCGCGAGGGATGACGACGTGCTGACTCGCACCGGGCTCGGCGTGCTGATCGGTACCGTGATTTGTGCGTTTTTCGGGCTGTGGTGGCGTTACGAAGAACTTCTCGCCCTCGCCGCTGCAGGTTTGGTTGCCGTAGCCCTCGGGTTGCACCTGTCGCGGCGCCCGACGCGCTACACCGCTCGGCGTCGCCTGATCACGGCCCGTGTCGCTCGCGGCGATACCGTTCACGTTCGCTATCAGATCTTCAATCAGACCCAACGCCGGCTCGGCTCGACACGCCTGACGGATGAGTTTCAGGGGGTCCACCAGTCGTTCAACGTGCCGACTTTGCCGCGCATGACACGGCACGAGATCGACGCCGAGTTCGCCACCCGGCGCCGGGGAATCTTTGCGATCGGGCCGTTGTCGTTCGAGCGCACCGATCAACTCGGACTGGCAGCCGCGAGCCGCCCACTCGGCCAGATGGGCATGGTCG
This sequence comes from Ilumatobacteraceae bacterium, assembly GCA_031404635.1. Classification (GTDB taxonomy): domain Bacteria; phylum Actinomycetota; class Acidimicrobiia; order Acidimicrobiales; family Ilumatobacteraceae; genus JAENVT01. The sequence goes on from JANNHY010000021.1 coordinate 16,455, forward strand.
TGGTCCACCCACGTGTGCATCCCCTGATCACGGCGTCTGGTGCGGTGCGTGTGATCACCAACGATGCCGTCTTGCGACGGCCGTCTACCGACCCGCAGTCAGGGTTCCAGTCACTGCGTGAGTATCAATATGGCGATGACACACGTCTGATCCACTGGCCGACCTCTGCTCGAACGGCGACGTTGATGATCCGCGAGTTCGTCGATCTTCGTCGGCATGAGTTCACTGTCGTGATCGACACCTCAGCCGACGTGGCGTCCGCCGACGACTTCGAAGAGATCGTCGATGCCGGCGCCAGCGTGGCGGCGTTTGCCATACGATCAGGCTTGGACGTAGTGGTTCGTTCGACATCGCGGCTCCGAGCCGGTCGGGCTTATCCATTGGTCGATCAAGCCGAGATGCTCGACCTGCTGACGCCACTCGAGCAAGGTAGTGGCACCGATGTGCTTTCGGTAGCCAGTCTGTTCACTGGCGGCCTCGGTGGCGTTGCCGTGTTGGTGGTCACGGGACCGAGCGGTCCGTCAACGAACTTCTCACACGGCGACCAGATCAGCGTGGCCAGAATTGGGGCTGGGGCGGAGACCGCAGGCCTCGTCTGCCCGGCAATCGCGGCAACAAATGCCGCCCAGTTCGCCGAACGGTGGGCGCTGTGGAACTAGCGGCCGGTCCCGGTCTGACCAACGGCCGTCGGCTTGTTCGTGCCTTTGCCGTGATGGTGTTCGCAACCGGTCTCGCCCTCAGTGGGGCTCGGGTGGTGGGAACCCGCTTCGAGCCGATCTTGCTGGTTCCGGCGGGCCTGGCGGTTCTGACGGGATGGCTCCTCTCCCGCCGTCACCTCGTGGTACGGGTGGCCGGCCAGGCGCTGGCTTTCGTCGGATCAGGCATCTTCGTCACCTATGCGGCGGATGGCACGCCGAGCGACTTTGGTAACGGCCTGCTCGACGGACCTCGCCAGCTTGTCACCACCGCGTGGCCCAGCCCGCGGTTCCCGACGATTCTCGTCGCTCTCGCCACGCTGATCTTCGTCGCCTCGGCGGTGTCGATCGATCTGGCCATGCGAGTTCGTTGGCGGGCACTTGCGATCGCGCCGCTGCTGGCGGCGATGGTCACGCTGGTTGCCGTCGGCGCACCCGACGGACCTCAAGGAGAAGCGGTGTTGTTTGCGGCGGCGGCAGCATTTTCGCTGCTGTGGATAGGACTCGACGATCGAGTCGCCAGCGTGCGCGCGGGTTTGCCGATCGCCGTGGCGACCGGTCTTGCGGCGCTGATCGCGAGCGTTGGCTTGGCCGTCGCGGTTGCCGAGCGGGCCAACCCGCGCCATGGCGAGCAGGCCAGGCGCGTGCTGTCGTTGCTCGATCCCTTGGCGCAGGTCTCGGCGCAGAGCAATGCCAATCCGACGCGTGACCTCTACGACGTCGAATCGCCGTTACTCGATCGCTTGCATTTCTGGCGGACGTCTGCGCTGGATGTCTACGACGGCGAGTCGTGGTCGGCCAACGGCCAGTTGACGCCGATCGGCAACCGGCTCGACCCGGGCACTGGTGCGGAACAGACCACTGTGACGGTCACGGTGCGGCGCGACGACACCGTGTTGTGGGTCTCACCCGGGCGGTTGTTGCGTAGCACCAGTCCGGTCGAGACCGACTCCGAACGCCGGGTGGTCAAGATCCTTGGCATCGGCCGCCCGGCCGTTACCGTGTTCACCGTCGAGCCGATGGTCAGCTTCGACCCGACAACTGCGGGTGCGATGCCGACTATCCAGCCCACCGATATCGAGAGTTCGTACGCGCAACTGGCCATGACGCTTGCCGGACCGGGCACCGTTGCCGAACAAGTCGCCACGCTGGCGGCGACCCTGCACGACGTGTTCACATTCAACTCCGCTACTCCGGGTGGCACACAGCAGAATCTGATCGATAGCTTTCTGCGCGATACCAAGGTCGGCAATCTGGAGCAGTTCGTCACAGGCTTCGTGCTACTCGCGCGTAGCCTCGGGGTCGATGCTCGTATCGCTACCGGATACCGGCTCGACAGCACCTCGTCGTCGGACACGATCAGTACAGCCGACGCCGCTGCCTGGCCCGAGGTGCGTGTCGCCACCGGATGGGTAACCGTCGAGGCCCTCCCTGAAGACTCCAAGCCGACAGAACCGACACAGACTCAGGCGGGTCGTCCGGAAACGCCTCCTGCTGCGCAACCACTTGATCCGCCACAGGTCGAGCCGGTCGACCTGGATGAGTCCGTCGAGTCGCCGACGCCGCCGCAGCCAAAAGCCGGCAACTGGTCGGCCGTGCGGGAATGGGCCGTCAGGGTTGGTGTGTTCGCCGGCTTGTTGCTGTGGCCATTGATTGTCTTTGCGCTGGTCGTCACATGGAAGAAGTTGCGACGACGCAGGGGTTTGAGAGCGCCCGATCCGGCGCGTCGGGTGACGACCGCGTGGACTCTGGCGACTGATGCGTTGGTCGACGCCGGCGCCACGCTGCACTCCAGTGACACCAACGCCGAGCTCGTTGCGGCCGGTGTCATAACTCAGCCGGCCGCCGGTCCTCCGCTCGGCCGGTTGCAACGTCACGCCGACGCGGTCATATTCGCGACCGCTTCTTGCGATGCGGCGAGGGCGACCGACGCAATTGACCAGCTGCGGCTGATCGAGTCGAGCATTCGCAATTCGTCGTCGAGATGGTGGCGTTGGAAATGGTGGCTGAGCACCCGCTCGTTGCGGCGCCGAACGCGGTCGCCACTGCGCGGGGCGCGCCCTCGCTGAGAGATCTCAGCCGACCGCTGTCAGGCGGTGATCGTCAGGGTCACGGTCGATACCGCCGATGCGTTGAACGGGTCGGTGACTGTGCATTGGAACGTCGCCGTGCCCTCGAAGCCTCCGAGCACAGTGATCTGCAGCAGGAATCCGTCGCCGTTATCCCCACGGCGATCGCGACCGGGATCGATCTGCACAAGGAATTCTGGGGTCGGGTTGCAGGTGGGCACCAGCGCGTCACCATCGGGATCGTTGGCTACGAGCCGGACATCTCTCAGAATCGGTTCGTCGGTTGTTTCGGTGATGTCGTCAACCGTTGGCGGGCGATTCGACGTGATCGTGATCGTCGCCGTAGCCGTCAGCCCGCCGTCGTCGCGAATGGTGTAGCTGAGTGTCGAGACTCCGTGGCCGAGTACGACGGTTATCGCGTTACCGGTGAGGACTGGATCGAGCGGAGTGGTCGTGCCGGCAGCGTCGACCCAGACAACAGCTTGCACATCGACCGGGCCGCCCTCAGGGTCGGAATCGTTCAGCGTCGGATTGAACGAGATCAATGCCTCTGTTGTCACGTATGCATCGGCGGCAGCGGTCGGGGCGAGGTTGCTGATCGCCAGATTGATGGTCGCGATCGCGGTAAGCCCGCCCGGGTCGGTGACCGTGGCATTGAACGTGTACGTACCGCTGGCCGTATTGGCGGGCGGCGCAGCGATGATCGTGGTGCCGTCGAAGCTTCCGGGTTCGCCGCTCGTGCCGACCACGAGGGTGACCCAAGCCGGATTGCCGTTGATTGCAGTGATCTGGAGTGCCTCATCGTCGGAAGCCAGGTCGCTGACGGCGAGCGTCACGGTGATGCCCCTTGCCAGGTTGCGGTCGATGGTGCCGCCGACGGGAACTCGGTTGACGTCGATCGTCAGCGTTCCTTGCACACTTTGCCGGCAGCCGTTCTCGACGGTGTACGTCACCGTTTCTGTATCGTTCATACCGGCCGGAGGCGTGTACCGGCCGGTCGCCCCGGTCAGCCCGGCACCATTGACACTTCCGGCGCGAATACCGCCGGAGGCGACGTATTGCGTCAGATCGATGTCGATCGGTGTCTGGTAGGGAGTGAAGGCGCTGGCGGTCCTTACGGAGGGGGCGCTTTCCGAGCACGGCGAGACGGTGACCGTGATCGTGCCCGTGCTCGCCGGGCCGTTCCCATCGGTGAGCGTGTACCCGATCGAGGCGCTACCGGCGGCGTCGGGAGCTGCCGTGAACGTCACAACGCCATTACTCAGGCCGGTTGTACCGAAAGTCGCCGGCGGCCGGTCGACGAGAAACACCGAGGGACTGTCACCGAGATCGGTGATCCCGAGGTCGTTGGCCAGAATGTCGACGCTGTTGAGCCCACCGCTGGCGACGATTAGGGCGTCGTCGACCGCCACGGGTGGTGGGTTGATGGCCGGCGGCTCATTGACGCTCACCTTGATCATTCCGCTCTGTTGCTGCTCAGCGTTGGCGACGACATAGGTGACAGACACTGTGCCGGGAGCCGACGGCGTGATAACGACGATGGTGCCGCTGATCACGACCGTTGCGCTGGGCGAACCGGCATCTCGCTCCGCCGACCTCAGAGTCAGAGTGCTGCCGCTGTTCTGATCGCGCAACTCGGCAACGACGTCGATGGACACGGGTTCGCCGACTGACGCCAGGCGCGTGATCTCGCGGGTTGTGGGCGGCGTGCTCGGGACCGCTGAGTCGTCGACGATCCTGATCGAAATCGTCCCGTGAACGTTTCCGTCGCGCCCGTCGCTGATCGTGAAGTCGAGGTTTTCGACGGCCTCCGAAACGCTTTCGGCCGCCTCGCGAGGCGGGGCGGTATAGGAGAAGGTGGCCGACTGCTGCGAGAACGTGTGGGTACCGACGTTTGCTCTACTGACGGAGGCAAACACCAAGGGGTCGTTGTCCGCGTCGTTGGCGAGATCGTTGGCGTTGATAGAGATCGACTCGCCGACATTGACCCGCTCCTGCGTCGCGGTGAGGTTCAATGTTGGCTCGCTGTTACCCGGCGGAGCATTGCTGACGGTGACGATGATCGACGCCTCAGCCCCCAGCCCTTGGGTGTTGATGACGAAGTACTTGCACCGGAACGTACCGACGGAACCCGGCGGCGGGTCAAAGCTGACTCGGTTGTCGGGAGTCCTCGACGCGGTACCGCCCCCGGGACAGCCTGGTGTGCCGTTGAGGTTGGGTTGGCCTCCGGACGGGTCGCTGTCGTTGGCCAGCACGTCGATGTTGACGGGCGTGTCGCGCACCGTGTCGGCGAAGTCATCGCGCGCGAAGGGGGCGCTCGGGAGTGCCTTGACCAGTACCGTGACCGTTACATCGCCGGTGGCTTCATGGCCTTTGCCGTCGCTGATGCGGTAGGTGAACGTCACAGGCGTCGGTTCGGTGATATTGGCGAGGTTCGGTGTGAACCGAACCGAGTTGCCCTCGACCGACGTCGTGCCAACCCCTTTGTCCGGCTGACCGACCGCCAGCAACTGAATGACGTCTTGATCGGGGTCGATGTCGTTGGCCGTCACGGGGATTTTGACCGACTTACCGATCACCACCCGGTCGTCGTCGGGATTAGCGACGGGTGCGCGATTCGGCGCCGTGTCGCCGATTCTCAGCACCAGAACGCGTCCGACCTGTTCGGCACCCGGCGTTCCGTCGCTCAACGTATACAGGATCAGCGAGCGCTCCTCGGCACCCGGCTGCAGCGTTATCTCCAGCTGTTGGCTGCGGACCACGACTTCGACGCCACTCGGTCTCGACAATACGTCGATGGTCAACTCGTCGCCGTCGGGATCGACGTCGTTTACGCGTACGTCGAGCGGGCGGGTGATGCCGACCGGTAGGCGAATCGCGTCGGGTCGGGCTTGTGGCGGCTCGTTGCGAGCATTGGCGCCGGCAACATCGACGGTCACGGTGGTCTCTTGGCTGGTGCCCCCCTGAGGATCGGCAGCCTGATAGGTGAAGGTATAGATGCCCGGTCTGCCGGATGACGGTTCGTATCTGAGCGCCGGCATCCCGGTCGGGCCGGTCGTTTCGGTGATCTTGGCTACACCGCTTTGTCGAAAGGTCGGCACACTCAACAGGTCGCGCTCGGGGTCGATGTCGTTGGCCAGCACGTCGATGGTGATCGGGCGGCCGAGTCGGGTCCTGACGCGGTCGGGTCGGGCAATGGGTGGCCGATTGGCGCTATCCGGAGCGAACAATTGCACGCTCACCGTCGCCGAGTCGGTGTTGCCGTGCTCGTCGACGATTGTGTACTCGAACGAGTCGGAGCCACTGAAGTCGGTCTCGGGCACATACGCCACAGAGGAGCCATCGAGTACATCGGTCGTTCCATGGCCGGCCGGCTTGACGTCGAGCACGGCGATGGCGTCGCCGTCCGGGTCGTAGTCGTTGGCAGTGACCGGGATGACGACGGTGTTGCCAGATCGAGCGGTGACCGAGTCGTCGATGGCGTTCGGTACATCGTCTCGACCGTTGTCGTCGAGTTGATTGGTGTCGGTGTCGTCGCCCGGTTCGTTGCCACCACCCGAGGTCTGGCCACCTCCGCCCGACCCGGGATTCATGACCTGGCCCTGGGCGTCGCGCAGCGGAGCGCTGGTGTCGTTTTTCTTGATCGGGTTTATCCCAAATCGATGAACCACCCAGGCGTTGTCGCCGGACTGGTCGTCGATCCAGATCAGGTCGTGGGCGGCGGTGATCGTCAGCGGGGGCGCATCAGCGCGCACGGTTGGAACTGTTTCGTGGGGCAGTTGCCGGGCCTCGATGTCGATCCGATCGATCTCGTTGGTGCGTCGCACGATTACGGCAGCGGTACCGGCGATCGCCAACCTGTCGCCGACCGCAATGTTCATGCCTGCGATGTTGATCGTACGATCAATGCCTGTCGCGCCGACGCACGCCAGTGTGTCACCGGCGCCCAGCCATACGCACGGCGCATCGTCGCCGGCTTCTTGCAGCACGGCGTCGGCTGCGTTGGCGATCGAGGTCACCGACACGTCGCCTCCGTCCAGCCAGCTCACCTTCAATGCCCCACTGTCGAACGACACAGCATGAGCACCGATCGTGGTCGTCTGGTTGAGGCGCCCACGAAGCGGCACGCTCCTGCTGGACTCGTCGATGTTGAGATGTGTCGCTTCAGTATCGGTGAACAGCCACATGCTGCCATCGGCGGCGACACGAGACATGTTCGATTCGGGAACCGTGATCGGTCGGGTGATGTCGTCGATGGCGACGACGCTTGCCTCGTTCGTCTCGGAGTTGACCACCGTCAGGCCGCTCCCGCCAACGCCGAACTGAGCGCCTCCCTGCGACAACGGTGCTACTGGTTGGGGCGTTCCCAACTGCAATTTCGCCGTCGAGATGGTACGCACAGAACCTTGCGACGGGGCAACCAGGAAAGCACCACCATCGCCTTCGACGGCCACTTCGCCGCTCGCCTCGGACGCGGCATCGATCCGGGCCACCACCCGGCCGGCCAATCCATCGACGAGCACGACCTCCTTGGTTCCTTGGTGCACGAGCCAGCGTGTTGCCGCGCTGGAGGTCAGCGACGTCGGGCGCACACCGTCACCGCGGATGATGGCGACGACAGAGGCGACGGCGACGACGGTGCCGAGCGCGGCGTAGCCCGCCGTGCGCCAGCTCACCTTGTGCAACTCTGACATTCCGCCTACCTTGTCGGCCGATGATTTTCAGCGAACGTTTCTGGGGTGACAGCCTACCGGCGACTCAGACCCGCTGCCCGTGCACTCCGCTGCTGGCAAAGGCGAGAGCATCGGCCAACGTCATCGGCCTGGCAAACAGGTAACCCTGCGCCATATTGCAATCGAGGTGTCGCAGCTCGTCGAGCTGAGCCTCGGTTTCGACGCCCTCGGCAATCGGTGCAAAGCCCAGCTCGTGAGCAAGTGACAGGATCAGCCGCACGAACTCGGTGCCCCCGCGTTCGGTGTCGAGGCCGCTGATCAGACTGCGGTCGATCTTGACGAAGTCGGCGGCGAATTGCCGCAACAGCGCCAGGTTGGAGTACCCGGTGCCGAAGTCGTCGATAGCGATTCGCACACCGAGCGAATGGAGTTCGTCGAGTTGCGGCTTGGCGGCGACGATGTCGGCCATGACGATGTCTTCGGTGATCTCGACGGTCAGCGCCGAGGCGCCGATACCGGCGCGGGTGATCGCCTTGGCCACGTTGTCGACCAGGCCGCCGTCGTTCAGCTCAGTGGCCGACAAGTTGATCGACATGCTCAAGTTCTGTGACCGCAAGCGCAGCAGTGAAGCGGCACGCGTGGCCTCGTTGAGCACGAACTCACCCAGTTGTGTGGAGAATCCGGCCTCTTCGATGATCGGCATGAACATGCCGGGCAGGAGCAGGCCACGCGTCGGGTGCTGCCATCTGACCAGCGCCTCGAAGCCGATCACCTCGAGACTGACAGTGTTGACGATCGGCTGGTATTGCAGCGACAGTTGGTTGTCGCGGAACGCGGCGCGCAGTTCGCGCTCCATGTCGAGGCGTTCGTCGACCTGTCGACGCATTGTTTGGTCGAACATGGCGATGCGGCGCCGGCCGGCCTGCTTGGCGGCGTACATCGCCAAGTCGGCACGCTGGACGATCTCGTTGGCCGGATCGGACCCGATACCGAAAGCGACTCCGATACTCATCGACACGACATGCTCGCGGCCGTCGAGATTGATCGGCGCCTTGACAGCGAACAGCAGACGATCAGCGATGGCTGCGACTTCCTGATCGCTGCCGATGTTGCGACAGACGACGAGGAATTCGTCGCCGCCGAGTCGCCCGACGATGTCGCCCCCACGGGTGGCGGTCTGCAAACGATCAGCGACGACCTGTAGCAGGCGGTCGCCGACGGAGTGCCCCAGGCTGTCGTTGACAACCTTGAAGTCGTCGAGGTCGCAAAACATCACTGCCATCCGCTCGCGATCGCCGATCGTGTTGGTGAGCAGGTGGAACAGCTGTTGCCGGTTGGGCAGTCCGGTGAGTGCGTCGTGACCGGCGTCGTGGGCCAGGCGGGCCTCGAGCCGTTTGCGGTCGGACAAGTCGCGGTAGGTCACGGCGAAACCTTCGAGGTGGCCCTGCTCGTCGCGGATGCCGACGGCGACACCCGACATCGGATGGCGCTCGCCGGCCTGATCGACCATCTCGATCTCGCCATCCCACGTGCCGCCGTCGCGGATCGCCTCGCCGATCTCGGCGAACATCGTCTCGCGATACTCCTCGGGGATGAACTTCAAGGTGTCGTTGCGGTTCAACGGGTTGGATCCGAAGAATCGCTCGCCGGCCGGGTTGAGATAGTTGGTGCCGTCACCGAACGAGGCAATGGCTACGAGATCTGATGTCGCGTCGGCGACAGCGCGAAAGCGCTCCATCTCTCGTTGCCGTCCGACTTCGTCATTCATGTCACGAACGATCACGACGGTGCCGGTGTGCTGACCGTTGTCGTCGATGGCAGGGGCAGCGACGAGCTGCACATTACGGGTGCCGAGTTCAGGGAGTTGTAGGCGGCAGCTGTAGGTGGCGGTCTCGCCGTTGGCCACCGCTGTCTGCATTTCTTGGAAGATGTGTCGATCAGCAGGATCCAGGTACGTCCGCAAGGCCTCGATATCGCTGAGTACCGGCGCAGTGTTGAGGAATTGGGAAATGCGAGCGTTCATAAACGAATTCTCGAGCTCGCCGCCAATGACAAGGATACCGATCGGTGCCGTATTGAGCACTGTGCGCAGGTAGTTTTCGTTGGTTCTGGCCCTGACCGCGTCGCGCGTGGCCGTCGAGGCCGACATCGTTGCCTCCTCGAGGGCGTCGGCGACCAAGCCGGCCACGATGCCGCCGAACAGGACCAGCGGAACCCGGAGCAGACCCGAGGTCACGCCAAAGGCCGATGTCGCCGCTACAGCGACCCCGACAGCGTTGGCAATTACGAATGGGTAGGCCCGGCGCAGGCCGAACACGAGTGGATAGCCGATCCCGAGGATCGGGAACCACGGGACGAGGTCGACGAGATGATCGGCAAGGGCCAGCGACATGGCGATGAGCAGCAGCGTGGCAACTGTTGCGCGCAGCAGACCGAGTCGCGGAGTGGTGCCCAACATCAGGCCGAACAGGCCGAGGGCGCACCCGGCTATGGCCGCGATCAGCACCGGGATCGACACCGGCCACACCGAGGTGCGCAGCAGGTAGTGAATGGACAGCGCCACCAGGACGAGCGGCTCGCAGCGCGATACCAGCCAGCGAACCTTCTCCGAGCGCGACGCATCGGCCAGATAGCCGAGCCGTGCCAGAACTTGGTCGTTCGAGCGGATTTTCAGTCCTGGCACGAAATCGATACTACTCCGTGTGGTGGCTCTGACGCAATGGGTAGTTTTGGAAAATGGGTGCTCGACTCCCTCTGGGTTTCTGGGTAGGGCTGAACCTCACCCCGTCAACATGGCGTTGAGGTGTGCTTGCAGGCGGTCGATCCCGGCGCCCTTGCTGGCGCTGACCCACATCACGTCGCCCTCGTCCAGCAGGCAGGCTCGAGCCAGTTGCTGTCGGCGACCGGCCAATTTCGATGGCCTGACCTTGTCGAGCTTTGTGGCCACGATTTGATATGGCACGTCGTTGGCCTGCATCCAGGCCAGCATCTGCAGATCGAGCTTGGTCGGACCGATCTCGCCGTCGACCAGCACGAATACCAGGGCCAAGGGCTGACGCTCCAACAAATACCCCTCGATCATCGCCTGCCACGTCGCTTTCTCCCGACCGGGCACGGCGGCGTAGCCGTAGCCGGGAAGATCGACCACGGTCGCACCCGTCGGCAAGGTGAACATGTTGATCAGCTGGGTTCGGCCCGGCGTGTTGGAGACCTTGGCCAGTTGCCGGCGGTTGGCCAGGGCGTTGATCAGCGAAGACTTGCCGACGTTCGAGCGCCCGACGAAAGCAACCTCGACGGGTGAGTCGGGCAGGTCGACCTGACGCTTGGCGGAGGTGACGAACGTGAGCTGCAGTGGCGCATGCTTGTTCATATCGTGACTGATCAGCGATGTAACAGGCGATAGGCGGCGGCTTCGATCTCGTCCTCACTGAGCAACACGAGCTTGGCCGCGTCACCGAGCGGGATCAAGCTGTCTTTGCTGGTCACCCTGCCGATGCGGGTGATGATTCCACCATCCACCAGGGCCGTGACCACACCCTCGCTCCAGCCGCCGCTGGCTCGCGTTTCGTCGGCAACGAGCACCGCTCGCGTGGCGTGGGTCTCGCGGATGAGATCGTCGATCGGCAGTGGCGACAGCCACCGGAGATCGACGACCCGCACGCCGACACCTCGCCCGGCCAGACGACGGGCGACGCGCAGGCTCATCAGCACACCGTTGCCGCAGGTGACGATGGTCAGGTCGAGGCCGTGCCCGTACGTTCTCGCCGATCCGATCGGGACGTGTTGATTTGCTCGGATCTCGGCCATCCACTCGCGGTCGCCCGCCTCGTACAGGTCCTGGGTGTGGTACCGCGCAATCGGTTCGAGAAACACCGAGACCGTGCCATCGACCTGTGCTGCGGCGACGCATGTGGTCAGCATCGCCGCTGCATCGTCGGGCCGCGATGGGGAGCCGACGACCAAGCCCGGAATATCGCGCAAAACGGCGACCGCATCGTCGTTGTGGAAGTGCCCACCGAAGCCCTCCTGGTAGCCGTAGCCGGCGACACGCACAACAAGGCCGTTGCGGTATTGGCCGTTGGAGAAAAACGACAGAGTCGTTGCCTCGCCGCGTAACTGGTCCTCGGCGTTGTGCAGGTAGGCGAGGTATTCGATCTCGGCAATCGGCACGAAGCCGCTGATCGCGCAGCCGTTGGCAAGACCGAGGATCGAGGTTTCGTCGAGCAGCGTGTCGAACACACGCCCGGCTCCAGCCTTGGCCACGAGGCCCTTGGTCACGCCGTACACGCCTCCTTTGACGGCGACGTCCTCGCCGAAAACGATCACGTTCGGCTGCCGGTCGAGCAGCGTGGCCAGCGTGGTGTTGACCGCCTGGGCAAAGGTCACCGGCTCGCCGTTTGTTTGCGGCGGCGCCAACCGTTTGGCCAGGCGCTCGACTTCGTCGGGGGTGCGCATTGCGAGCGGGCGGATCACCTCGTCGGCGGTTGTCAGTTGCTCGGCGTCGGCCAGGCCGGCGGCGACCTGTTGAACCATGTCGGCGATCTCGTCGTGTCTCTGCAGCAGGGCCACCTTCGTCCAACCGCCGGCCAAGAGAGCCCGGGCGGTGCCCAGGATCGGGTCGCGGTCGGCATCGGCGCGGATCTCGGCGGCCGTCCGGTAGGCCGCCTCGACATCGGTTCCGGCGTGCCCGCCGTAGCGCACCGTGCGCAGGTGCAAGAAGGCAGGCTTGCGCTGGCCGCGCACCCATGCCGCCAGTTCTGACGCAACGGTGGCGACGGCGAGAGGGTTGTCGCCGTCTACGGCGGCGTAGCGAAGGTGCGGGCGCGACCCGAAGGCGGTTTCGACCCAACCGGCAGGCGTACGCACGCTGATCCCGAGTCCGTTGTCCTCGCAAACGAACAGCAACGGCAGCGGCAGCCGCTGGTACGCGCAATAGATCGCCGAGTTGAACGCGCCGGCGGCGACCGAATGATTGGTCGAGGCATCGCCGAAACTGCAAATCGTGATCGCGTCGGTCGGCCATGGCGACGGCACCTTGAGCTTGGCGGCGCGATCGATCGCGAAGGCCACACCGACAGCACGCGGCAGGTGCGACGCAATCGTCGAGGTCTGCGGGATGATCGCCAGATCGTGGCGGCCGAACACCTTGTGACGCCCACCGGAGATCGGCTCGCTGGTGGCAGCGACGACACCGGCGAGGATGTCGCTGACACCGGTAAGACCGGCGCGGCCGAGATAGAAGCCACCACTGCGATAGTGCAGCAGTGCAGGGTCGCTCGACCGTGTGGCCATCGCCACGAGGGCGTTGCTCTCATGACCAGCGGACCCGATCGTGTAGTAGCCCCTACCCTGCGAGCGAAGCCAGCGGGCGGCCAGGTCGCAATGCCGACTGGCCAGTTGCACATCGTAGAGATGAGTCAGATCGCGCTCGGATGATCCCGCGGCCTGCCCATCGCCCGAGTCGAGCCTCTCGATCGCGTTGACGAGCTGGCGTTCGAGCGGAGGACGCGTGCGGTCGCTCATGGCCGGTGCTCGCCGGGGATCGGGGTCGGCTGCCTTGAGGCCACGCGGCGAGGCTACCGGCGAGGGTGAGGCCTGGCGGCGGATCGCCGGCAGCGACGTGGGCGGTGTACCCCTTCGTGCCGCCGGCGATTGCCTTTGGAGTGGTCGAGACCGGCGTCGATCCGGTGACCCCACGCTTTTCAGGCGTGTGCTCTGCCGACTGAGCTACTCGACCGTATTGAGCGGTCCCGACGGGACTCGAACCCGCGACCTCCGGCTTGACAGGCCGGCGTGAACTCCAGCTTCACCACGGGACCAGACTGTGACCAGGCTGACCAGCACCCCCAACGGGATTCGAACCCGTGCCGCCACCTTGAAAGGGTGGTGTCCTAGGCCACTAGACGATGGGGGCATAGGGAACTTGTACCGGTTGAGAGCTTCGCAACACTACCAGCAGGTCCGTCGAATCGCGCCAGCAGTTTCCCGGATCGTGGCTCGTTCGGGAACACTACGGTGCGCATCGTGCGTCTCTCTGCTGAGCCGTCGCTCGACGCGACGGTGTATCCCTTCACCCACCGAATCCGGGTTCGATTTGCCGAGACCGATGCGATGGGAATTGTTCATCACAGCCGCTACCTGCCCTATCTGGAGGAGACCCGGGTCGCCTATCTTCGCCATCTCGGTCATCCCTACGCGGCGATGCGCTCAGAAGGCGTCGACTATTCCGTGCTCGAGTGCTTCGTCCAGTACCGTCAGCCGTTGCGCTTCGACGAAGAGGTTGACGTGCACCTGCTGCTGGCCTCGGCTTCGCGGGCCTCGTTCCAGATGGCTTACCTGCTCACCGGTGGCGGGGAGGTCAAAGCCACTGCAGTCACCGTTCACGGTTGCGTCACGCTTTCCGGCCGACCGACGCGCCTGCCGGCATGGCTGCTCGAGCTCGGTTCCTGACCAGCGCCCGCTCGCGGTTGCCTCTCACCCGATTTTCACCATGCACCCGGCGACAGTGGCGCACCGTTGGTTATCGTGCCCGTATGCGTCTTGGCCGGGCAGCTGCTGCTACTGCCATCGGCTATCTCGTGGGAACCTTCCCCACTGCCGATCTGGTCGCCAAGCGGGTAAGTGGCGGGCGGATCGATTTGCGCGAACACGGAAGCGGCAACCCGGGCGGGGCCAACGCCATGAAGGTGCTCGGCAGGAAAGCCGGCTATACCGTGATCGCTGTCGATATCGCCAAAGGCGCCGCAGCAAGCGCCATCGGCCGAGTCATCGCCGGATCGACCGGGGCCCATGCCGCCGGGTCGGCGTCGGTGGTCGGCCACTGCCTTCCGGTGTGGAACGGGTTCAAGGGCGGCAAGGGGGTCGGCGCCGGCGTCGGCCAATGCTTGGCCACCTTCCCCGCCTACTTTCCAGTCGATCTGGGTATCGCCGCAATCACAGCGGCTGCACCGCGATGGAGGCAGCGGGCGTTCGCGGCCACGATGGTGTCAAGCGTGTGCTGGGTGTTGGGCGGCCTGGTGTGGTGGCGCAACGGTTGGCCCAACCTGTGGGGCCCTGCCCCGGGCCCTGGCCTGCCGGTCGCGGCGGCACTCAGCAGTTCGATGATTGCCTACAAGTTCCACACCGCCAAGGCGCCGGCATGATCGGCATCTGCACCGACTCCAACTCGCAACTTCCCGATCTGCTCGCCGAGCGGTATGCGATCGAGGTGGTGCCGATCACCGTGACAATCGGCGATCACGACTACCTGGAAGGCGTCGATCTCGACGCTGATGGTTTCTACGACCTCTTGAGCACCGAGCCGCGTCCTACTGTCAGCACCAGTCAACCGAGTCCCGGCCAGTTCGCGGCCGCGTACGAATCGCTGCTGCACCGTGGGTGCGACGAGATCCTGTCGATCCATGTGACCGCCGCGACGTCGGGCACGCTCAACTCGGCGCGGCTGGCAACTCGTTCGCTGCCGGTTTCGGTGCGGTTGGTCGACTCGGGTACGGCCAGCTTCGGAGTCAGCTGTTGTGTGTGGGCCGCCGCCGAAGCGGTGGCCGACGGAGCAACGCTCGACGAGGCCGTGCACGTCGCCGAGTCACTGGCCCCGCGCATCGGCACGGTCTTCGTGGTCGGCGCGTTGGACTTCATTCGTTCCGGCGGGCGCGGACCCGAACTCGACGCCGATGCCAGGGAGGTTGCCAACCGGCGAGCGACTGAAGGCGCCGGCATCCCGGTCTTGACGATGCGCGCCGGCGAGTTCAAGGTCGTGGCGCACGTGCGCACCATGGCTGACGCCGTCAGCGCGATGGCCTCGATGGCGATCGGGTGGGGGCCGCGCTTGCGCGTGGCCGTCGGGCTGGCTGACAGATCAGCAGAGCCGCTCACCCGGGCACTCGAGGCCGCGGTGGGAGAGTCACCCAACGTGCTGGAGGTCGTCCGCTATCGCATCGGGCCGAGCGTCGGGGTCTTCACCGGGCCGGGGACGGTCGGCTGCTTCATGTTCCCTGCTGATCGACGGGCTGACTGAGTGCACGCACGGCCCAGTCGAGCAGCCAACTCAAAAAGTTGTAGAGGTGGTGTTCACCGATCTGCGGGTCGTCGTCGTCGATGAGGTCGGGATCGTGATCTTCACCGACATCGAGCATGGTGCCGAGAACCAGACGTAGACCGTTGATCGCCTGCACGAACGCGACCATCGCCTCCTCACCGACCGGTCCGGGCGCCTCCAAGGCCGCGTTGACCGTCGAAATTCCCGACAGCCGCGAGGCGACAAGGTCTTCGCGCATCAGGCGCTGATATTCGGCGTCGGCCTCGGCGTCGTCGGCGAGGTGATACGCCGGCGGGAAGATCCGGATCAACCGCGGGTCGTCGGACTCGCCCATCAGCAACTGGCTCAGTTCGGTCAGGAGACGGGCGAGCAACTGGCGCTCGTCGTCGCCGATGTTGAAGGCGAAGCCTTCTCGAACGCGCTCGATCGGTGGGATGAATGCGCGCTTGCGGGGCATCAGTCGTCCTGCTGCATCGTGGCCCAAAGGCCGTGCTCGTGCAGACGGAAGACGTCGATCTCCGCCTTCTCGCGGGCACCGCTCGACACCACGGCGCGTCCTTTCTCGTGGACGTCGAGCATCAGCGCCGTCGCCTTCTCCAGGCTGTAACCGAAGACCTTCTGGAACACGAAGGTGACGTAGCTCATCAGGTTGATCGGATCGTTCCACACCAGCACGATCCACGGTCGGTCCGGTACTGTTTCGTGGTCGATGTCGGTCTCGTCACGTTTGACCGGAACGGGCGTTGGAGCCATCCTCATATTCTGCCGGTTGGCCGGTCTCTTCGGGCGCCCCTACGATGGCGCGATGGCTGTCGGCGCCCGCCCCCTCGTCCCCTCACGGTTGGCGCCGGTGAGAGTGGGGCGGCACGGCATCACCCATGGCACCCGCCGCACGCCGACCACCCTTGTCGGTGGCTACGTGGCGCTGACCAAGCCGCGGATCATCGAGTTGCTGTTGGTCACCACGGTGCCGACGATGGTCTTGGCGCAGCGGGGGTGGCCGCCGTGGTCACTGGTCGCGATCACCCTGGCAGGCGGCACGCTGGCCGCCGGCGGGGCCAACGCCATCAACATGGTCGTCGACCGCGACATCGACACCTTGATGCCGCGTACGCAGGGCAGGCCGTTGGTCACGGGATTGATCAAGCCACGCAGCGCGCTGATCTTTGCTCTCCTGCTCGAAGCCATCGCCTTCGCCGTGCTGTGGGTCGGCGCCAACCTGCTGTCGGCGGCATTGGCCCTCTCGGCGACCCTGTTCTACGTGTTCGTCTATTCGCTGTGGTTGAAGCGCACGAGCACACAGAACATCGTCATCGGTGGTGCGGCGGGTGCCGTACCGGTGCTGGTCGGATGGGCAGCGGTGCGTAACGACGTCACGTGGGCACCGATCATGTTGTTCGTGGTGATGTTCCTGTGGACACCCCCGCACTTCTGGGGCGCTGGCCATCCGCTACGCCGACGACTATCGGGCGGCCAACGTGCCAATGTTGCCGGCCGTCGCGACGGCCGAGGTCACGGCGCGCAAGATGGTCGCCTACACGGTCGTGATGGTGGTGTTCACCCACGTGCTCGTCCCGGTGGCTCACCTCGGCCCGATCTATATCGCCACCGCCCTGGTCACCGGCGGCGGGTTCCTGTGGAGCACCGCCGATCTCGGTAAAAACCCGACGCCACAGCGGTCGATGCGCGTATTCGGATTCAGCATCACCTACGTCACGTTGCTGTTCGCGGCGATCACGATCGACATCCTGGTCCGATTCGGCATCTCTTGAATTCCGCCCGCCTGCCGAGCTATGGGTAATCTCGCAGCTGTAACCCCTATGACCACCATCGATACGCACGCAACAGGCGCCCAAGGAGGCGTCACGGCGTCACCCAGCGCCGGCCTGGCGTCGGTGGGCGAGTGGTTGACCACTACCGACCACAAGCACATCGGCCGTCTGTTCATCGGGGTTTCGCTTGTTGGCCTGCTCGGGGTGATAGTCGTGGCGGGCCTGCTCGGCATCGAACGAATCGACGCCGAGGCAGCGATGCTCGAATTCAACTCGGTCCCGCAGTTGTTCTCGCTCTACCGAGTCGGCCTGACGTTCGTAGTCCTCGTACCACTGTTGCTCGGCATCGCCATCGCCGTCGTCCCCCTGCAGATCGGTGCTCGCTCATTGACCTTCCCGCGACTGGCCGCTGGGGGCTTTTGGGCCTGGTTGATCGGCACGCTGCTGGTCGTATTCTCGATCGCCTCCAACGGTGGACCCGGTGGTGGCGACGCCAAGTTCGTCGCCTTGTTTCTGGTCAGCCACATCGTGTTGGTCCTCGGCCTGGCCGCCGCGGCCGGTTCGGTGGCGACGACGGTGCTCACCACTCGGGCGCCCGGTATGAACATGCGCCGGGTGCCGCTGTTCAGCTGGTCGGCCCTGGTCGGCGCACTCGGCCTGCTGTTGGTGTTGCCGACGGTGATCGGTGCGCTGATCCTCACCTATGTCGACTACCGCTACGGCCGCATCTGGTTCGGCGGAAATCAGGGGATCAACCAATGGATCGGGTTCGGTTTCACCCAGCCGGCCACCTTCGTCTACGCCGTCCCGGTGTTCGGGTTCGCGGCCGAAGTGATTGCCGTGGCCACCGGCCGCAAGCTGCCGATGCGTGGTGCGGTGTTCACCGCTATCGGTCTCGTCGGAATCAGTGCGGCGTTGGGCGGGGTGCTTCAGCAGCCCGCTGCCCTGTCGCGCGACATACGACATCTGTCGGTTGGGCGGTGGCTCAGCGATGTGCTGCCCTTCGGCCTGTTCAACCTGCTGCCGGTGCTCGGTGGATTCATCGTCATCGCCCTCGGCGCCGTGGCGATGCGCGGCGGCAGGCCGCGGATCACGGCACCATTGGTGTTCGGCCTGCTCGGTGCGTTGATGGTGTTCGTCGGTATCGTCGGCAGCGCCGTGTACTACGTGGGCGATGCCCAACTCTCCGGCACCGTGTTCGAAGAAGGCGTGTGGCTGTACGTCGGTTACGGCGCCGTTCTCAGCGCGCTCGGAGCGATCACGTATTGGGGCCCGAAGTTGTGGGGTCGGTTGATCCCCGACAAACAGGTGCTGCCGCTCGCCGCCCTCGGCTTCATCGCTACCGTTCTGGCCTCGTTGCCGTACATCATCGCCGGCTTTGCCAAGCAGCCGGCCAACGCCAGTGAGTTCGACTACTCCGGTATGCAGAACCTGTGGAATGGCGTCGCCGCGGCCGGCCACGTGTTGATGTTCGTCACGGTGTTGGCCTTCGTCGGACTGGCCCTGCGGTCGTTCACGACCGGCGCCCATGCCGGTGACGATCCGTGGGACGGCCACACACTGGAGTGGGCCACCTCGTCGCCCGCGCCGTATGCCAACTTCGCCGACGTGCACGCCGTATCGTCGGCCGAACCATTGCTCGACCTGAAGCCACGGAAGGATCGCTGATGCTCGCTCTGCCTCCCGCCGCAGCACCGGCCCCGCAACGGCAACTGTTCGTCGGCACCGCGCTCGGCTGTGTCGCCGCCGGATCGCTTATCAGCGCCATGCTGGCTCTGTGGATGCGATTCCGCACCGTTGCCCTCGCCGTGACCGACGGGCTGTGGGTGCCGAAGGGCATCGACGTGCCCCTCGTGCCGGCCAACACGATGCTGCTCGCCTTCGTCCCGATCTGCATCTTCGCCCAATGGGCCGTCTACGCCGCCAGGCGCGATGCCCGCAGCCAGACCGCCATGGCGCTCGGCCTGGTCGGCTTGATCGGCGTAGCGGTTGTCAACGCCCAGGCCTTCATCTATGCCCGAATGAAGCTGCCGATCACCGGAAGCGACACCACGCCCTTCAACACGATGTTCTACGCGGTGACCGGCACGTTCTTGTTGCTGGTGATCATCGGCATCGGATTCAGCGCGATCACCACGTTTCGCTACATGGGTGGGCGCACGACAGATCGTGAGATCGTGTCGGCACATGCTCTTTATTGGTACTTCCTCGGTGCGCTGTTCTTCGCACTGTGGTTCGTGGTGTACGTGACGAAGTAGGCGGAAGGGGGCGAATGTTCACCACAGGATCCAAACTCTTCCTCGGGGCCACTGTCTTGTCGATCGTCGCTGCGATCGTCTTCGGCGTCTCCAAGGGCGGTTCCGACGGCTGGCTCGGCGTCATCGGCTTGCTCAGCGCGGCGATGGCGTTTGCCTTCCTGTTCGGCGTCAACTACTACGCCCACGACGGCAACGTGTCGGCGATGTCCGACAACGCCACCACCGAGTCGGCAGCTGCCCAGCCACCGGCAGAACGCAGCATGTGGCCGGCCCTCACCGCCGCAGCGGTCGGCGCCATCGCCGTCGGCGCCGTCTCGAAACCGATCGTGTTCAAGGCCGGCGTCGTACTGTTGCTGGCGGCCGCAGTCGAGTGGATGGTGCACGCCTGGAGCGAGCGAGCCTCTGCCGACCCGGTCTACAACGCTGGGCTGCGCAAGCGCATGCTGCACCCGCTCGAGTTTCCGGTGCTTGCCGCCGCCGGACTCGCCGCGATCATCTACTCGTTCTCGCGCATCATGCTGTGGGTCGACAAGAGCGGCGGCCCGGTGGTGTTCATGGTCGCCGGCGCGCTGGTGTTGTTCGGCGGCTTCCTGCTGGCTTCGAGGCCGGGTCTCAAGAAGGGTCTCGTCTCGGGTATGTGCGCGATCGCTGCGCTCGGCCTGGTCAGCACCGGCGCCGTCATGGCAATCGACGGTCAGCGCCCGATCGAAGAACACCCGACGACTGCTTCCGACAACGGCGCAGTGTGCGAGTTGGCAGAGGAGGGTTCCGGCCATCAGGCCGAAATCGACGAGCTCGGATCACAGGCGGTGGCCTCGAAAGCCAGCATCGGCATCACCGTGGTACTCGAAGACGGCCA
>JANNHY010000022.1:0-2721 GCA_031404635.1 Ilumatobacteraceae bacterium
GTCGACCATCTGTGTTCCGGCCGGCCCGTCGAACCTGGACCACTCCGGCCCGATACCGGGGAAACGGTGCCGTAGGGAGGTCGTCATACCCAGGAAACCTCCTGTGGAGTGTTTGGCGACACCCCGAGGAGCCTTGAAGCACTCCACTGATAGAAGTGGGCGGCAGACACTCGGACGATCACCCGGGATTCAGGCGCGCTTGGCTGCCCTGGCCAGCCGCTTCGCTGTGCGCCCGGTGGGGACGATGTTGCGCTGATCGAGGTCGCCGACCTCGATGCCATTCACAAACGCAACCCGATAGCGCAACCAGTTGAATCCATTGGCCAAGATGACCTTGCCCGCCATGCCCGCCGGAACGCCGGATTCGAGGTCTACGGTGGTCTCGACCCGGTCGCCGATTTTTAGATCGAGTTGACCTGCATGCGGTTTGGCCAGAGCGTGGGGCTTCCAGTAGGTCACCGACACAGTCTGCCCGATGGGAGGGTCGACCGATAGCATCGACGATCTGTGAACAGCACGATCGCGCCCGTAGAGGACATCGCCCAAGACGCGCCCGTCAAGAAACTCGTGAAGGTTTCTGTGACGATCGATGAGGCCGAATTCGATCGCGATATCGATACCGCATTTCGCAACATCGCCAAAGAGGTGAAGCTGCCAGGATTCCGCCAAGGAAAGGTGCCGCGCAAGGTCCTCGAAGCACGGATCGGCCTGGCCACCGCTCGTGTGCAGGCGTTACGCGACGCCGTTCCGCTGTACCTGGCCACCGCTGTGCGCGAGCACGACATCGACCTGATCGCCACCCCCAACATCGAGTTCACGGGCGGGCAAGAGTCCGGCCCGGTGTCGTTCGAGGCGATGTGCGAAGTCCGCCCGGAGGTCACGGTGCCCGGCTACGGCGGTCTGCGTGTCGAGCTGAGCTCACCGTCGGCCACGGAGGCCGACATCGACCAGGCGGTCGAGGCCGAGCTGCGTCGTCAAGGCTCGCTCGTAGACGCCGATCGGGCGGTGCAATCCGGCGACCAGGTCACCATCAGCCTGGCTGGTACCCGCGACGGCGAGCCCGTTGCCGGACTCAACACCGAGGATTGGCTCTACCAGATCGGAAACGGCTGGGTAGCGGAGGGCTTCGACGGCGAGCTGATCGGTGCCAGGGCAGGCGACGAGCTGACCTTTACAGCCACCCCCAATGGCACCAGCGAGCCGGCCGATTTCGTGGTCATAATCTCCAAGGTTCACGAGACGGTGCTCCCCGAACTCACCGACGACTGGGTCAGCGAGAACCTCGGAGAATTCGACACGGTCGACGAATGGCGGGCCTCGTTGGCCGAGCGCATCGGCGCCGGCAAGCTAATCCAGACCCGGAACCAGTTCATCGAACGCGCCACGTCTGCCCTCGCCGAGTTGGTCGACATCGAACCGCCGGAGTCGATGGTCCAAGCCGACCTGCAGGGCCGCGTCCAGAACACGGTGCAGCAGTTCAAGGCTCAGGGCATCACGATCGAACAATGGCTGCAGGTCACCGGCCAAGACTCCGCCACATTTGTCGAGAGCCTGAAGGTGCAGTCGCAGAAGGCAGTGAAGGTCGACCTGGCATTGCGCGCCGTTGGGGTCGCCGAGGGTATTGATGTCACCGACGACGACATCGGCGTCGAGTACGCCCGTATCGCTGTGCAATCTCGTCAGAAGGCCGCCGAGGTGCGCAAGGCCTACGAGCGCAACGACGCCATCACCGATCTCATCGCCCAGATTCGCAAGACCAAGGCACTCGACTGGCTGGTCGAACATATCGAGATCGTCGACCCGGAGGGCAACCCGATCGATCGTGCCCTCGTGATCGGCAAGACTGATGACCATCACCACGACGACGACGACCACGACCACGACCATGACCACGACCACGAACATGACCACGAACATGACCACGACCACGAACACGAACATGACCACGAAGGGCACCACCATGATTGAGTTCAAGAACTATCTGGTTCCCAATGTCATCGAACAGACCAGCCGTGGCGAACGTGGGATGGATCTCTACTCGCGACTGCTCAAGGAGAACATCATCTTCTTGCAGACACCGATCGACGACAGCATCGCCAGCTTGATCTGCGCTCAGTTCATCCACCTCGAGAGCGAGAATCCCGACAAAGACATCAACCTCTACATCAACAGCCCCGGCGGCGACATCACCGCGTTGTTCGCGATCTACGACACGATGCAGTTCATCAAGAACGACATCGCCACCATATGTCTCGGCCAGGCAGCGTCGGCTGCGGCAGTGTTGTTGGCTGCGGGCACGAAAGGTAAGCGCCTGGCCCTGCCGCACAGTCGTATCCTGCTTCACCAGCCCTATGGCCAGGTCGGCTACGGCCAGGTCACCGACCTCGAGTTGGCCGCCAAGGAGATCCTGCGAATGCGCGACCTGCTCGAAGAGATCCTGTCGACGCACACGGGGCAAACGATCGAGCGGGTCCACGCCGATACCGACCGCGATTTCGTAATGGAAGCAAATGAAGCAGGAGATCTACGACGCCCAGGTCAACCAGACGACGGTCGGGCGGCACATCGCCCCTCACGCCACCCGGGTCGCCGCGATGTGGGCGGTGCTCACCCGGCTCAAGAAGCCGGTGCCCGACCGCTACGATCGCGACGTCAAAGAGCTCATCGACCACCTGACCCCGGTCGAGAAGCTGCAACTTTATGATCACGGCGCGGCCCCCG
>JANNHY010000023.1:0-1810 GCA_031404635.1 Ilumatobacteraceae bacterium
CCTCGCTGAGGCTGACGTACGAATCGACGACGTCGAGCCCGGCGTGCTGCACCGCTGTCTGCAAGGCACGCAATTCGCGCAGGTTCTCGTGGACGGCCATCACCGCCACGTCGCACTTGTGGCCGAGCATCGCGACCGTGACAACTTGGCATCCAGCGGCCTCCGCCGACTTCACGGCGGCAACGACCGCCTCGGCGTCGACCAGCGGTGTCGGCTTGCAGAACAGATGCAGCACGCCGACGCCGGTCGACGGTGAGACAGGTTCGCTCTTCATGCGTCCAGGCTAGAGCGCCACTCGCTCGGGTGCATAGACGTTGAGACGTTGGGCACGCACGAAACCGGCCAGTGTCAGCCCGGCGCGACGGGCGGTTTGCACTGACAGCGCCGTCGGGGCGCTGACCGCCACCAACGTGCCGAAACCCGCGGCCCAGGCCTTCTGCACCAGTTCGAAGCTGGCTCGACCGCTTACGAACAGGCCGAGGCCGGTGGCCGGAAGCTGACCGTCGAGCAGCATATGGCCGACCACCTTGTCGACGGCGTTGTGGCGGCCGACGTCTTCGCGCGTCGTCAACACCTCGCCGCTCGGAGTAAACGCAGCGGCGGCATGCACGGCGCCGGTGGTCGAGAACAAGCCCTGGCCGGTGAGCACCGCCGATGGCATCGCCCTCAAAACGTCGAGCGCGATCGGCGGCGTCGATACCAGCGGCTCGAGCCGGTCGCAGAGCGCATCGATGGCATCGTTGCCGCACAATCCGCAGCTGCTGGTGGTGGTGCCGAGACGCGGGGTCGGCGCCGGGGCCTTTCCTCCGGTTTCCACCGTGACGACGTTGAACTGACCCTCGCTGGCGGCACCGTCGGCGCAATACCGCACGCCGGTCACCAGCGCCCCGCCCAGCAGTCCGTCACTGAAACAGAACCCGGCGGCGAGCTCGAAGTCGTTGCCGGGGGTGCGCATCGTGGTGCTGACGATGGCGCCATCGAGTTGGATCGTCATCGGCTCCTCGACGATCAGCTCGTCGGGGTGACGCCGCAGCACGCCTCCCTCATACACGGTGACGAGCAGCGACTCACTGCGGCGACGAGCCATGTCACAGGAAGGTACCCGACGATCAGTCGTTCGGGAATGCGGAAGCGAATATGGTTCGCAGTATGGAACCACAGAACAACGGCCGTATTCTTGCCGCCGAGCTGGTGGGCACCTTGGTCTTGATGCTCGGCGGGCCAGGAGTTGCGATCCTGTTGCCGGCCCTCGGGCTGCTGCCCGAGGGTGACGCAACGACAGCTGCGGGCCTGCTCAAGCTGCTGATCATTTCCTTGGGGTTCGGCTTCTCGCTGCTGATCATGTGCTACGTGATCGGACCGATCTCCGCCCTCGCTCTCGGCGCGCCAGCCGTCGAGTCCGTTGTCGAAGCCCGCAAAACCACCCAGCGCAGCGCGCACGTCGTCGCGCGAGCGGGCTCGCGGCAGCTCCACGATCGCGTCGTAGCTCACGAGCGTCTCCTCGCCGCCGTGATCGCCGGGGCGATCATCGACGCCAGCTCCCTTCCCAGAGCCGCTGCGACCCCGCCGTCCGCCGTCAGCGCCTGGTTCAGCTCGACCTCGATCCCCGCGTAGGCGCCCGGGCCGAAGCGCTGGCGCAGCCACGTGGTCACGCCGTCGTCCGTGCCGGAGTAGGGCTCGTTCTCTCGCGCGGAGCGGCCCGCGGCGCGGAAGCCCGCGAGGAGGACGCGGGCCACGGCCACCTCGAGCGGCCGCGCCGGGTCGAGGAGGATCCCCACGTCGAACGGGCGCGTGGTCCCGTGCAGCTCGG
>JANNHY010000024.1:0-10255 GCA_031404635.1 Ilumatobacteraceae bacterium
TGCAAGAACGCCTTGACGCGGCGTTCGAGGCGCTGCAGGCCGCCGGTGCCACCATCGTCGACGTCACCGTGCCTGCGTTCACCTTCGGCCTCACCGCCTACTACCTCATCGCCCCGGCCGAGGCCAGCAGCAATCTGGCCCGGTACGACGGCGTGCGTTACGGCTTGCGGGTCGAGGCTGCGGATACCAACGCGATGTACGGCGTCACCCGTGCTGCCGGGTTCGGTGACGAGGTCAAGCGGCGCATCATGCTCGGCACATACGCTCTCAGTGCCGGCTATTACGACGCGTACTACGGCAAGGCCCTGAAGGTCCGTCGATTGATTTACGACGAGTTCGAACGGGCCTACGAGCACGCCGACGTTCTGCTGACTCCGGCCTCGCCGAGCGTGGCCTTTCCGTTCGGGGCAAAGGGCGACAATCCGCTGGCGATGTACCTGTGCGACGTGTACACGATCCCGGCGAACCTGACGGGCCAGCCAGGTATGAGTGTTCCGTTCGGCACAGGAGCCGACGGTCTGCCGGTCGGTGTGCAGGTCTTGGCCGCAACGTTGGGCGAGTCGCAGATGTTCCGAGCCGCCGCAGCGCTCGAACGGGCCATGTCATGAGGGTCACGGCATGAGGGTCACGGCATGAGTGCGCGCGACGGCCTCCCCGGTGATTGGCATCTCGTCGTCGGCCTCGAAGTGCATGTCGAGTTGGCGACGGTGACCAAGTTGTTCTCGGCCAGTCCCAACCGCTTCGGCGACGAACCGAACACCAACATCGACCCGGTCACTCTCGGCCTGCCGGGCGCCTTACCGGTCCTCAATCGTCAGGCAGTCGAGTTGGCGATGCGCATTGGTCTGGCGCTGAACTGTTCCATCCAGCCATGCACGTTCCACCGCAAGAACTACTTCTACCCCGACATGCCCAAGGCGTATCAGATCAGCCAGTACGACCAGCCGCTGAATGTCGATGGCTTCCTTGCCCTGCCCGACGGCACCCGCATCGGCATCGAGCGCGCCCATCTCGAGGAAGACACTGGGAAGAGCACCCATTTCGGCGGTGCGGGCGGCCGAATCCACGGCAGCGACTATTCGTTGATCGACTTCAACCGTGCCGGAGTGCCGCTGGTCGAGATCGTCAGCCGCCCCGACATCCGCACGGCCGAGCAGGCTCGCCAATACGTCAACGAACTGCGCGGCATCCTCCTGGCCGTCGACGCTTCCGACGCGAAAATGGAGGAAGGCAGCATGCGCGTTGACGCCAACGTCAGTGTGCACAAACCTGGTACGCCCCTTGGGACACGCTGCGAGATCAAGAACGTCAACAGTGTGCGTTCGATCGGGCGGGCGATCGAGTACGAGGCCCGCCGCCAGATCGATTTGTTGGACAGCGGTGAGCAGGTTCGCCAGGAGACCCGCCACTGGGACGAAGGCGACGGCCGCACGCACACCCTGCGCAGCAAGGAGGACGCCGACGACTACCGCTACTTCCTCGAACCCGATCTCGTGCCACTGGCGCCATCGCAGCAATGGATCACCGAGGTCCGTGCGGCGCTGCCGATGTTGCCGGCGGCGCGGCGAGTTCGTTTGGCCGAGGCGACGGGCGTCGCCGCCGATAGCGAGTCTGCAATGGTGGTGGTCGATCGCGGCCAGGACGATTATGTGCTGGCCGTTGGCGCGGCGGGTGGCGACATCGCCCGCGCCCTGGTGCACGTGAAGGAAGCCTTCGCTGACTCACCGTCGGTGCCCGCGGTTGATCTCGCCAAACTGACCACGATGGAGGTCAGCGGCAAGCTCACAGCTACTCAAGCCAAGGCCGTGGTTGCCGAGTTGATCGCCGGTGGTGGAGGCGATCCGGAGGCGATCGCGACAATGAAGGGATTCGAAGCGATGCACACCGGGGCTCTCGATCCGATGGTTGATCAGGTGATCGCCGAGCACGCCGAGGCCTGGGCCAAGTTCTGTGCCGGGGAAGGTAAGGCAATGGGGGCGTTGGTAGGCGCAGTGATGAAGCTCAGCCAGGGTAAGGCCGACGGCAAGGCAGTTGCCGCCCTTCTGAACGCCCGCCGTCTCTCGTCCTGAGGATTCATCGCCACGGATCGCCGGAATCATCCTGCCATATGGCATGGTATGCTATGCCGTATGGCAGACAACGCGCAGCAACGCTACACCGAAGTGCACGTCCGCAACGGTGTTCCGGTGTCGTCGGTGGCGGCGCTCGGTTCGGCGCTGCAACTTTCAACCGCGGAGTTGCTCGAATGGTTGCAGATCTCGCCACGCACGTGGGCAAGGCGCAAGCACGCCGGCGTGTTCGATCTGCTGGAGAGTGATCGTGTTGCTCGCCTGTCGCGCCTCATCAGGCGGGCCAGTCAAGTGCTCGGCGGAGCCACCGAGGCGCGTGATTGGCTGACGACCCCAAACCGTGCGCTGGGCCGGCGCACACCGTTCGCAGTGGCCGGCACCGAGGTTGGCGCCGACGGGGTGTTCGATCTCCTTGGCCGTCTGGAACACGGCGTCTTCAGCTGATGCGCCTATGGCGCCTGGCGACCCCGCGGCACTTCAGCACAGCGCTGTCCGGTGATGGCGCGGCCCGCTACGGCGGGCGGTGGAATCCCGTCGGGGTGCGAATGATCTACACCGCCGACTCGCTGGCCTTGGCGACGCTCGAACTGGTCGTGCATCTCGTCGGCGCAAGGGTCACCTATCTGGCGATCGAACTCGATGTTCCCGCCCGATCGATCGAGTGGCTCGATGTTGCGATACTGAAGCGGCGTTGGGCCGACGACGAGTCTTCGACGCAACGCATCGGCCAGGAGTGGGCGCAGTCGACGTCGTCGATGGCGATTGCAGTACCGAGTGCGCTCGTCGCGCCCCGCAGCGGCGAACGAAACGTACTCCTCAACCCAGACCATGCGGCCATGTCAAAGGTTCGCGAAGTGCAGCGCTTCCCCGTGGTACTCGACCAGCGCTTGACACCCTGAGCGAAGGAAATGACTGGCTCGGGCTCTCGCCTACCGGTCAGACTCCGCCGATGCCGATTACCTTTCGCACGGCCATGGAGAGTGATTGGGCGACGATCTTCGATCTCGGCACCACACCGCAGGGATCGTTCGGGCCGGCGAGGACTACTCGCGGGCCAAGTCGTTCCAGACGGTCCGATGGAACTCGATGTAACTTCGATAGCGAAGCGTGGTGAGGCTCCGAAGCTGCACATCGGCATCGGGAAGGCGCCACCATGATGCGCTCGGGAAGACATGATGGGCCAGGTGGAAGTTGCCGTCGAGTGTCAACCATCGATAGAACGGCGTCGAGCGGACAGAACCGGTCGAAATGACCATCGGGTTGTTGTGCGGCGCGGCATAGTGCTCCGGCAGAGCGAAAAACGTGAATGGGCCGCAGAGGAACACCAGCATGGGCACCAGCCACCAGTGCACCAGCAAGGTGACGTGCCCTGTCAACACCGCGGAGGTGGTCGCGCCGGCCCACAATCCGAACGGCAGCATTCCCCAGCGGCGCACATGACGTTCGAGTGATGCCGCGCCGACGTATGGGGGCGGCCGGCCAAGCAGCGTGCCCACCGCGCCGGCAATGATTTGCAACGCGAACCAAACCCCGCCGATCAACATGCCGACCACGTAAACGGACCTGGCCCTGACGCGTAGCCGACCGACGGCAAATGGTCGGGTGAGCAACTCGTCGTAGAAGGCCTCGGGGTCTGAAGGAGCGTTGTCGCGACGGGTGAGGGCGTGGTGGGCGAGATGGAAGGAGCGATACGTCGGTGCATGGAGGCCCTCGAACGCGCCGAAAATTCCGGCGATCAGGTCGTTGGGCCAGCGGCGGACGAAAAGACTGCGATGAATGGCTTCGTGGTGAGCGGCATCGATTCGCATCATGCACATGACGAGCCCGGTCCAGGCGATGGCCCAACCCCACCACCGATCGATCGACTCGCCAAGAACGACGAAGGCGACGTAGAACAGCACCGTTTCGCACAGCATCAACGTCGCCCGGGCAACGTTGCGATCGGCCAGATGCACGCGTTCACCCCACTGGCGGATCTCGGCGGGCACGGCAAACCGCGGCAGGCTGGTGTCGTCGGCGACTGTAGACGCCAGTTCTGTGGACATCATCCTCAGCCTTGAACTCGCCGGAGCAAAGACAAGGCTCTGAGAATCCGGCCGTCCCGCGTGATTGCAGTTTACCGGTAACGTCGGGCGAAGTATGGCGTCGGCCTCGCTTGCTCCATTTCGATCACGCAACTTCAGGTTGATGTGGGCGGGTGCCTTGCTCTCGAACATCGGCACCTGGATGGAGTCGGTCGGTCTTAGCTACCACGTCGCCCACACGACTGGGAAAGCTTCTTGGTCGGCTCTCGTCGGCGCCGCCGGGTTCTTGCCGAACGGTGTGCTCGGCCCGATCGGCTCGGCGATGGCGGATCGATTGAGTCGACGACGCGTGCTGGTCGTCGGCAACGCCCTGTCGGCGGTCGTCGCCGCGATCTTGGCCGTGTGGGTGGGTGGCGGAACGGCGACACCGCTCGGCATTGCCGCGCTCAGCTTCGTCGCCGGTTGCATCGGTGCGTTCACTTGGCCGTCGTTCCAGTCGACGTTGCCCGACCTCGTACCCCGCGAGCACCTTGTCGCCGGGGTCGGTCTGTCGAACGCCCAGTGGAACCTCGGCAGGATCGTCGGGCCCTCATTGGCGGCCATCGCGATTTCAGCCGGTGGTATCGGAACTGCGCTGTGGTTTAACTCGATCAGCTTCTTCGCCGTGATAGTCGCCGTCGCCCTCGTGAAGGTACCGCGCCGCAGAGGTGACCGTCGGCCGGTCTTCGGGGCTCTCGCCGACGGCATGCGCTTCGCTGTCGCCCATCCGGCGATGCGGCGGATGTTGGTGGTCATGGTCCTCACCATCGGGATCGCCTCGCCGTTCATCGCCTTCGTCTCGCAGATGGCGACCAACGTTCTGCATGGCGATGCCAGAGCAACCTCGGTGCTGGTGACCGCCCAGGGCATCGGGGCGGTGAGCGCGGCGTTCACGTTGGGCTCGGTGACCAAGCGGTTCGGTGTCAGCACCGTGATGTTCGGTGCGGTGGGCCTGCTGTGCCCGGCGCTGCTGGCGTACGCATTCTCACCGGTTCTATGGCTGGCGGCAATGATGCTTATGGTGGTCGGGCTGTGCTACGGCTACGCCTTCACGTCGTTCGCCAGCGTCGCCCAGCAGTCGGCTCCCGACGAGATGCGCGGTCGTGTTCTGGCGGTCAACTTTCTCGTGCTCGGTTTGCTGTTCCCGCTCGGGACCGTGATCCAGGGACAGATCGCCGACGCGATCGGACTGCGCTGGACGACAGCCGGTTCCGGGCTGCTGCTGGCCGCTGGGTTGCTGGCGTTGGCTCCGTGGCAGCGGCGGGCGGCGGCACTCGTAACGCCGTGATTCGTTGACTTCGCGATTCGTGCCGAGCGGGTAGCGATAGTCAGCGACCTTTCCACATGGGGGCTCGGCGTTCGTTGAACGCCGCTGTGCCTTCTCGCCCATCTTCGGAATCGATCGCGCGACGGTAGCTGGCGAGCGACTTCAGCGCTGCCATCGCTTCATCAATCGACATGCTGACGGTGCGGCGTTCGATGTCGAGCAGGGCGGCAACGCTGAGCGGGGCCGACGCAGCGATGGCCGTTGCCAGGTCGTCGGCTGCCGCCAGCAGTTCGTGGGCCGGCACCACGCTGGCGATCAGGCCCCAACGAAGACCTTCCGTGGCATCCATCCGCCGACCGGTCAACAGCAGCTCGCGGGCGATGTGCGGCGGCAGCAGCCGCGGCAGCTTGACAGCACCGGCATCCGGCAGGATCCCGAGGGTGGGTTCGGGGAGCCAGAACTGGGCGTGGTCGGCGGCGATGATCAGGTCTGCGGCCATGGCGATCTCGAACCCACCGCCGACCGCCATGCCGTTGACCGCGGCGATCACCGGAGTGGATCGGTTGGGCAACTCGGGGAACCCACCGAATCCGCCGACGCCGTAGTCGCTGTCGAAGTCCTCGCCGGCCCCCAGGTCCCATCCAGCCGAGAAGAACTTACGGCCAGCACCGGTGAGAATGATCGCCCGCACGACAGGGTCGCTGTCGAGTGCTGCGAAGGTGCCGCCCATCGCCTTACTTGTGGCCGCATCGATGGCGTTGGCCTTCGGCCGATCGATGGTGACGACCGCCGTGCCACCGTGCAGTTCGACATGAAATCCGGTCACAACTCCTCCTCGATCCACAGCGCGTCGACAGCGACGGCGCCGCGCTGACCGACCAGTACGGGATTCAGCTCGACCTCGACGACGTTTGTGCCGACGACGGCCCCGGTCAACGTGACGACGAGTGACGCCAGCGCGTCGATGTCGGCCGCCGGCCGTCCGCGAAAGCCGGTCAGCAGCGCCAAGCTGCGCAATGTGTTGAGGGCCAACCGAACGTCGTCATGGGTCACTGGTGCGAGCAGGTGGACGACATCGCCCCACACCTCGGTCGTCAGGCCCCCGAAGCCGAGCGAGACGAGCCAGCCGATCGGCGGCTCGCGGCGTACGGCGACCAACACCTCGGCGACCACGTCGGTCACGGTGGCTTCGACGAGGTAGCTGTCGGCGGCGGGAATCGCACCCAGCGCATCGAGCACCGCATCGCTGTCGCCCAACCCGACTCTCACTGCACCCAACTCGCTCTTGTGGGCCAGGCCGAGAGCCTTCAATGTGATCGGATAGCCGACCTCGGCGGCGGCGGGTGCCACGCCGGCGGCCGCCACCACCTTCCCCACGGGTACTTCGACACCGAGCGCCGCCAGGCTGGTCTTGGCT
Organism: Ilumatobacteraceae bacterium; assembly: GCA_031404635.1. Lineage (GTDB taxonomy): Bacteria > Actinomycetota > Acidimicrobiia > Acidimicrobiales > Ilumatobacteraceae > JAENVT01. Next base: position 6,817 of record JANNHY010000024.1, read on the forward strand.
TGCGCTTCGTCGACTAGCCGGGTGCGACCCGGCTCTGCAACTGGAGCATGCACGGAATCGCACCTTCCTCCGACGAGCGCTGCGGCTTGCAGCGCAGCGAGACCTTCGCGGAGCCCCAACAGGGGAGTCAACCCTCGCCCGATGATATGGGCGCGCAACTGCTCGTTCAGGCATTCAGCCATCGTGGCCACTATGACTGCGCGTTGCCCGGTGGCCTCGGCCGCGTCGGCAAGCGCATCGGCGGCGACGACCCACGACGATGAGTCGTTGTCGGGGCTCGGCGGCGCGTCGAGTACCAGCATGGTGGCATCTTGCGGCCCGTCCATGACGGCAGTGAAACACCGCGTTGTGGCCTCGCGGTCGCCCCAAATAAACGTGTGGTAGTCGAACGGGTTGCTGACGGTGACCAGTTCGGTCAGGGTCGATTCGATGCGGTGTTGATGTTGAGTGGTGAAAGGCTCGAAACGCAGTGTGCCGTGTTCAGACAGGTCGGCCACCAGCGATGCCTCGCCGCCCGAGCTGCTCATCGAGACGATGCGTCGGCCTCTCAATCGACCACCGTTGTCGAGCAGTTTCAATGTCTCCAACAACTCGGCAGGAGTTGTCACAGTGGCTACGCCGTAGCGGGCGAACAGCGCGTCGTAGGCCGCAGCGCGCCCCGACATCGACCCGGTATGCGTGGTCGCGATCGCAGCGCCGGCGGCCGACCGCCCGGTCTGCAGGGCAACGATCGGCACTCCTTGGGTATGGGCTCGTGCGGCGACCGCGGCGAACTGCTGCGGATCGCGCACCGCCTCGAGGAACAGCCCGATCGCCGTTATCCGCGAGTCATCGAGAAAGGCGCTGACGCAGTCCTCCATACCGACACTGGCTTGATTGCCGACCGAGATGATCGTGCCAAGACGCAGCCCGCGTTGCTGAAACGTGAGGTTGACAGCGACGTTGCCGCTCTGCGACACGATGGCGACCCCGCGTGCGAGCGCGGCCATGCCGTGCTCGTCGGGCCACAAGGCGACACGATCGAACGTGTTGACGAAGCCGTAGCAGTTCGGTCCGAGGAACGGCAGGTCGCCGGCCGCATCGAGCAGATCTCTCTGCAGGCCGGCTTCGCCTGACTCGGCAAAGCCCGACCCGTAGCACACGGCACCCCCTGCACCGATGGAACGCAGCGCGGCCATCGCCTCGACCGTGGCATACCGGTTGACACCGAGAAACACAGCGTCGGGAACTTCCGGCAGTGCATCGACGGTCGGCAGGCAGGCGACGCCGGCCATCTCGATGCGCTTCGGGTGCACCGGCCAGATCGGGCCTGCGAAGCCGAGCTTGAGACACTGGCGGACGACCCGTTCGGCGGGAGCACCACCGACTGTGGCGATCGAGCGCGGCGCGAGCAGGCGGCGCAGGTCGACCACCGATCACGCTCCGTAGGGCCGCAGCATGGCGCGGGAGATGATGTGCCGCTGGATTTCCGATGTGCCGTCCCAGATGCGATCGACGCGGGTGTCGCGCCACATGCGCTCCAGCGGCAGTTCGTCCATCAGCCCCATCCCGCCGAGGATCTGAATGGCCTCATCCGTGACGAACTGGCACATCTCGCTGGCAAACACTTTGGCGATGGCCATGTCGCTGTCAGTGGCGGTGCCCTGGGCGTCTCTCCACGCGGCGCGCAGGGTCAGCAGTTCGGCGGCGTCGAGCCGGGTCTGCATGTCGGCCAGCTTGAACGACACACCTTGGAACTTGCCGATCTGCTGGCCGAATTGCACCCTCGTGGCAGCCCATTGGGTGGCGATCCCGAGGGCGCGGCGGGCCCGGCCGACACACACCGCCGCTACCTGCAGCCGGGTCGAACCGAGCCATTCGTTGGCGGCGTCGAATCCGTGATGCTCCTCGCCGAGAATCTTCGAGGCCGGCACGCGGCAGTCGTCGAAGTTGATGATCATGTTGTGATAGCCGCGATTGGACACGCAGTGGTAACCGTCGACGACCGCACAGCCGGGGGTGTCGAAATCGACCAGGAAGCCGGTGATCAGCTTCTTCGGCCCCTTGCTGGTGTGCTCCTCGCCACTCGCCGCGAAGAGGATCACATAATCGGCAAGATCGGCGTGGCTGATGAAGTGCTTGGTGCCGTTGATCACGTACTCGTCGCCGTCGCGCACGGCGCTGCATTTCATGCCGCGCACATCGCTGCCTGCATCGGGTTCGCTCATCGCCATACAGTCGACGCGTTCCCCGGTAATCGTCGGGATCAGGTACTCGTCGACCTGATCACCGGTGCAGGCCCGCAGGATGTTGGAGGGTCGGGCGACGATGTAGTGCAACGCATACGAGGTCGCGCCGAACTCGCGGTCGACCAGGGTGACGCCGAATGTGTCGAGCCCACCGCCGCCCAGTTCGGCCGGCATGTTGGCGGCGTACAGCCCGGCATCGATCGATCGCCGCTTGATCTGCTGCACCAGTTCGGGCGGTACCGCGCCCAACTTCTCGACGTGCTCCTCATGCGGGAACAACTCGCGTTCGGTGAACGAGCGAACGGTGTCGACGATCATCTGCTGCTCGTCGGAAAGGGCGAAATCCAAGGGGCTACTCCAGAGAGAAATGGCCGGCACGAGCGGCCGGGGGCAGAGTTGAATGAGCTGTGACGATGGCGTCGAGAGCGGCGCGGACGTGGGGAAGGGTGCCGACCGAGCGGCCGGCATTCATATCGACATGGACCAGCATCTGCTCGGTCGTGGCCAGCAGTGACCCGCCCTCGCCGCGATACATCTCGTGGTAGATGAGCAGGCGCTTGCGGTCAAGGCCGAGAACCCGGGTGGTGATCCACAGCGGTATGCCTTCGGCGGCTTCGCGGAGATAGGCGATGTGTGTTTCGACGGTGTAGAAGCTGTGCCCGGCGGCGCGGTAGGCGTCGTCGTCGCCGATGTACGAGAACAGTGCATCGCTGGCCCAGCCGAAGGCGCTCAGGTATGCCGCCTCGGTCATGTGGTGGTTGTAGTCGACCCACGCCGGCAGCACCTCGCCACGGTAGAAATCGAGCGGCGTGGGCACGACGGCGCCGGGTTGCCAGCGGTCCGGAGCTTGCAGCAAGCGACCCTCGTGGTCGACCTGTGCTCGCTCCGATCCCATAAGCTAAATATACATTCAGGATTCAATTGATCATGCCCAGACCTCGACTCGACCACGTCCGCAAGGCCCAGATCCTGACCGCAGCTGCGGCGGTGCTGTCCGAGCGGGGTTACGCCAAGGCACGAATCGTCGACATCGCCAAGGCTGCGGGCACGAGCCCGGCGGCGATCCTGTACTGGTTCGACGGCAAGGATGGCTTGCTCGCCGAGGCGTTGTCCTTGCGCGAACGGGAGTTCCACGATCGATACACCGTTCGAATCGAACGGGCGCCAACGGCATCAGAGCAGCTACGGATTCTGATCGAGGCGATGCTGCG
>JANNHY010000025.1:0-11397 GCA_031404635.1 Ilumatobacteraceae bacterium
GACATGGTCGGCCTCGAACGCAACCCGGGCACCGTCACCCAGGCTGTGCAGCATTGAATCGCCGGCTGTGCGGAAGGCGATGTTGCCGTCGATGGCGACGCAGTTGACCGGGAGAACCATCGGCTCACCGTCGTATACGAACCCGACTCGGCCCACGGCGACGCGCCTGACGAGACGCCAGCACACTGCCTCCTCGAGATCGTCGTAGTTCACGACGTAGTGATGTTCGCCGGCAGTGCTTCCCCCGGCATCGCCCGTCGGTGACAATTCGCTCACGGGTCGATCCTGAACCGCCTTCCCTCCCGTCGGCCAGGGCCAAAAGGCCCACTCTCTCCACCGTCGCCAAGCGAGGCACCGCGCTCGATGGATCGCCGCAGAGATGGTCGATATCAATTGTGACGGTGAGTTGGCCTGTAAGCGGGATTCTGTGACGCCGTAGCGTCGGTGACCATCCCTCTAGGCGGCCTACCCGAGAGGTAGCCGGCGAACCGGCTGGACGGGCAGCCCATCCTCTCTGCTTGGCCTTGCTCCGAATGGGGTTTGCCAGCCGTGTGAGTCGCCCCACACGCTGGTGCGCTCTTACCGCACCGTTGCACCCTTACCTGTGGCCAGCGAGCTGGCCCATCGGCGGTCTCTCTCTGTTGCACTATCCGTCAGGTCACCCCGACCTGGCTCGCGCCAGCACTCTGCCCTGTGGAGTCCCGACTTTCCTCGACATGGTCACCGAAGTGCCGTGCCGCGGTCACCCGGCCAACTCACCATCGGGCGTCAGTGTACGAGCGGCTCAGCACGTCGGCGTCATGTACTCGAAGACCAACGAGTTGAGGCTGGGGGTCTCGAGGTTGAGTTTCAGCCGCGTGCCGTTCTCGTCACCCCTGCCGACCACCAGCTGGAGCGCGGCAAGGGTGCCGAACTGAGACGGAATGGCGGTGACCGACGGGATATCGGTCTGCGGCACCTCCGGTTCAGTTGCCGCTCCGCCGACAGGGTTGGCGATGTTTTGAACGGTCGTGCTTGGGGCGACGGTCGTGGGCGGCGAAGCCGGCGCGGCGTTGATGGCGTCGGCGAAGTTGACCAGGCCACCGGGCCGGTCGGGGTTGATCGTCAGCGCGAGCAGTGCGGCATGGCGTGCTTCGCGGGCGCCGATCGACATCGCGTCGGCGCGCAACGACGGCTCGGAGAACAACGCAACCAATGCCTGATACGTGGCACCGGCTAGCGACTCGAGCCCGTGGGCGAAGTTGAGCACGTCGCGTTGCGGATCATCGCTGGGTGCGATTGCCGCGGCGGTTGCCGTGGCCTCGGCACCAGCGGTGATACGCGTGAGGGTCGGGTTGATGATCACGTCGTCGATCTTCGGGTTACCACACGTCCATGGTGTTCCGCCGGCTTCAGCGGTCAGCTTCTCGAACAACGCGGCGTGGCCGACGTGGTCGTCGATGAACCGCGCGGCCACATCGTCGAGCTTCGGATCGAGCAGTTCGCTGTTGCCGACGAGCTGGCCGTACACGGCGATCACCGAGTGTTCGAGCGACGATGCGGTGCGCAGGAGGGCGATGTTCGTGACGGCGGCTTCGGGCAGTTTGACGGTTGTCGGAACCACGCCCACTCGGCCGACCTCGCCGCGCACGTGCTCGCCGCAGGCGTTGATCACCGCAGCCGTGGCGACGGTGAAGCCGCCGATGCGCAGCACATCGCGGCGGCCGAACAGGACGCGGCGACGATCGGACACGCTTGCTTGGGAGTCGAAGAGCTGCGAGTACACCCGTTGCATGGCCCGCGCGTCGTGGTTGGCTGTTGCCCCGAGTGACCGCAACTCGCGGCGCAGTTCATTGTGGCTGACGTCGTGATGACTCACAGCCTCACCCTTCCGCCAGCGTCAACGCGTCGGCCTCGGTGCTGACGAGCAGATCGTCGAGGCCGGTTGCACCGTTCATGTGGGCCAGCACTGTGCCATGGCGGGCTTCGGCGATCAGGATCGACGCGAGCAACGAGGCCCCGTCGGTTCCCCGCAACGCGCCGAGGATGTCGGTGTGGGTTGCCACCGCCGTCGACTCGAGTGCGTAGGCGGCGTCGAGCACACTTGGCCCAGCACCGCCGAAGGACGACTGGAGATCGTCGAAGACCGGGTTGATCAGCTGTGGAGCCTGGCGACCGAGCAGTGCCGACAACGACGCCGCATAGGCGTCGTGCGACTCGCGGATCGTTACGATCACGGCTCGCTGGATGTCATCGAAGCCGTCGGTGCCCAACGCCACGTCGTACAGCGCACGAGCCGCGAGCTCGACCGATTGGGCGAAACCGAGCAGCGTGACATCGTCGTCGGTCGGCCGCTTCGGTGGAGCCGTGGTCGTGGTTGCGGCCACGGTAGATGAAGTCGAACCGGTGGTTGTGGTCGCAGAGGCCCGACCACTGAGAAATGGCAGCAGCGAGGCGGCGGCCCCACCCAACCCGATACCGAGCAGGCGACGGCGCATGATTGCGCTGTCGGCCGCTGTCGGCTCCGTCACATCGATATCCACGCGGAAATCCTTTCGAGATACTCACCTGTCAGCCTTCCTCGCCGAGGGCGAGTGGAGCAATTCTAGAAGTCGAGCGCCGAGAGCTCGGGTATCCATCCCTGAGCCCGAGCAATTGCACTGGCCCATTGCTGGCGGTCGAGTCGAGCAGTGGGTTCGACGACCACCTGCGGCCGCCACGCAGCAGCGATGTCGTCGAATGATCCCCATATGCCGACAGCAAGACCGGCGAGGTAGGCGCCGCCGATCGTCGTCGCCTCGGTTTGCGGCGAGACCTCGATCGCCCGTCCGGTGGAATTGGCCAGGGCCTGGATGAAGGTTGGGTTCTGGCTCATCCCACCGTCGACCCGGATCGCCCCGATCGAGTCGCCGTAGTCAGCCTCCGCCGCTTCCAGCAGATCGGCGCCGCGGTGGGCGATGCCCTCGAGCACCGCCCGCACCAACTGCGGCCGGCCGGACCCGCGTGTCAGGCCGAACAACGTGCCGCGGGCGCCGTAGTCCCAGTGCGGCGTGCCGAGGCCCATGAGGGCAGGGACGTACACGACGCCATCGCTGTGATCGCACTGCGCCGCCACGTCGTGACTGTGCGCCGCGGTGTCGATGACGCCGAGATCGTCACGCAACCATTCGACGTTGGTGCCCGCCGAGAGCATGATGGCTTCGGCTCCCCAGACGCGTTGCCCAGCCCGGCTCCAGGCCACGATCGGGAACGTGCCGTGATCGCTGCGGCGAAACGTGGCTGGGGCGAACGGGCCGGTACAGACATCGAGCATTCCACCCGTGCCGAACGTAATCTTCGCCAAACCCGGCCGCACACAGCCCTGACCGACGAGGCTGGCCTGCTGATCGCCGACGAGCGCGGCGAGCGGCGGCGCCCCCGGGAGCGCACTCGCTTGGCCGAACACACCCGTCGAGTCGACCATGGTCGGCAGCATCGCCGTCGGCACGCCCAGCGCGGCGCAGGCGTCGGCCGACCAGGCCAGGGTGTCGGCTGTCAGCAGGCCGGTGACTGCCGCGTTCGACGGATCGGTGACGTGAACTGCTCCTTGCGAGAGCACCCAGGCGAGCCACGAATCGATCGTGCCGAAGCACAGGTCGCGATCGCGGGCGCCGGCGATGTTGTTGAGCAGCCAGGCGACCTTCGTGGCCGACTGGTTGGGGGCCAACGACAAGCCGTGATCGGACTTGGCCGTGATGCAGTCGAACACGGTGCGCAGGTCCTGCCAGCCCAGTCCCGGCCCGATCGGTTGTCCGGTGCCGCGATCCCACATCAGGGTCGACGCTCGCTGGTTGGAGATGCCGACAGCAGCGACCGGCCCAGCGGCGGCTAGTGATTTGGTGGCCACATCGATGACGGCCGACGCCATGCCTGCGCCGTCGAACTCGACCAGACCGGGGAACGGCGACGACGGAGGAAATGGCCGGTACTCGAGAGCGTGCACGGCACCGCTGCCGTCGACCACAGCGGAGCGCAGTCCGGAGGTACCGACATCGATGACGAGAACGCTCACGACGAACCTCGACTCGACGATGGATAGAAACCACGCCGCTGCAGCGCGCTGCCCAGCCCCCCGCCGATCAGGCCGGCGACGGCCACCGCAGTGAGATTGAACAGCGCGGCCAGCCAACGGACGTCGTTGCCCCGTATCGAACGAACGACGATGAAAACCGCCTGGGCGGCGACGTAGGTGCCGACCGCGCAGATGATCCCGTGCTTCAGCGGTAGACGTAGCTGCTGCGCCCACGCGGCCACGCCGGCACCAAGGATGAACCCGACCAGCGCGGCAAGGCTGAGCAGCGACGCCAGCCCGGAGTGGTTGTCGCTATCGGCGGCGACGCGAGCGGCAACCGAGAACGGGACGGCGAACACGATTGCCACGCTTCCTCCGGCGCGCAGGGCGTTCCAGTCGAGGTTGCTCATGGCCACCCGACCGGGCCGAATGGCGATGACAGCCCGAGTTTGCCGGGGTTGAGGATTCCGGCCGGGTCGAGCGCGTCCTTCACCGACTGCAGCACATCGAGCGACGAACCCATCGATTCGGCCATGAAGCGGGCGCGGTTGAGACCGATGCCGTGATGATGCGACAGGTTGCCGCCCCCGGCCAGCACGGCGCGCTGGCCGGCGTCCCACATCGCCACGTAAGTAGCCTCGATCTGGCCCGGCGGGGGAGCGGCGAGAAATGTGAAATACAGACACGCTCCATCCACGTAGCTGTGCGAAAGGTGACAACTCGCCGCACGGGAGTGCGGCACAGCCATCAATGCCTGACACGTCTGCGAGAAAATCGTTGCGAGCTGCGACCATGGCGCGGCGATCTCCATTGTGTCGACGACGAAGCCTTTGCGAGTCAAGGCCTGCAGGGCGTCGGTGTCGTTGCGATGAGCGAGCCAATCCTCGACGAGGTCGGCTGATGCCGGGGTCGCTGCGGCGCACTCGTCCTCGACGACGCCCATCGTTGCTTCGACGAGGCCGATGTCGCCCTCGTCGAGCACCAGCAGCACGCACCGCGAGCCATTGCCACCGTGGCTGCGCTGCGTCTCCACGCCGTCGTACAGACGCAGCACCGCGGGTGTCGCACCCCGGCGAAGGATGAGGCGGCAGGCCTCGATCCCTGTCTCGAAGTCGGCGAACATGTAGGCGGCGCGGCGTTCGTGCGTAGGGACCGGATGGGCGCGTAGCCAGACGCGGGTGATTACCCCGAGCGTGCCTTCGCTGCCGAGAAAGAGATGGGTGAGGTCGGGTCCCATTGCAGCTGCGGGGCCGTGGCCGGTGCGCAGAACCGTGCCGTCGGCGAGCACGACTTCGAGGCCGACGACCATCTCGTCGATCTTGCCGTAGCGCGTGCTGTACTGCCCGGCACCGCGGCACGCCACCCATCCACCGACTGTGGCGATGTCGAAGCTCTGCGGGAAGTGGCCGACGGTCAGGGCGCAGCGTTGACGCAGTTCGGTTTCGAGTTCGGGTCCGAACGTGCCCGCCCAGACCTCGACCACACCCGAGACAGCATCTATCTCGATGACGCCCTGCATCGCCGTGAGGTCGAGGACCACGCCACCGAACACCGGTATCGAGGCCGCCGACACCCCGCTGCGCCCGCCCGCTGCCGTGACCGCCACGCCAACAGCCGAGCATGCCGACAGCACCGCGGCGACTTCGGCGGCGGTGGTTGGCCGGCAGACAGCACCAGCCCGCTGAGGAACGCAGCCGGCGAGTGACCAGTGCAACGCCAACGGCCACCAGTCGCGGCTCGCCTCGGCGGTCGCGGTGGCCGACGTGATCGTTTCGCAGATGCCGTGGAGCCGAGCGATCAGCTCATCATCGGGTTGACGCGTCGATCCGGTCAAACATGAAGCCGTACCCGTCAATTCGATCGGGGCCGTCGGCGTTGTCACCGATGAGCCCCTAGCAGGTCGACCTCGGCAGTCTGCCCGGCCGTCTGTTCCCAACCGCACGAGCTGCGGAACTCGGCCACCTGCCGCCCGATCTCGGCCTCGTCCCACCCCATGTCGGCGGCGATCAACCGAGCGACATCCTCGGCAGCAATGACGGTCGCCGGGCGGTCGAAAAGGCGAGCGCGGGTGCGGCGCGACAAGACGTCGTCCAAGGTGACGGACATCTCCGATCGTGCCGCATAAACGGCCTCGGCCTTGGTGTACGGAAGCCCGGGTACGAGCGCGTCGTGGAGGCGTGGATCTGCCTGGCACAGCGCGGCCACCTCGGCCGCCATTGAGCCGTACCGATTGGCGAGGTGGGCAGCAGTGCGTTCAGCAGGTTCGCGATAACCGTCGGCGCCGACCAGCGGCAGTCGCTTGGTCGTCGACTTGCGACGCATTCCAAGCACCTCGCACACCTCGTCGACGGTGTCCTCGGCCATTTCGCGGTAGGTCGTCAATTTGCCACCGGTCACGGTGATGACGTTGCTCGTGCTGCGATTGACCTTGTGACGCCGAGACAGATCGGCGGTGCGCCCCGACGAAGCACTTTTCACCAGCGGTCGCAATCCGGCCCAGACACCGGTGATATCGGCCTCGGTGACCCCGGTGGTGATCGACGCGTTGAGCGCCTTGAGCACGTAGGTGATGTCGTCCTTGGAACACTGCGGATCGTCGATCGAGCCCCGATAATCGGTATCGGTGGTGCCGACGTAGGTGTGCTCGAAGGTCCCGTCGGCGCGCCGCCCCCACGGCACCACGAATAGGTTGCGCTTGTCCTTGGGGACCGGGATGACGACAGCGATGTCGTTGCGGACCTTGTCCCACGGCACTGTGATGTGTACGCCCTTGGCAGGGCGGATCGAATCGGGATCGGCGCCCTCGTCGAGCGTTCGCACCTCGTCGGACCACACGCCGGCGGCGTTGACGAGCACTTTGGCGCGCACGGTGATCAACCGTCCATCGGCTTCGACCACAGCACCTGATGCCCGCCCGTCGTCGGCCTTGGTGAGTTCGACGACGCGGCAACGATTGACCACGACGGCGCCGTGCGCCGCCGCAGTGCGGGCCACGGTCAGGCACAGGCGGGCGTCGTCGACGGTGGCGTCGAAGTACAGGTATGCAGAGGCCAGCCGGTCCTTCGGCATCGTCGGCAGATGGGCGAACGCCGCATCTCTCTTCAGCCGCCGATGGAACTTGCCGATCCGCCAGCCGCCGGTGAGGTCGTACATCCACATCGCCGAGCCGAGGGCGCGGGCGATCTTGCGCGAGACCACGCCCTCCTTGGTCAGGATTGGAATCATGAACGGCAGCACCTTGACGAGATGAGGCGCGTTCTTGCGTAACCGCTCCCGTTCGCGCAGCGCGTCGTAGACGAGGCGAATATCACCCTGCTGCAGGTAGCGCAGGCCACCGTGAACGAGCTTCGAGCTTCTCGACGAGGTTCCCGACGCGAAGTCGTCGCGCTCGACGAGTGCGGTGCGCAGGCCGCGAGCGGCGGCGTCGAGGGCGACACCGGTTCCAGTGATGCCGCCACCGATCACCAACACGTCGAACGATTCGCTTTCGAGTCGCTCAACCATGCCGGCGCGTCGAAAGGATGTGGTGGGAGGCATCGACGATCATCCTAGAGACTGTCGCATGCCGGCCGGCGATGGAGGGCCCCTACCTCATGTGCACGCGGCACGAATTGGCGCCAATGCAATACAGTTGCTCAAATGCGCCGTCCGGCCGAGCACACCGATGACAATCATCTATGACCCCAAGAATCCCAAGTATTACGACGAGGCCGACGTCCGCGAGGAGCTGACCCGGGTCTACGACCTGTGTCACGGGTGTCGCCTGTGCTTCAAGTTCTGCACAGCGTTCCCGACGCTGTTCGAAATGATCGATCGCCACGTCGATCAAGATTCCGGGTGGCTGACACCGGCTCAGCAGGACCAGGTCGTCGACGAATGCTTCCAGTGCAAGCTGTGCTACATCAACTGCCCGTACACCCCCCAGTTACACGAATGGGCGGTCGACTTCCCGAGGCTTATGCTGCGCGCCGGCGCCATGCGCCACGCCAACGGTCAGATCGGTGTGCGGTCTCGAGTGACCAGCACCGTGATGGGTCACACCGATCTGATCGGCAAGGCCGCCTCCCGCGCCGCTCCGATGGCCAACAGGATCATTGGCGCAAAGCAGGGTTCCGTGGTGCGCAGAGCGATGGAGAAAGTGACCGGCGTGTCGAGCGTTCGCCTGCTACCGCCGTACGCCCGCCAACGATTCTCGACATGGTTCAATCGTCGCCCGAAGGTTCGAATTGCCAAGCGCCAGGGTCGTGTCGCGGTGTTCCCGACGTGTCTGGTCGAGTACCAGCAGCCATCGATCGGCCACGATCTCGTCAAGGTCTACGAGCGAAACGGGATCGAATGCGCTCTCGCCGACGGTGCCGGGTGCTGCGGGGCACCGTTGTTGCACAGCGGCGAAGTCGAGCAGTTCATCAAGGTCGCCGAGAAGAACGTCAAGGCTCTGGCAGCGTCGGTGCGACTCGGCAACGACATCGTGGTGCCCCAGCCGACGTGTGGGTATGTGTTGAAGAAGGACTACCTCGACTACGTCGGTGGAGCTAGTGCGCAACTGGTAGCCGAACACACCTACGACGCCGCCGAGTATCTGATGAAAGTGCACAAGGCCGAGGGCACCTCGCTCGACACTGACTTTCGCGGTCACGTCCCCGTCACCGTGACCTATCACACTCCGTGTCATCTGAGGGCGCAGAACATCGGCCTGAAGAGTCGTGACTTGATCAAGCTCACCGGTGCCAAGGTCACGCTGGTGCAGCAGTGCAGCGGCATCGATGGCATGTGGGGGCTACGCGCCGAGAACACCGGGATCAGTGTGCCGATGGCCAAGAAGCTGGCCGATCAGATCGGCCGTATCGACGGCGAGGTCGTAGCCGGGGATTGCCATCTCGCCAACACGGCGATCACCGAGCAGACCGGTCGGCAACCGTTGCATCCGCTGCAACTGATCGCCCGTGCCTACGGCATCGGCGAGGAACCTGCAGAGCGATGACTGCCGCCGTACCCGGTCGAAGCGAGGAGACGGTGCCGGCTGACACCACGGTAAGTGAGCTTGTCGACGATCTTCGCGGTGGTGCCGCGCGCACAACCGTTACACAACCCTGAAAAATTCCTCAAAAGGGTCTGGTCAAGGCGTCGTCAATGAACCTAGATTCGGGCGCGCTGAAACGGTGATCCACCGTCAGCGGGGCCATTACTCAGGAGAACATCAGTCGTGTCGGTCAAAGAGATCGTATGGCGAGAGTTGGGGGCGTGTCGGGGGCTGGAGGCAGCCATGTTCTACCCGGACGACGACGATCTGGCATTGGAGGCGAAGGCGGTCTGCGCCGGGTGCGACGTGCGCATCGCCTGCCTCGAGCACGCCCTGCAAGCGCGAGAGAAGTCGGGGATCTGGGGTGGGGCGACCGAACGCGAACGACGGCGGATGATCCGCCAACGTCGCCGCACTGCGTAGCCTGAACCGATGAATGCGCTCGAGGAGCTGGGTGGTTGGTCCGCGCTGTTGACCGAACTCATCGAACGTCGGGACCTGCCTGCCGCCCACGCCCGCGCGGCCATGGCGACGATCCTGTCGGGCGATGCAACACCTGCTCAGCTGATCGGCTTCGTGGTCGCCTTGAGGGCCAAGGGTGAGACGCCAGAGGAACTGAGCGGGCTGCTCGATGCGGTGTTGGATGCAGCATCGTTGGTGCCACTCGGCGAGGATCTACGAGGGCGCGCCGTCGATATCGTCGGTACCGGGGGCGATCGAAGCCACTCGATCAACGTCAGCACGATGGCCGCCATCGTGGTTGCCGGGGCCGGCGTCCCCGTGTGCAAACACGGCGCTCGCGCCGCCTCGTCGCAATGCGGCGCCGCCGACGTGCTCGAAGAGTTGGGTGTGGCCATCGAACTGTCGCCGCAGGGTGTGCTGCGCTGCGTCGAGGCGGTTGGTATCGGCTTCTGTCTGGCGCCGAAGTTCCACCCGGCTTTCCGCTTCGCTGCGCCGAGCCGTCGCGAGATCGGTATCGCCACGGTGTTCAACCTGCTCGGCCCGATGGCCAACCCGGGGCGAGTTCGTCGGCAGTTGATCGGCGTCGCCAACCCGGCTGTCGCCGACCGGATGCTGGCCTCGTTGAGGTTGCACGGTTCGGTGCGGGCATGGGTGGTGCACGGCGCAGGACTCGACGAACTGACCACGACCGGCACATCGACCGTTCTGGCCCTTGACGACGACAATGTTCGCACGTTCACTGTCGACCCGGTCGCTTTGGGGTTCGCACCGGCAATCCCCGACGAGTTGGTCGGCGGCACACCACCGCAAAACGCCGAGGTCGTGCGCCGCGTGTTGAAAGGCGAGCACGGCGCTCATCGAAACATCGTGCTGCTCAATGCAGCGGCGGGTTTGGTGGTATCCGGTGTTACCGAGTCGCTGGAGGAGGGAGTGATCATCGCCACGTCGTCGATAGATGAAGGCCGCGCGGCGCATACCCTCGATCGATGGGTTCACGAATCCCAAGCCGCCGAAGCCGACTTGGCAGGCTGACCAACCGTGATCATCCGCGTGCCGGCGTCGTCGGCGAATTTGGGACCCGGATTCGACACGCTCGGGATGGCGCTGTCAATGCACGCCGAAGCCGGAGTGATCGACGGCGAACTGCCTGCCGGCGCTCAGCGGATCGATCAGTTCCACCCCGCGGGTGTCGCCTTCCTGCGCGCCGGCGGCGAAGGCGAACTGTGGGTGTGTTCGCCGATCCCGGTCGGTCGTGGCCTTGGTTTCAGCGGAGCCGTGCGGGTTGCCGGCATCGTCGCCGCCCACGCCCAGCGTCACGGGAGCGACCCCGACCGGCTGTCGGCGCAGATGCGCACAATGCTGGCGCTGGCCAGCGAACTCGAGGGTCACGCCGACAACGTCGCCGCTTCGCTGCTCGGCGGGGTTGTCGCCACGGCCGACGGCTGGGCCGTGCGCATCCCGTTGGCGTTCGACCCGGCGATCGTGGTGTGGATTCCCTCGTTCACGACCTCGACGGACGAGTCGCGCCTGAAGCTGGGCGGCGAGGTGGCACTCGGCGATGCGGTGTTCAACATCGGCAGGACTGCCTTGCTGGTTGCCGCGCTGGCCGCCGGCGACATCGATGCATTGCGCAGCGCGACCCAGGACCGCCTTCACCAAGATAGCCGTCTCGAGGCCGTGGAGCCCTCGAAGGCGGCAATGAACGCGGCACTCGATGCCGGCGCCTGGTGTTCGTGGCTGTCGGGCTCGGGCCCGACGGTGGCGGCGATGTGTCCGTTCGACGATGCAGACGATCTTGCCGCGCAGATGCCCGGCGATGGCCATACCAAGGTTTTGCGAATCGATCACGGCGGTGCCGTGATCGAAGCCGACGACTAAGCCGCCA
>JANNHY010000026.1:0-3513 GCA_031404635.1 Ilumatobacteraceae bacterium
GATCGGTTGTAGCCGTTCTGCGCGTCGCGGTAGTCGCGCTCGAGCTGCGCGTTGAACGCCTTGCCGTCGCGCGCCGCCTGCTCGCCCCGCCTCACGCCGTCCTTGTAGCCGTTGTCGTGGGCGGCGCGGCGCGCGTCCGCGACGGAGGCGACGGTCAAGGTGTGGATTGGCGAGCAGCGTCATGTGCACACCTCGGAGGGCAATGGCCCGGTGAATGCCATCGACTCGGCCCTACGCGCCGCGGTCGGTGTGGCGTACCCGGCGCTGTCCAAGGTGCACCTCACCGACTACAAAGTGCGCATTCTCGACGGGGCCACGGCCACCGGCGCAATCACCCGTGTGCTGATCGACGCCACCAATGGCGATCGCACCTGGACGACGATCGGCGTGAGTCCGAACATCATCGAGGCCTCGTGGCGGGCACTCGAAGAGAGCATCGTCTACGGCTTGCTGCACTCGGCCGGCTGACCGGGTAGAAAGATGTCATGGCCGCGCCGAAGTTCGCCCCCGTTTCACCCGTCGACGACTCGCGTGTCTATAGCTCGCCCGACATCGTGCCCCCTTCGTGGAAGCCGGATCGCCCTGGCGACCTGACCGGGTTCCAGCCGGAGGGTGCCCGCCTCGGATTTCAAGGCCCCGACCAGGGGTTCGCCCTGAAGATCGCCAACGGGTTCCGCGATCGGTTGCAGCTGCAGCCGGGCGAGCACGCCGCCGATGCCATTCACGGTTGCCTCGGCATCGCCCTGCGACGGGCCTCGATATTCAGCCGGGCTCCGGTCGTGCACGATCTGACCATAGCTTTCACCGTGTGGGGATTTCTCGACAGCGATCCTCCTGCCGAATTGAAGACCAGCCGAGCCAGGATGTTCGAAGGTGTCAGCAATGTGTTGCATCACTACGACGAGGCCCGAGCACTGGTCGACATGGTCCCCGAAGCCACTTTGCGAATGACGCCGGCGCAAGTCGCAGCCGCATTCCCGGGACGGTGGAAGGAGCTGTTGGGCGCATGAATCAACCAATCAACCTCACCGACGAGCAGCGCGAGTTCCGCTCCGTCGTGCGCAGATTCGCCGACGACAAGGTCGCTCCACGTGCCGCCGCCACCGACGAGAAGGCCGAGTACGACTGGGAGGTTTTCAAGGCCCTCGTCGCCGCCGACCTCATGTCGCTGCCGTATCCGGAGGAGTACGGTGGCCAGGGCGCATCGCTGGTGACTCAGGCGATCGCGGCCGAGGAGTTGGCGCGGGCCTGTGCTTCGACCAGCTTGATGTTCCTGATTTCGAAGTTGGGCATGTTGCCGGTGATGAACTTCGGGTCCGAGGCGTTGAAGGCCGAAGTGCTGCCTCGCATGTGCGATGGCCGCAGTCAGGCGAGCTATTGCCTCAGCGAAGCCGATGCGGGCAGCGACGTCGCGTCGATGACGACACGGGCTGTCCGCGACGGCGACGACTGGGTCGTCAACGGCACGAAATGTTGGATCACCAACGCAGGAATCAGCGACCTGTACACCGTGTTCGCCCGCACCTCCGACGACCGTCACAAGGGCATCACCTGCTTCCTCGCCAAGGCCGAGTGGGGCGTGCACGTCGACAAACTCGAGCACAAGCTCGGCATCAAGGGGTCGCCGACCGGTGTGGTGCGGTTCGACGAGTGCCGTATCCCCGATGGGTGGCGCCTCGGTGAGGTCGGCGATGGCTTCGCTGTGGCGATGCACACCTTGGACCGGTCGCGCCCGACCATCGGAGCGCAGGCCGTAGGCATCGCCCAGGGGGCGCTCGACTACGCCGTCGACTACATGAAGCAGCGTCGCACTTTCGGACACCCACTCGCCGCCAACCAAGGCCTGCAATGGATGGCTGCCGATTGCGCGATACGCATCGAAGCGTCGCGGGCGATGGTCTACCGTGCGTGCGCGATGGTCGACGACGGCGACCCGACCGGCGAGTTGAGCATGGCTGGGGCGATGGCGAAGGCGTTCGCCAGTGATGTGGCCATGCAGGTGACCACCGACTGCGTCCAGTTCCTTGGCGGATATGGATACACGACTGAGTTCCCGGTGGAGCGAATGATGCGCGACGCAAAGATCACCCAGATCTACGAAGGCACCAACCAGATTCAACGCATCGTGATCGCCAGAAAGCTGTTCAGCTAGCTTTTTCTGTCCATCTGGTGTTGCCTCGTGTTGTCCTGATGCCGGCGTTGCGGCCACCCTCGCCGAATCCCTGGACGGTGAGACGTGAGGTTCTCGGCGAGTGAGCGGCTCCTGTCTCACCCCTTGACTACGATATGGGCAGTGGAACAGTTGGTCATGGAGCGCTATCGGGGTCGGTGGGTCGGAGTTGACGCCGCTGGGCGTGTCGTTGCCGATGCCCAGGAACTCGACGAACTTCTCGACTCGCTTGACGCTGCGGGGATAGTCGGGGCAACCGTTCAGCGCATCCCAGCGCTCGACGAACCCCTGTTCGTCGGCTTGCGCTGATAGCACGTGGCCGAGCGTTGGGCATACGCCCACGTCGATCTCGGCGAGCCACACTTCCCGGACGGGTCCATCGTTCGGCGACCGATGGTCACCGTGGCACCAGTCGACTCTGCGCAGATTCTGCTCGCCGTCGTTGATTCGGGGTCACCGATATCGGTGGCCGACGCCCGGCTGTTTCAGCGGTTGGGAATCGATACCGAACGGGACAAGCCGCTCTAACTCCCCGGACTTCCCAGGGAGTGTGCGATTGTGAATCAAAGAGCGCCGAACTGCCGCTTGGCCCGCGTCGTCCTGCGGTTATCTGCGGCCGATATGTGCGGCGTCCGCGCGATCGATCCTGCGCGCTACTCACTCATGGTGGACATCGCGAACTCGACGATCTGGTGGCGATCCATCGCTGCCCCGCGCGCCATCCAGGCGTCGGCTTGCGGATGAGTACGGACGATGTCGAGTGTGCGAGTGCGGCAGCTCGACAGGTGCCCGCGCTCATCGATGCGGCCACCAAGACCGGCGACCAGCGTGTTGTGCGTCTCGACGAGTGCGCGCGATCTCGGCAGTTCGGGCGGTATCGAACTGATACCATGCTCGCATGGCCATGACGCTCCGCCTCACTGACATCGAACAAGCAGCACTTCGCGAACGCGCCGAAGCCGAAGGCATCTCCATGCAGGAAGCCGCTCGCCGAGCGGTCCGAGAGTTCGTCACCCGGGGCCACCACAACGACCGCGTCAACACGGCCGCCGCTCGGATCATCGACAAACACGGTGACGCCCTCCGACGCCTCGGCGAATGAGCGACCCGATTGAGTACTTGGACCTCGATGACCTCATCTACCTCGCCCGCACGCTGCTTGGCGACCCACCACCGATCCGCGACATCGGCCTCCTCGGCTCCGCAGCAGCGCGACCGCAAGCAACTGCCTTCGGACAGGACGCCTACCCAGACCTGCTTGCCAAGGCCGCAGCCCTGTTGCAATCAATCGTCAACAATCACGCCCTCGTCGATGGCAACAAGCGACTGGGCTGGCTGGCCAC
>JANNHY010000027.1:0-2488 GCA_031404635.1 Ilumatobacteraceae bacterium
ATCGTTGCGACAGCGCGGCGTCGCCGGCCATGCGACGCATCGCTGCGGCAGCCTGTTCGAGGTCGGGCGCTGCCCACTTCGCCGTCGGCGGGTAGACCCCTTCGCCATGCTCGACGTGCACGAGGTCGGCGTCGATCAGCAACGAGTTGTCGTCGTTCATGAAATCGAGATTGCCCGAGTACCGGGTGGCGATGGTGGGCGTTCCCAACCACATCGCCTCGGCCAAATGCAGGCCGAGACCCTCGCTGCGGTGCAGCGACACCATGCAGTCGACGGCCGCGACCAAGGCCATCTGATCGGCGCGTTCCAGCATCTCGTCCCACACCCGAATGTCGTCGCGTCCATCGGCGGCGGCGAGCACACGCTGATGATTCGCCCAACGCTGCTCTCCATTCATGGTCTTGATGACCAGGATGGGCCCCTCGTTGGGTTTGAACGCCAGGCGAAACGCGTCGATGACACCGGCAGGGTTCTTGCGTTCGGTCACGCTGAGGTGGTCGAAGACGGTCAGGAAGATCGGCCGCTCGCCCACGTCGGCGAGTGTGGCGAAGTCGCCGCCGCGGCGGCGCGAAGGCTCGGGTTCGGCCACCGGTATGGGCACGTGACGCACCGATACCGGCGACACCGCGGCGAACGCGTCGGTCACGAATCGTGACCCGGCCCAGATCTCGTCGACCAAGGCAAACGAGCGGCGCATGTGGAGCGGGATGTGTTCGAGTTCCCAGAACCAGTACCCGATCATCCGCCGGGTGGCGGCGAACAGCTCCGGGAAGTCGCCGGCAAGGAACGGGAACTGGTCGGCGGTGACGACGCACACGGTGTTGGTGAACTCGACCCGGTTGTCGATATCGGCAGCCTCACCGGTCGGGCTGACAGTGCGTTGTGTGGCGATCGCGCTGCTGGCGAGCCCAGCCTGCCCAACTGCTTTACGCAGCCGTCTCGCGACGTCGCCGAGACCCAAGGAGCGATCGAAATAGCCGACGATGTTGACTCCGTCATCACGGAGATGGTCCGCGATCGGAACGGGGCCACCGCCACTCTCCGGCGGGGCAAGGAGCAGCGCACAGTCATCGACTGTGAAGGCTCTCCGACACCATTGCCAGAAGGCGATTGCAGAGTGTCCGTTCGGATCGGGAAAGACAGACCACAGATCTCGACGGTCGTCGTGCAGCGCCCGCCAGTAGCGCTGCGCCAGCCAGGTGCGGAACTCGGCGGCGGCGCCCCATGGTGCCGGTGGCGGCGATGACGAATCGGCGACGACCTGGCGGATGGTGGCGTCGACCTCCAACCCGCCCGGCAGGCAAAGCGGTTTGCGCTCGCCGGCGAGCTGTGCCGATGCGCGGGCGAGCGACTCCTGTCGCGCCGGGTTACCTAGCAACTCGATCCGCAGCGGCCGCGATGCGTCGGGATCGAGCGTCCACGGGGTGCGGCTGTCGTACCCGCCGATGTCGAGCAGCGCCGGCTCGGTGCAGTCCCATCGCCAACGTCCCACGCCGATCGACTCGTCGCCGCATTCGTTGGCGCCGAAGATTTGCGCCGCCCGCGATAGGAGATGGCCGACGCTGGATGTGCCGGCCAGATTGGATCTCAACCACTCCATGGCCGGCCCGGCAGCGCGACCGAACACGGCCACATTGGTGCTGTACAGGCCGTCGTCGATGAGGTCGGCTTCGGTCGGCGCCAGCCCGTCGTCGGGGAGGCATTCGACGGCACGGATGACGAGGGTCATCGGCCGGGCCTGCGCTTCGACCAGTGATCCGAGCCGTGCCAGCACGGCTGTCGCTCCGACCCACAGCAGCACGACGCGGTCGACGCCATCGGCCAACAGGCGGGCCGTCACGTCGATCGCCCGCCGCCACTCCCCGACCAGCGTGTCACCGGCGACGATGGCCACTTCCCCTGCCGCATCGATGGTGGGGCTGTCGAACCAGGCGACGCCGTCCAATTGCGGCCGCAGGTACGGGTCGCCGCACCACACCGCACCGACCTGCCACGCCGGATGCAGGGCGCTCAGAGCCTCGGCGAGGGGCTCGGGGCGGTGAGTGCCGTGCGGCACGACGAGCACCACGGCGACGCGCCCGGTCATCGTTGCTCCGGAGATCGACTGCGAGTGCACATCCTGGGCGTATCTTTACCACGGTGTCTTCCGAGGAACTCGATCACCTCCGTTTCGAGAACGCCGAACTGCGCCGCCGCATCGAGGTCGTGGCTGCCGAGATCGACCAACTGCGAGCCGAGTCGTTAGAGCGACGTGACGAGGTCCGCCGGTTGGTTGCCGATCTGCCATCGGTGGTCAGCCGCCGGGTGGTCGTCCGCGAACTGCTCCGCGACGGCGCCAACCATCCTGACAAGTCGGGTGTGCTCGGGCGGGCACTGCGCAAACTCGGCAGAGCCCCGCGCAAGGCGGTCCGGCTGATCACGCGGAGTCATTAGGGCGTGGCCGCCGTCAACGTTTTCGTCGCCAAGCGCGGCAACCAATTCATGTTGG
>JANNHY010000028.1:0-8819 GCA_031404635.1 Ilumatobacteraceae bacterium
CAGGAAAGGCAAAGCGTCCCATCTTGCGTTCAATGGCGGCGGCAAAACGAATGGCGCGATCTTGGCTGGTGAAGCCTTCCTGCCTGTCCCACCCGGCCAACAATTCCTTACTGACGCTCATGATACGCGCGAGATCGACGAAGATCCCTTCGGCTGGCGGATGTTCGAGCGTCGTCAAAGATGGAAATCGGCCATTGGCGATTTCCTTGTGCATGGACTCCAACCGCACAAGCGGGCTGACTGCGACCACCGGCTTGTCCGGCGTAAGACGCACGACATCGCACGTTTGAGAAACAACAACGAGACCCGCGACATTGTCTGGGTTCTCGCGCGCATCAAATGGTTCACCGGCTTCCGAAGTATCTGCGAACAAGAACCCGCCTACGCCGAGGGCGTAGCGCTTCGTTCACAGAGTTGTCGGTGTTCAAAGTGGTTCTGCGTACGGTGCTGATCGCCGGAGGAGTGACCGCGCTCTGCTTTGCAATAGCTCTGCCAACGTCGTTCTTCATCGCCAAGATCGCCCCGAGGTGGATGCGTCGTGGACTGATCGTGTCGATCCTGTTGCCCCTGTGGGCGGGATACCTGGTCAAGGGCTACGCCTGGCGGGCGATGCTGTCGCCGGCCGGCAACTCGTTTGCCGCGGCCGGTAGCGGTAGCGGCGGGTTCCTGGTGAGCGTGTTCGGCTGGACCCCTGGATACGGGCGCACGGGCGTGATCCTGGCGCTCACCTACCTCTGGCTGCCCTACATGGTGCTGCCGATCTACGCCGGGCTCGAGCGGCTACCGGCATCGCTGCTCGACGCGGCTGGCGACCTCGGCGCCCGGCCGTTGCGCACGTTCCGAAGCGTGATCATGCCGTTGCTGCTGCCGTCGATCGCAGCCGGCTCGATCTTCACCTTCTCGCTGTCGCTGGGCGACTACATCGTTCCGCAGCTCGTAACCGACGGCAAGCAGCGGGTGATGTTCGGTACCTTCATCAACAGCACCTTGGGGGCCCCCAACCAGCCGCTCGCAGCGGCCTACACCCTGTGGCCGCTTTTGATCATCATCGCCTACCTCGTCGCGATGAAGCGCCTCGGCGCGTTCGAGAGCATTTGATCGATGGGTACCTCGCGACTCTCCAAGTGGGTACTCGGCCTCATCACCGCGGCCACCCTGGCGTTCCTGTACATTCCGATGTTGGTCGTCGCCCGCCTGTCGATCAACAAAGCGAACTCTGTGGCGTGGCCGCCCAGGGGCTGGACACTCGACTGGTGGCGCGAGGCATGGCGAAGTGATGGGCCCCGCGAGGCGCTGCTCAACTCGGTAAAGGTCGCCCTCGCCGCGACGCTGATTGCCCTCGTACTTGGCACCTTGGGGGCCTTCGCCATGCAACGGTTCCATTTCTTCGGCAGGAACGCCGTCTCGTTCCTGATGGTGCTGCCCATCGCCCTGCCGGGCATCGTCACCGGCATCGCCCTGCAGAACACGTTCTCCCGCCGTATCGACGTTGGGCTGTTCGACTTCTCCGTCGGTTTCGGATTCCACTCGTTGGTCGTCGCCCATGCCACGTTCTGCGTCGTCGTCGCCTACAACAACGTCATCGCCCGGTTGCGGCGCTCGTCGCCGAACCTGCTCGAGGCTTCCGCCGATCTCGGCGCGCATGGCACGCAGACGTTCCGCCTCGTCACGTTTCCGCTCGTGCGGTCGGCACTCGTCGCCGGCGGAATCCTGGCCTTCGCCCTGAGCTTCGACGAGATCGTGGTTACCACGTTCACCGCCGGTGCAGGGTTCCAGACCCTGCCGCAATGGATCCTGGCCAACTTCAGCCGTCCGAGGTTCATCCCGATCGTCAATGTGCTGGCGACGTTCGTGATGATCGTCTCGATCCCCCTCGCCTGGGTGGCCCAGAGGCTTAGCGACGGGGGGTCGTCGTAACTGCCGGCGGTAGCGTGATGCCGCCATGCCGTGGATCTATCTCGTTCTCATCGCCGTCGTGCTCGTTGTCGGGCTCGGCGTGGTGCTGCTCAACCGCCGTCGCAGCGCCGCTACATCAGCCCCACCGACCCGCCCAACTGCCGTCGAGGATCGACCGCCCATCGTCCCGCCGCAGGCCCCGGCCGGGCTGGAGCGTCCCAACTTCCGCAGCCGCATGGCCAAGGCGCGCAATGCGCTCGCCGGCACGTTCGTGGGTATCCGCAGCCGAAGCGGTATCGGCCAGGCGACGTGGGACGACCTGGAAGAGGCGTTGCTACGCGCCGATGTCGGCCTACGCGTCACCGACGATCTGCTCGGCGGGTTGCGGGTCAGGGTGAAAGCCAAAGAGATCACCGAACCGGGGCAGTTGCTCGACGCATTGCAGGCCGAGATGGTCGAACGCCTTTCAGGGGCAGACCGCTCGCTGCGTTTCGACGACGTGCCCGGTGGGCCGAACGTGTGGCTGTTCGTCGGCGTCAACGGTGTCGGCAAGACCACGACCATCGGCAAGGTTGGCGCCCAGCAGGCGGCGCTCGGGCGGTCGGTGCTGATGGCCGCGGGTGATACTTTCCGCGCCGCCGCCGTCGAGCAGCTCGGCACGTGGGCCGAGCGCAGCGGTGCCGAAATGGTGCGCGGCAACGAAGGGGGCGATCCCAGCGCGGTGATTTTCGATGCGATCGAGAGGGCAACTGCCCGTCACATCGATCTCGTGCTATGTGACACGGCTGGCCGTCTGCACACCAAGACCAATCTGATGGAGGAGCTACGCAAGGTGCGCCGGGTCGCTGCGAAGGGTGCCGGTCGGGTGACCGAGGTGCTGCTGGTGATCGATGCGACCACCGGCCAGAACGGCCTCACCCAGGCTCGCGAGTTCGGTGACGCAACGGAGGTCACCGGTGTCGTGCTGACCAAACTCGACGGCTCGGCCAAGGGCGGGATCGTCTTTGCCATCGAGACCGAGATCGGCCTGCCGGTGAAACTCGTCGGCGTCGGCGAGACCCTGGGCGACATGATTCCATTTGATCCCGCTGAATTCATCGACGCTTTGGTCAGGGAAGATTGATCATCATGGGAACCACAGTGGCGTTCGTCAACGTCAAACAGACATGATCCGCTCACGCCTTCTTGCAATCGCCGCCGTCGTGGTCGTCTTCGGACTAAGCGCCTGCGGCGACCCGAACACCACCGCACCGCTCGCCGATCAGCCCAAGGTGATCGAACTGGCCAGTGGCCAGTGGGCACCCGCCGGGGCAACCTCCGCCGCTGCAGAACTCGACTCGAAGATGCCCTTCATGGCGCCGACCGAGTTCGTGTACGACGGTGAGCTACCGGCCCTCGATGGGCCGTCGGCGTCGTGGTACTTCGCCCCCGGTCAGCAACCCGATCTGGAGCGGATCGCCGATTTGGCCGCGTCGCTCGGCGTCGTGGGTGAAGTACGCAGCATGCCCGAGGATCAAGGTGGCGGCTGGGCTGTCGGTCCCGAGGACTACAGCGCGGCGGTCTTGACAGTGGGCCTCGATGGCATGCTCAGCTGGTGGTTGAGCGCCGCGCCAGGTGTCTCCGTCGGCTATGCCTGCGCCGAGCGGGGCATCGCCGTCGATCCCGCCACGGGCGGGGGAGTTGACGGCAGCTCAGGTACGGCAGTCGATGCCCCGCCGCCCGCCGACACGCCTCCTGGCGACGATGTGGTCGCCCCCGACGTTGTCGCTCCCGAGTGTCCCCAGCCGCAACCGCCCGCCGGAGTTCCCACCAAGGACGAAGCGCTCGCCAAGGCCAAGGTCTTGATCGCCTCGTGGGGCTACGCCGTCGACTCGTACCAGTTCGACGATGCCTATGCCGACGAGTGGAGCGCCAGCGTCAACGCTTCGCTCACGCTCGATGGCATGAAGGCCCCGATCATGTTGTCGGTCGGCTTTGGCGAGAACGGTGCTGTCACCTACGCGTCGGGCTACCTCGCCGAACCGCAGCGCGGTGCCGACTATCCGACCATCGGCACGGCCGCAGGACTGGAGCGGCTGAAGACTCAGCAGGACCAGTACCTCGGATTCGGCGATGTGGCAGTGATGAAGGCCACCGACGAGGTTGCACCGCAGCCGGCGCTCGGTGCTCCGGCAATCGCCCCCGACATTGCGCCTTGTCAACCAGGTCCGGCCGTCGACTGCGCCCCGATCGACATCGAACCGGTCACAGTCACGTTGAACAGCGTCACGGCTGATCTGACAATGGTGTGGGCTGCCGACAACACGATCTGGCTGCTGCCCGCCTACACCTTCGGCTCGGCCGACGGCGGCCTGTACACCGTGATGGCCGTCGACGACAGCTTCATCCAACAGCCCGACCCCGAGGTTCCCACGACCGAGCCGCTCGTGGTTCCCGAGCCGGCTCCGCTGCCCGTGCCCGGCGGCCCTGATACTCCCACATGCACGAGGTTCGAGGAGCCGACCTCGATCACGACCCCGGGACTTGACATCGCCTGGGCTGAGCGTTGGATCGGGTTGTGCCTGTCGTACGCCGAGTCCGAGGCGTCGGTGCTCGGATGGTCGGTTCGCGTGGTGCGCGAGGACGGCGTCGATCTGGCCGTCACAGCCGATTTCTCGGATACCCGGTTCAACGTGGCGGTCAAGGGTCAAATCATCACCGAAGTCCTCTCCATCGGCTGACACACATCACCGCGGTGTTTGACGACTGGCGCCCCTATAGGGGGCCCCTATAGGGGGGCCGCAGTCGTCAAACGCTGGAGGCGAG
Organism: Ilumatobacteraceae bacterium; assembly: GCA_031404635.1. Lineage (GTDB taxonomy): Bacteria > Actinomycetota > Acidimicrobiia > Acidimicrobiales > Ilumatobacteraceae > JAENVT01. Next base: position 4,702 of record JANNHY010000028.1, read on the forward strand.
CGCCGGTAGCGTGTCAGGCGATGTTCGACTCACTGTCTTCCCGCCTCGAAGGCGTCATCAAGAAGATCCGCGGTAAGGGTCGGCTCACCGACGACGATGTCGACGAGGTGCTGAAGGAGATCCGCTCCGCGCTGCTGGAGGCCGACGTCAACGTGGGCGTCGTGCGCAACGTCACGGCCCGCATCCGCGAGCAGGCGGTCGGAGCCAAGCTCAGCCAGGCGCTCGACCCGGGTCAGCAGATCGTCAAGATCGTCAACAGCGAACTCACCGCGATGCTCGGCGGCGAGACACTGAAGATCTCCTACGCCAGCCGTCCACCGACCGTGGTGCTGATGGCCGGCTTGCAAGGTTCGGGCAAGACCACCAATGCGGCCAAGTTGGCCCGATGGTTCAAGAGTCAGGGCCGCCAGCCGCTGATGGTCGGTGCCGACTTGCAGCGCCCGGCAGCGGTCGAACAACTCCGCACGCTCGGTCGTCAGATCGATGTGCCGGTGTTCAGCGAGCCCGGCGACCCGGTTTCCACCGCTCGCCGTGGTCTGGAGGAGGCCCGCCGCCTCGGCCGCGACGTGCTGATCGTCGACACTGCCGGCCGCCTGGCAATCGATGCCGAGATGATGGAACAGGTCCGCCAGATCAGCCAGGTGGTGCAACCCGACTACACATTCCTGGTGATCGACGCGATGACCGGTCAAGACGCTGTCGGCGTAGCCCAAGCGTTCCATGCCACGCTGGCAATCGACGGTGTGATCATGTCGAAGCTCGACGGCGATGCCCGCGGTGGAGCGGCGCTGAGCGTGAAGGAAGTGATCGGTAGACCGATCGCCTTCGCCTCGACCGGTGAGAAGCTCAGCGAGTTCGAGCAGTTTCACCCCGACCGTATGGCCGGACGCATCCTCGGAATGGGCGACATGCTCAGCCTGATCGAGCACGCCGAGCAGGCCTTCGAGAAGGACCAGGCCGAGGCTGCTGCCGAGAAGTTGTTGGAGGGCGAATTCACCCTCGACGACTTCCTCGAACAGATGCAGTCGCTGAAGAAGATGGGGCCACTCGGCAATCTCCTGGGGATGATGCCGGGCATGCCCAAGGAACTGAAGGGCGCCGAGATCGGCGACGACCAACTCAAGCCGGTCGAGGCGATCATCCGCTCGATGACCCCACTGGAACGGCGCAAGCCCGAACTGATCAAGGGCACCCGCCGGATCCGTATCGCCAACGGCAGCGGCACGTCGGTCGGCGACGTGAACCGGCTGGTCAAGCAGTTCAGCGAGATGCAGAAGATGATGAAGAAGATGGGCGGCATGGCGATGGGCAAGAAGGGCAAGAAGGGCCGCGGCCTGCCCGGTATCGGCGCCATGCCTAGTGGCTTCCCCAAGTTCAATTGATAGCCTCTCGTCGTTCGTATTCTGCAAGGAGCCCTGAAGTCGTATGGCAGTGAAACTGCGCCTCACCCGAGTCGGCAAGACCAAGCAGCCGCAGTATCGCGTCGTCGCCACCGATAGCCGGTCGCCTCGTGACGGCCGGTTCATCCAGATTGTCGGCACCTACAACCCGCGCACCGAGCCCTCGACGGTCAACATCGACAACGCCAAGGCCGTGAAGTGGCTGATGCACGGCGCCCAGCCGACCGAGCGGGTCAAGAAGCTGTTGGAAGTGTCGGGCGCGATGGCCGAGTTCAGCGCTGCCCGGGCGGCGACGTGACCGACCAGACCCCCGAGTCGGTCGAGCGCCCCAACCAGATCCCGGCGCCCACGGCCACCGCAGTGCTCACCCACGTTGTGCGTTCGATCGTCGACGATGCCGATGCCGTGCACGTCGATGCCGTCGAGGGCCGCCACCGTCTCAAGCTCGAGGTCAAGGTCGGCCCCGGTGATCTCGGCCGTGTGATCGGCCGTCGTGGTCGTACAGCGCAGAGCATCCGCACCGTCGTTCGTGCGGCGGCCACTCGTGATGGCGTCGAGGTCGACGTCGACTTTGTCGACTGACGCTTTGCGCGAAGTCGGGCGAATCGGGCGCCCTCACGGTGTTCACGGCGAGGTGTACGTCTCGCTGCTCACCGATCGCGTCGAGCGGGTTGCTCCTGGAGCCCGTTTGCTCGCCGGTTCGCAGTGGCTGACGGTCGCCGAGTCGCGCCAGCAGCAGCAGCGCTGGCTGGTTCACTTCGACGGTGTCGACGATCGAGCCGCGGCGGAGAAATTGACCAATTCGACTGTGATGGCCGAACCGCTCGCCGACCACGGCGACGACGACGCCTTGTGGGTTCACGAGCTGATCGGGTCGAGAGTTGTCGACCAACTAGGCGTCGAGCGGGGCAGTTGCGTCGCGGTGATCGACAACCCCGCCCACGACATCCTCGAACTCGATACCGGCGCCCTGGTCCCGGTGATCTTCGTCGTCAGCTGCCTAGGTGGGGTTACCACGATCGATCCTCCCGACGGCCTATTCGACCTCTGAAGGATCCGTTGTGCTGACCACCGCGTCGAGGTTGATTGGGCCGTAGACGTGAGGGAATGGTTCGGGTGCTCCCGGCAACTGCTCATACACGAGCGGCGACGTCAGCAACCGTTCATCGACGTGCAGCAACACCAGGTCAGCGACGCCGGCGTAGTACCGCTCGATGACGCCACGCCATTGGTCCCCGGTGCTGCAGTGGATGTAGCCCTCCTCGGCCAGGTCGACGCCACGGGTCGAGCCGGTATGCATCCCTCGAATCTGAGAGCGTGCCCAGGTGGCGGCGTCGGTGATGTGAAAGATCATCGCCTCGTAGGCTTGCACACGTGCGGATTGATGTGTTCACCATCTTCCCGGGCCTCGTCGACTCGTTCTGCGCTGAGAGCCTGCTGGGCAAGGCGCGAGCCAACGGTCTGCTCGATCTGCACACCCACGATCCTCGCCAGCACACTACCGACGTCCATCACACCGTCGACGACGCCCCGTTCGGCGGTGGGGCAGGGATGGTGATGAAGGCGGAGCCGATCTTCGCCTCGGTTGAGGCCGCCGAGCCCCCGAGGCCGCTCTATCTCCTCGGCCCCGGCGGCATACGCTTCGATCACACGGTGGCCAACGAGTTGGCGGCGCTCGACGGGTTCAGCCTGCTGTGTGGTCGCTACGAGGGCATCGATCATCGTGTCCGCGAGCATCTGGTCGACGGTGAGCTGAGTGTCGGCGACGTCGTACTGAGCGGCGGAGAGGTGGCCGCCTGCCTGGTCATCGAGGCCGTTGTGCGCCTGTTGCCGGGGGCGATGGGTAACGACATCAGCCCGATCACGGAGAGTTTCGGAGCTTCGGGGCTGCTCGAGGAGCCGCATTACACACGCCCCGCCGAGTTCCGCGGGTGGACCGTGCCCGACACGTTGCGAGGCGGCGATCACGGCAGAATCGAGCGGTGGCGGCGGGCCCAGGCCCTGCATCGCACGCTGCGCTACCGGCCTGACCTGGTCGAGGCTGCAGGGGGCCTCGATGAACTTGACCGTCGGCTGTTGGAAGAGTTCCCTCCGGTCACCTATCCTTGAGCGTTCGCTGGCTGAAGCCAGCCAAAACTAATGCAGAGGGCTCGCGCCATGAAGTCCACCGATCTTGTCGACAATCAATTCATTCGCACCGACGTGCCCGACTTCGCCAGCGGCGACGAGGTCAAGGTGCATGTCAAGGTCGTCGAGGGCAACAAGGAGCGTGTCCAGGTCTTCCACGGCAACGTGATCGCTCGCCAGGGCAGTGGCGTCGCCGAGACCTACACGGTCCGCAAAATCAGCTACGGAGTCGGCGTCGAGCGCACCTTCCCGGTGCACACCCCAACGGTCGCCAAGCTCGAGGTTGTCAAGCGTGGCGACGTTCGCCGGGCGAAGCTGTACTACCTGCGCGATCGAGTCGGCAAGGCCGCCAAGATCAAGGAAAAGCGCGACGCCTGAGCGTGCGCAGCCCATCGGTGTAATCGAGCACCCGCGTTGAGTTCCGACGATCTCGAAAACTTCGAGGCCGAACGCGAGCTCCAACTCGCTCAGGAATACCAGGACGTCGCGGCCATGTTTCGCTTCGCCGTGGAGACCGAGCGCCGGTTCTACCTGGCCAACGACGTCAAGCTGAATGTCAGCGGAGACGCCGCCAAGCCGGTGATCGAAGTG
>JANNHY010000029.1:0-21137 GCA_031404635.1 Ilumatobacteraceae bacterium
CCATTTTGTTGACGGCCAGGGCGATCGCCTTCACCCCCAGCAGCGAGGCAATGACGGCATGACGGCGAGTCGGCTCGAGCACACCGTGGCGGGCGTCGACCAGCACGATGGCGACATCTGCGGTCGACGCTCCGGTGACCATGTTGCGCGTGTACTGCGCATGGCCCGGTGTGTCGGCGACGATGAAGCTGCGCCGCGGCGTGGCGAAGTAGCGGTGGGCGACGTCGATGGTGATGCCCTGCTCGCGCTCGGCACGCAACCCGTCGGTCAACAGGGCCAGGTTCCGCTCTCCGTCGCCGTAGCGACGGCTGGCCTTTTCGAGGGCGGCGAGTTGATCCTCGAACACCGTCTTGGTGTCGTGCAGCAAGCGACCGATCAGGGTGCTCTTGCCGTCGTCGACGCTCCCCGCGGTCGCGATCCGAAGTGTGCTGTTCATCAGAAGTAGCCCTCTCGTTTGCGATCTTCCATGGCGGATTCGCTGAAGGTGTCGTCGGCGCGAGTTGCGCCGCGTTCGGTGATGCGCGCCGCAGCGACCTCGACGATCACCTCGTCGATCGTCGCTGCCGTCGAACGCACGGCACCGGTGCAGCTGGCATCGCCGACGGTGCGGTAGCGCACGGTCTCGACGAACGAATGCTCGCCCGGCTCGAGCGCGACAGGACCGCCGACAGCCAGCAACATTCCGTCGCGGGACACGACCTCGCGCCGATGCGAGTAGTAGATGGTCGGCAGCGGGATCTGCTCGGCGGCGATGAATTGCCAGATGTCGAGCTCGGTCCAGTTGCTGAGCGGGAAGGCACGTAACTGCTCGCCCTTGCGGATGCGAGCGTTGAGCACATCCCACGGCTCGGGCCGCTGGTTGCGTGGGTCCCATCGACCGTGGCGGTCGCGGAACGACAGGATCCGCTCCTTGGCGCGGGCCTTGTCTTCGTCGCGACGGCCGCCGCCGAACGCGGCATCGAAGCCGTGTTCGGTCATTGCATCGAGCAGCGTGACGGATTGCAGTCGGTTGCGGCTGGCCCGGGGACCGGTGTCTTCGACGACGCGGCTGGTGTCGATCGAGTCTTGCACACTGGCCACCACCAACCGGGCGCCGACCCGCTGCACGAAGTCGTCGCGGTACCTGATCACTTCGGGGAAGTTGTGGCCGGTGTCGACGTGCATCACCGGAAATGGCAGACGGGCCGGGGCGAAGGCCAGAACGGCGAGGTGGAGCAGCACCGCTGAGTCCTTGCCGCCGCTGAAAAGAAGCACCGGGTTCTCACATTCGGTGGCCACCTCGCGGATGATCGTCACCGCCTCGTCGGCCAACGACTCGAGATGGGGGCTGGCCGTCGCGTTCATACGTGCAACCCGCATTCGGTCTTGGCGTTGCCGGCCCACCGACCGCCGCGGCGATCCTCACCCGCGGCGACGGGACGGGTGCACGGCCAGCAGCCGATCGACGGATAGCCGCGGGCGCTCAACGGATTGATCGGCAACTGGTTGATTTCGGTGTACAGCGACATGTCGTTGTCGGTCCACGTGGCCAACGGGTTGATCTTGACCAGGTTGCGGTTGATGTCGAAGCTGACCACAGGGGCCTTGGCGCGGGTGGGGCCGTCGACACGGCGCACCCCGGTGACCCATGCCGCTTTGCCGGCCAGGGCGCGGTTGAGTGGCTCGACCTTGCGCCTTGCGCAACAGGCCTCGACGTCGGTCTGCCACAGATTGTCGCGTTGCACCTCGGCAAGCGGGTTGACGATTCGGAGCTTGATGCCGAACCGGTTTTGCATCTCCTCGGCCAGCCACCACGTCTCTGCAAAGAGATATTGCGTGTCGAGGAGCACGATGTCGGCGGCGGGGTTGACGCTGGCGGCGAGATGGACGAGCACGGCGTCTTCGAAGCTGGAGGTGATCGCCACGTTCCCGACGCCATACGTGTCGAACGCCCAGCGCAACACCTCCGTCGGGTGCAACTGCTCGACGTTGTCGGGGGCCTGGAGCAGTGTCACTCGGACATGCTACCTAATTACGACTAATTCGATCAAGATTTGGGTAATTGATCGTTGCTAGCCTGCTGCGGTGCCGTTCGACTACCCGATCATGCTCGATCTGACCGGCGTACCGGTGCTGGTGGTCGGCGGCGGCAGGGTTGCCCTGCGCAAGATCGAAGGCCTCCTCAAGGCGGGTGCCCACGTCACCGCCGTCGCCCCGGTGGTGGTCGATGCGATCCAGACCTCGCCGGTGAAGGTCGTCACTCGCAGCTACGAATCCAGCGATCTCGACGGCGTCCGCCTGGTGATCACGGCGACTGACGACGCCGCCGTCAACGCCGCCGTCAACGCCGAAGCCACTCGTCGGGGCATCTGGGTGAACTCCGCCGACGACCCGACGAACTGCACCTTCACGCTGCCGGCGGTGGCCCGTGACCGAGCGGTAACGGTAGCCGTCAGCACCGGCGGAGCCAGCCCGGCGCTGGCGTCGCACCTACGCGGCGAGATCGAGCGGTGGCTGTGCGAGATCGGCGCCGCGGACGCAGCCGTCACTCTGGCCGCACAGCGCGATGAGCTGCGCTCGCAAGGCGTCTCGACCGAGTCGATCGATTGGTCCGATCGTGTACGGGCGGCCCTGCGCCACCGACCCTGATCAGCTGCCCAACACCGCGAAACCGAGCGAACGCGCCGCCTGAGCCTGTCGAAGGTCGAACGTGACGAAAGGCAACGACGGAATCGACAACCGCTGAGCGCTCGCCAGCTGAATCGCGTCGAGCGATCGAACACCAAGCTGCTCGCCAATCTGCGCCGCTGCGCTACACACGGCCTCGTCAACGGCGATCAGTGCCATCTCGTCGATGTCGGCGGCGAACTGCTGCTTGGCCTCGCGCAGTTCGGCGCCACTCAACACACGAGCGAGGTTGCGTCGAACCTCGATGTACGTCACCCAGCTGGTCACCAGAACGGGATCGCTGCTGAGAATGCGTTCAGCGACCGACGAGTCGGGCTCGGCGAAGTAGTTCTTGAGTAGCACGCTCGAGTCGACGTAGGTCGTCATCGGTGCAGTCAGTCGCCCCGGTCGCGATCGAGAACATCGATGATCGGTTCCACCGATCGAAACCGCTTGGGAGCGCCAAGTGACCGTGGCTTCACAGCTGGCCTGATCCAGCCCTCGGCGATCCCCTCGGCCAGTCGATCGCCACCACCAGGGAGCGGCACGAGCAACACCTTCGGGCGGCCCCGTTCGGTAATGGTGATGATCTGGCCGCGTTCGGCGCGGTCGAGGTAGTCGGAGAGATGCTGCTTCAACTCCCGCACGCCGACTTCCATGTGTACACATTACCAGATGATGTAGACACATTGCGAGGGATCCCGGAATCGGCCTCTGCAAGGCGGTCGGTAGTCTTGACGAACATCATGACGAACATCCCTGACAAGCCGTCGCTCGACGGCATCGAGGCCCGCTGGATGAAGCGGTGGGAAGCCGACGGCACCTACCGCTTCGACCGTGGTGCGAGCCGCGACCAGGTATTCGCCATCGACACACCGCCACCGACGGCCAGCGGCGCGCTGCACATCGGTCATGTGTTCAGCTACACCCACACCGACACCATCGCCCGCTTTCAGCGCATGCGCGGTAGGTCCGTGTTCTATCCGATCGGGTGGGACGACAACGGCCTGGCCACCGAACGCCGGGTGCAGAACGTGACGGGTGTGCGTTGCGACCCGTCGCTGCCGTTCGACCCCGAATTCAAAGCCCCGTACAACGGCGACGTGCCCAAGGATCACCGGGCGATCCCGGTCAGCCGCCCCAACTTCGTCGACCTGTGCCACGGAGTGATCCACGATGACGAGGAAGTGTTCGAGCAACTTGTCCGCCGCCTCGGCATCTCCATCGACTGGTCGCTGCTCTACACCACCATAGGTCCACGTGCTCAGCGCACCAGCCAGCTGGCGTTCCTGCACAACCTGGCTCGCGGCGAGGCCTACCAGCAGGATGCGCCGACGCTCTACGACATCGACGAACACACCGCCGTCGCCCAGGCCGAGATGGAAGACCGCGATGTGCCCGGCGCCTATTACAAGCTGGCCTTCCATCGCTATGAGGGTGAGGATCTGCTGATCGACACGACGCGACCGGAGTTGCTGGCGAGTTGCGTGGCGATGGTCGCCCATCCCGACGATGCCCGCTACCAACCGCTGTTCGGCACCACCGTGCGAACACCACTGTTCGGCGTCGAGGTGCCGCTGCTCGCTCACCATCTTGCCGACCCCGACAAGGGCACTGGCCTGGCCATGATCTGTACGTTCGGCGACGTCACCGACGTTACCTGGTGGCGCGAACTCAACCTGCCGTCGCGAGCTTTGATCGGCTTCGACGGACGGATGGCCATCGACACACCGGGGTGGATCACGTCGCCGGCCGGACAAGCCGCGTATGCGCACGTCGCCGGGTTGGGCCCCAAGCCGGCGCAGCGCAAAATCGTCGAACTGCTCGGCCAGTCGGGCGAGATGCTCGGCGAGCCGCGCCCGATCAGCCACCCGGTCAAGTTCTACGAGCGCGGTTCGCGGCCGTTGGAGATCGTCGCCACCCGTCAGTGGTACATCCGCAACGGCGGCCGCGACCTCGTGCTCCGAAACGCCCTCCTGGCACGCGGCGACCAACTCAACTGGCATCCGGCGTACATGCGCAACCGATACCAGAACTGGGTCGGCGGTCTGAACGGAGACTGGCTGGTCAGTCGCCAGCGCTACTTCGGCGTGCCGATCCCGCTGTGGTACCGCCTCGACGACGAGGGCAACTCGCTGTACGACGAAGTCCTCATACCCGATGATTCGCAGTTGCCGATCGATCCGTCGGTCACCTGCCCAGCCGGTTTCGACGAAGATCAGCGCGGCAAACCTGCAGGATTCATCGGCGATCCCGATGTGATGGATACCTGGGCGACATCGTCGGTCACGCCGCACATCGCCGGTGGCTGGGTCGACGATCCCGATCTGTTCGCCCGCGTGTTTCCGATGGACATGCGCCCTCAGGGTCACGACATCATCCGCACTTGGCTGTTCGCCAGCGTCGTGCGCAGCCACCACGAACACGGCTGCCTGCCATGGACGAACGCGGCGATCTCCGGCTTCATCCTCGACCCCGACCGCAAGAAGATGTCGAAGAGCAAGGGCAACGTCGTCACGCCGATCAACCTGTTGGAGGCATTCGGCACCGACGCCGTGCGCTACTGGGCGGCATCGGGCCGGCCAGGCGTCGACACCGCCTTCGACGAGGGACAGATGAAGATCGGGCGCAAGCTCGGTACCAAGCTGCTCAACGCCACCAAGTTCGTTCTCGGCTTCGGGGAGCCGCCTGCCGATGCCGCCCCCACAGTGGCGATCGACCTGGCGATGCTCGCCCGCCTCGCCGAAGTCATCGACGACTCAACCCGGGCCCTCGACGAGTTCGACTACGCCCGTGCGCTGGAGCGTACCGAGACGTTCTTCTGGTGGTTCTGCGACGACTACGTGGAACTGGTCAAGAGCCGCGCCTACGGCTCACAGGCAGACGTGGCCGCACACTCTGCACGTGCGGCGCTGCGTCAGGCACTCGACATCGTCCACCGCTTGTTCGCCCCGTTCGTGCCGTTTGTCACCGAAGAGGTGTGGAGCTGGTGGCACGACGGCTCGGTGCACGCCTCGCCGTGGCCGGCGGCCGACATGCCGGCATCGATCGGCGATGTCTCGTTGCTCGTCCCCGTCGGCGAGGTGCTCGCCGCCGTGCGCCGGGCCAAGACCGAGGCCAAGCTGAGCCAGCGAGCCACGGTCGACGAACTGATCGTCGACGGCCCGCCTGCTGCTGTGGCGGCCATCGAAGCGTGCCGAGCCGATCTGGCCGAAGCCGGAGGTATCGCCACGTTCACCCTGTCGGAGGGCGAGACGTTGATGATCGCTGTCCGGTTGGCACCCTCGACGGATGTTTGAACAGCCCACTAACCTTCTCGAGGTGAAGTTGAGGGTTCGAGTTGTGGCGCTGCTCGTGAGCGTCGTCGTGCTGTGGGTGGGTGCTGCCGCGCCGTCGGCCGTTGTCTCTGCGACACCACCCACGACAACGACGACAACGACGACAACGACGACATCCACGACATCCACATCCACATCCACGACTACTGCCTCGACCACGACCACCGCGGTGCCCGACGCACCCGTCGACGCACCGATCGCCGGCAACATCGCTGCGGCTGATGCTCCTGCACCTGCCACCCGTGGCAGCAGCATCCAGGAAACCCCCACCCTGCCACCGCCACCCACCGAGGAACCGACTACGACAGCGACGCCGGCGCCGCCCGACACCGGCGTGCCGTATCTGTCGGGAATCGGACGACGAGTCGTCTACTCAAAGAACCGCATGCGGGTCTGGATCGTCGACAGCAACAACGTAACGGTGCGCACCTACCGGGTCTCGGGGCGCTTCGGCCAACCGGATCCCGGCACGTATCAAGTGTTCTCCCGCTCCACGTTCACATGCAACATCGACCACCCGAACATCTGCATGAGATTCATGGTTCGCTTCGCGAAGGGCCCCAAGGGAGACAACATCGGCTTCCACGAGATCCCCAAGAAAGATGGCGTCCCCATTCAGTCCGACTCTCAACTCGGTCAGGCGTTGTCAGGCGGATGTGTGCGCCAAGCCACCGCCGATGCCGTGTACATGTGGGACTTTGCCGGCATCGGCACCACCGTGGTGGTAACCGATTAGCACTAGCTCCTGTCGCTCGGCGGCGCGGAGGGAGAGGCCATGTGCGCCACGGTGGATGCTCCAGGTGGGGGAAGCAACTCACCCTCGCGAAACGCTCCGAGCGCCAGCATCCGCCACACCCGACGAACCTCGTCGTGCATCCCCGGAAGCGTCGGCGCAGCGATCCGGTAGATCAGTCTGTCGTCACGCACGTCGGTGAGCCCGACGATCTTCGGGTCACCCGACAACAACGGGCCAGCCGAGGGGTGCGCTCGAAGCTGCTCGCCGAGGCGGGTGGTGACCTCTTCGACCACACCTAGATCGCTGTCGCGGGCAACGTCGACGTCAAGTAGAGCGAGAGGCGACTTCGACAGGTTGGCGACGCACAACACGTTGCCGTGGGCGACGTGCCAGACCCGACCCTCGCCGTCGCGCAGGCGCACACTGCGCAGGGTGATCCGCTCGACCTCACCACTGGCGTAGCCGAGATCGACCCGGTCGCCTACGCCGTACTGATCTTCGGCAAGCACGAACAAGCCGGCAATCACATCGCGGATCAACGTCTGAGCGCCGAACGCAACGGCGCCGCCGATCACGGTCGCGGTCGCCACGACACCGCCGATGTTTACACCGAGCTCACTGATAATCGTGATCACGGCCGTGCTCCACACCACACCGACCACCGCCGATCGCAGCGCCGAGGCCAGCGCCCGCTGTCTGGCGTCGGCCCGGGTACGGTCGGTGCCCGCAAGCTCGAGCGTGCGACCGAGAAGGCGGGTCACGACGGAGCGCAACACGATCGCGATGATGATGGCGACGACGATGATCGCCAGAATCCGCAGCGGTGTCAGCAGGTGCAGGTCGTCGAGTCGGGTGATCCACGGAGGCCGTGACGTTGGCACGACCCGACCATAGTCAAAGCCGTTGGTGGGGCGCTCCCCATCGCTTCGGCGGTCCGGCTAGCCTGGACGACTCATGGCCGATGCGGTACCGACAGAACCCCAGCCGTTCCACGGGCACCACACCGCCGGGCAGCGACTGGTTCTCATGGTCAACAGCGTCATTGTCGTGCTGTGCTTCGCCGGCGCTGTCGGTCTGGTCATCGGCAAGAATGCCGGAGAAAACGGCCGCAAGGTCGCGATCAACACGGCAACTACCCAATTCGGCGCGGGTGGTCAACAGCCCACGGCGACGGCAGCGCCGGGTCAGACCCTGCCGGACGACACCGGGACGCCCGAGACCTTTCCCGAGGCCGATCCGGCGGCGATGAACTTTCTGATCACCGGTTCCGACAACTCCACCGACAAGAACTGCGTCGAACTGCAAGACAAGGGCGCACGGAGCGGCGAACGCAGCGACACCATCATGGTGATCCGCCTCGACCCATCCACGAAGCGGTCGGCGGTGATGTCGTTCCCGCGCGATTTATGGGTGAAGATTCCCGGTCACGGGATGAGCCGGATCAACAGTGCCTTCCGTCGCAACGAGCCGCAACTGCTGATCGACACGATCCAGAACGAATTCGGTGTGCGCATCGACCACTTCATTCAGATCGACTTTTGCGCCTTCGAGCGAATCGTGTCGGCGGTCGGTGGTGTCAGCGTGCCGTTGGGATACCCAGTGCGCGACACGGCGACCGGGCTGGTCGTCGACGTGGCTGGATGCCACCGCTTCGATGGCGTGGATGCCCTCAAGTATGTCCGGTCACGTCATTTCGAATACCAGGACGAGGCAGGCGAATGGCACGAGGATCCATCATCCGATCTCGGCCGGATCGCTCGTCAGCAAGACTTCCTCCGGCGTACGCTCACTGCTGCGCTGAAGCAGGGAGTGCTGAAGCCGAAGATCATCAGCAGCCTGTACGCGTCGTATCGCGACGACCTGGTAATCGACACGGGAATGACGATCGACAAGATGATCGAATTCGTCGGCGTCATACGCGAGGTGACGCCGTCAGGGATCCGCACCTACCAGGTCGAGGCATCTGGAAGGACAATCAGCGGCAACGCGGTGCTGATCTGGGACAAGGATTCGGAGAGCATGCGGGCGATCCTCGACATTTTCCAGGGTCTCGCGCCGCTCGCCGATGCACCCGAGCAAGAATTCGGGGCGACGACCACAACCGTCGGCTCACCCGTTCCATCGGTTGCGCCGACGACGGTTGCGCCGACCGGCACCACCGCAGTTGCCACGGGCGACACAGCGCCCCTATCGAACGCCCCCGAGTCGGCGATCGTCCCTGACCCGATGATCGAGTGTTGATCGTGAATCGTCACTGACAGAATTGGACCATCGAGTTTCGTCACTGACGATTCACGAAGATCACGGTTCGAGCACTGTGACCAGCACCTCGACGGCGTGAGATGGCCCCGCCACCGTGGCGATTCGTGCTCCGCACTCGTGTGCGAACCTGACCGCCTCCTCGCAGTCGTGCTCGGGCGCGACGACGACAACCTCGGGCAGTGCACGGGCGGCGGCAAGCACGTCGCCTTCGACCGTCGAGCGGCAGTCGCTGAGCAGGATGACAATCTTGCGCGCCGCCGAACTGCGAGTCAGTTGTTCATCCGCGGCGCGCAGTGCACCGGCAAGATCGGTCGTGCCATGACCGCGCAGCGACAGCACGTCATCGACGACGCGCTCGCCGGGCTTGTCGATACTCTGGCTCTTCACCGCCACGACGTCCTTACCGAAGGCGAGCACGCTGTAGTCACCTGGGTTGCGCATGGCAACAGCCGCCGCGGCGACGGCAGCCGTCGCCAGCGGCTTACCTCCCATCGACCCGCTACGGTCGACAAGGAGGCAGAGCGCCGTGGCGGGAGTGCTCCATGCCCTGATCCGCAACCGCTCGGCATCGACGGCGACACCGGCTGCCACAGCCTCGGCGATCGCATCGAAACTGGCGTCGATGTCGAGGTCTCCGCCGTCGGGCCGGTAGGGCTGCTCGATGATCTTGCCGATGCTCCGCCGCGCCGACGGCCCCCGACGAGCGAGATCCAGAAACAACCGCGCTGCCAGTCGACGGGCGACTTCGCGCAGACGCTGATCCGTTGCTCCGGCAAGGTCGGCGAGTAGCGCCAACATTTGATCAGGATCGTCGACCAGACCCTCCTCCACCGCGGCCGCGTCGAGTTCACCAATCTCCGGCGAAACCTGCTCGAAGCGCGGATTGCGAGCCAACTCGCGCCGAGATGTGGTGCGCCGCTGCGACTCGGCGATAGCCGCATCGGCGTCGGCGCCTTCCCGAGCTAGCGGGGTCGGGGCGTCGCCCCGACCGGGGCCGCCGCTTTTCCCGGCGCGCCGGACTGGCGCTCGGTGAACACCTCATCCCACAGTTCCGTCACGACCGACTCGGCGCTTCGCGACGAACCCTCACGCAACCGCAACCGGCCGGAGAGGGCGACGATCGCACTGTCGAGCCCGACGTCGTAGGCGGTCACCGACGAGTTGCGCAACGGAGCCAGCGAGGCGGCGACCGCAGCGGTGTCGATCGCCCCGCGCACCGACGAGCCGACACGCACGTCGGGGTGAGCGCGGGTCATCCGGACGACCTCGACCACCTTGGCCAGCCACGCCAGGTCGGGGGTCGGCTCGACCATCTTGACGACGATCGCCTCCTCGTCGGCTGCCGATTGATAGTCGACCGCCAGCCGGCAGACGCGGTCGTAGATCGCGCTACTGATCCGCGCCGTGCCGATTGCATCGAAGGGGTTCATCGCCGCGACGAGCCGAAAACCCGTCTCGGCGACAACCCGGCCGAGCCTCGGAACGTGCAACTCGCGCTCGCTCATCACCGTGATCAGCACGTTGAGCGTTTCTTCGGGGATGCGGTTGATCTCCTCGATGTACAACAGCGAGCCGTCACGCATCGCCGTCATCAACGGACCGTCGACATACACGTCGGGGTCGTAGCCGTCGACCAACACCCTGGCTGGATCGAAGTGCCCGACCAGCCGGGCGGGCGTCAGCTCGGCGTTGCCCTCGACGAACTCGAAACCGAGGCCGAGTTCGTCGGCGACAGTGCGCAGCAGCGTGCTCTTTCCGGTGCCCGGTGGACCCTCAAGCATCACATGGCGATCGGCGGCCAATGCAGCCACCACCAACTCCACCTCTCGTGCCCGCCCGACGACGCGGGCCAGCACCCGCTCGACCAGGGCAACGGCATCAGCCATTTGTCACTCGTACACCAACACACCGCGGATGTTCTTGCCGGCGTACATGTCGGCATAGCCGTCGTTGATCCCCTCGAGCGGGTATGTGTTGGTGACCAACCCGTCGAGGTCGAGCAAACCCTGCGTGTACAACTCGAGCAGCTTCGGGATGTCTTGGCGCGCGTTTGCCGAGCCGAACAACGAGCCGATGAGCTGCTTCTCGAAGACGGTCAGAAACACTGCGGGTATGGCAATCGATGCCTCGGAGGTGGGGTGGATGTTGGTGACGACGATCTTGCTGCGTTTGCCGCCCAGCCAGAACGCCTGCCCGAGGGCATCGCCGTTGCCGACGCCCATCGTCATGATCACCTTGTCGAAACCGCGATCCCAAGTGGTCTCCGACAACGCACCAAGCGCCTCTTCGATGGACGCGTGGGTGTGTGTGGCGCCGAACTCCATCGCCTTCTCGCGCTTGAACTCCACCGGATCGATGGCGGCGATGACTCGCGCCCCGGCCAGCCTGGCGCCCTGCACGGCATTGGCGCCGATGCCGCCGACGCCAACGACCGCGACAGTGTCGCCGGGCGCGACACCTGCCGCATACACTGCCGAGCCCCATCCAGTCACGACGCCGCAGCCCATCAGACAGGCGCGGTCGAGCCGAATTTCCTTGTCGATCTTGATGCAGCTGGCCTCGTTGACGACCGTGTGGTGGGCGAAGGTGCCCAGAGCGCCGATCCCGAGCCGCAGATCCTGACCTTGGGCATGATGTCGGCTCGTTCCGTCGGACAACTGCATGCCCGAGGCCGTCACACCGCCCATGTCACACAGGTTGCTGTGACCCGATGCGCAGCTCGGGCACCTGCCGCATGCCGGCACGAATCCGAACACGACGTGATCGCCGGGCACCACCGAGAACACGCCGGAGCCGACCTCCATCACCACGCCCGCGCCCTCATGGCCGCCGATGCATGGCGGGTCCCCCGTGGCCCCGGCGAGGTCGCCGGTGACCAAGTGCTCGTCGCTGTGGCACATGCCGCTGGCAGCCAATTTGACCAGCACCTCGCCGGTCTTCGGTGGATCGAGTTCGATCTCCTCGACGCTCCAGGGCGTGTGGCGCTCCCACAGGATGGCTGCTTTGGTCTTCAAGGTGGAACCCCCATGTCGCTGGTGTGCCGCCGAACATAGCGGCACCGCAGTTCCCGGCAAGATCCGTGGTATCGGTGATCCACGTGACTTGGTGCGGCGCGTCAGTCTTCGCGGCCTGAGACCAGCAGGCGAAGCTGCGGCGGTGGCGGCGCATCGCCGACGAGATGCAGCACCTGCACGGCACGTGTCATGGCCACGTAGAGCAACCGTGCGCCGAGTGCCGAACCGTCGAATATCTGGTGGGCGTTGACGACCACCACACCGTCGAACTCGAGGCCCTTCACGGCCTCGGCGGTGAACACGGGTACGTCGCCGTAGGCGAGTTCGTGTACATGAATGACGAGGCGCAGGCCATGAACGGCAAACGACTCGCCGATCGCCTCGTGCAACGCCGCCGGTGCCACCACACCGGTGTTGTGATGCCGATGACGCACCGCCGCGACCTCTGTGGCCACGGCATCGAACAACTCGGAGCTAGCGACCACTCGCACAACGGGCGCCGTGCCTTCAAGGCGAACGCTGCGGCTCGGCTCGCTGGACACGTCGGTGTACGGGAGCAAACGGTTGGCGGCGTCGAGGATCGTGCCGGGCACGCGATAGCCGATCGTCAACACGGCGACCTCGGCGGCGGTGGCTCGGATATGGGTAAGTGCCTCGTTCCAGTCCTGCTGGCCGGCAGGGGTCGTGGACTGTGCCAGGTCACCGAGAATCGTCATCGAACCTTGCGGGCTGCGCCGGCCGATCACCCGCAGCGACACCGCCGAATGGTCCTGGGCTTCATCGACGACGACATGACCGAAGGTGAATGGGGTGCCGTTGAGCATCGAGTTGGCCTCGTCGACCAGGAATTGGTCGGCGACCGTCCACCGCCGACGCCTGCCCGACGGTGCCGGCAGCATCTTGTCGACCAGTCGGACAGGCTGTTGCATCGGCCATGCTTTGGCCACCGCCGAACGCAACTCAGGCGATCGCTCCCATACGTCGTCGCGGTCGGTGCGGCGCAACAGCTCGCGCTGCACCAGGCCCTTCAGCCCGTCGCGGCGTCGATTGACCGGGGTGACGCCGTCGAGTGCCTCGTCGACCCACGCCGCCAGCTCATCGGCCGCGACCGTCAGTGTCCTCGCCCCGATCGGCAACCGCAGGTCGTCGGTGGGGCGCACGACGTGGCCGACGCTGGCCGTGGCCAGCCGGTCGAGCATCTCCGGCGCACCCTTCCAGCGCCGTGTCGCATCGTCGTCGATGCCGGTGATCTCGACTTTTGGTACGCAGATGTCGAGCGCCGTGCGCTGCTGCACCAACCGCTCACCAAGCGACGGCAACACGTTGGCGATGTAGTCGAGGAACACCGAATTCGGCCCGACGACCAGCACTCCGTTGCGGACCAGTCGACGGCGGTGCTCGAACAGCAAGAAGGCTGCCCGATGCAATCCCACAGCGGTCTTGCCCGTGCCCGGGCCCCCTTGCACGACCAGGCATTGATCGAGCGGTGCACGGATGACCACATCCTGCTCGGCCTGGATCGTGGCGACGATCTCGCGCATGGCCCCGGTGCGCGCCGCCCCGATCTCGGCCAGCACCGGGTCGGGTACCCCGGTGGCGGTAACTGAGTCGGGATCATCCAACTGTTCGTCGAGGTAGGCAGACAGGTCGCCATCGACCATAGTGAACCGGCGGCGGTGACTGAGGCCGAGCGGGTCGACACCGGTGGCGCGATAGAACGGCGCGGCGATCGGTGCCCTCCAGTCGACCACCACCGGATCGTGGGCATCGTCTTCGATGTGGCGCCGACCGATGTACCAGCGGTCGCTGTGCTCGTCGGTGATCCGCCCGAAAAAGTCACCAGCTCCCGGGCTGTGCAGGTCTTCGAGAGCCTCGGCGACGGTGACCTCGACATATTCGGAGGTGATCTCGTCGGCCGATGCCGCCGGATCCACGGCGCGGAACCGCTCGATCATTGCATCGCGGCAACCGCGCGCGAACGTCAGGTGGTCGCGTTCGAGTGTGAGTTCGGGGAAGAGGTCAGCGTCCACGGGGTCGCCAACGATAGCGCTTCGGCTCTCTGCGCTCGCCTGCCGTGCTCGCCGGCTCCGCTTCGCTTCGCCGCTCGCCGATCCTCACGTCGTTGACCGGCCGAGTCCGAGCTACTACTACGATTTCGGTCCATGGAGAACGAAGACATCGTCGAGCCATCAGATGACGAGGCCGGCATTGAAGAAGAGCTTCTGATCGAGGAGATCTCGATCGACGGCATGTGCGGCGTGTACTGACTTTGTCGTTGCTCGACGCACCGTTGGAGCTCGACCCGCAGGTCGCGCTGCGGCCGGAGCCGTTCGGCGCGCTCGCCTACCACTACGGCAACCGCCGCCTGGTGTTCATGAAGCACCACGACGTGGTTGTCGTTGCCGAGCAACTCGCGTCACATCCATCGCTGTCGGCGGCATTGCGGGCCTGCGCGATCGCCGAGTCGCGGTGGCCGGCGTTCGCCAAGGCGTTCGCCGCTCTCACCGAATCGGAGATCGTCCGTGAGCGCCCAGTCACTGGTTGATCAGCTGAAGGGCGGGCTCGACGCCCCCATTTGTCTGACGTGGGAACTGACCTACGCCTGCAACCTGCAATGCGTGCACTGCCTGTCGTCGAGCGGGCGGCGCGATCCACACGAACTGACCACAGCCGAGGCCAAGCGCGTGCTCGACGAGCTGCGCGATCTGCAGGTCTTCTACATCAACCTCGGCGGCGGCGAGCCGATGGTGCGCGGCGACTTCTTCGAGCTTGTCGAATACTCGGTTACCAACGGCATCGGCGTGAAGTTTTCGACCAATGGCGCCTTCATCGACGCCGACAAGGCTCGCCGGCTCGCAGCGATGGACTACATCGACATCCAGATCAGCATCGACGGTCTCGACGCGGCGACCAACGACGCGGTGCGCGGTTCTGGCTCGTATGCGATGGCCCGCCGGGCGATGCACAACTTGGCCGCGGCAGGCTTCGGACCGTTCAAGATCAGCGTGGTGGTCACCCGCCACAACGTCGGCCAGCTCGACGGGTTCAAGGCGCTTGCCGACTCCTACGGGGCGCAGCTGCGCATCACCCGTCTGCGACCGAGCGGGCGTGGTGCCGACACTTGGCACGACCTGCACCCGACCAACATCCAGCAGCGGCAGATCTACGAGTGGTTGCTGCACAAGGGCGAAACGGTGCTGACCGGCGATTCGTTCTTCCACCTCAACGCGTTGGGCGAACCGCTGCCCGGCCTCAACATGTGCGGGGCCGGGCGGGTGGTGTGCCTGATCGACCCGATAGGCGACGTCTACGCCTGCCCGTTCGTGATCCACGACCAGTTCAGGGCCGGCTCCGTGCGCGACGAAGGCGGGTTCGCCCAGGTGTGGAGGCACAGCGAGCTGTTCCACGAATTGCGCGAGCCGCAATCCGCCGGAGCCTGTGCCAGCTGCGGCAGCTACGACTCCT
This sequence comes from Ilumatobacteraceae bacterium, assembly GCA_031404635.1. Classification (GTDB taxonomy): domain Bacteria; phylum Actinomycetota; class Acidimicrobiia; order Acidimicrobiales; family Ilumatobacteraceae; genus JAENVT01. The sequence goes on from JANNHY010000029.1 coordinate 15,462, forward strand.
GCCAAGGCGGGTGCATGGCTGCCAAGTTCTTTACCGGACTGCCCCTCGACGGACCCGACCCCGAGTGCGTAGCAGGCGAGGCCGACGCCATGCTCGGCGCGGTCCACGTCGAACTCACCCCGCGCCCCTCGCTCGACCACTCTCACCGGCACCCTCACTCTCACCCTGGCCGGCGACCTTTGTCGGTATCGACACGCTGAGCGCTCCCTGCGACAGAGTTCGTAGCTGCCATAAGGTTGGCGGATCACCGCCGCGCTCGCGCTAGTCCCTTTCACCTACTTACTCGGAACTTTCCCGAGTGCCGTGATGGTCGCTCGCTCGCGCGGAGTCGACATCTTGGCGCAGGGGTCGGGGAACCCTGGGGCCTCGAACGTCGCTCGGGTCCTGGGCAGTAGGTGGGGCGCGCTCGTCTTCCTGCTCGATGCCCTCAAGGGTGCGACTCCTGCGTTGGTTGGGCTCGTCCTCGACACGCGACCCGGCGCCTACGCGATGGTTGCCGCGGCGGTGCTCGGCCACATGTTCCCCGCCACGCGTAGGTTCCGCGGCGGAAAGGGGGTCGCCACAACGGCTGGTGCCATGGTGATTTTGCATCCGCTGATCTCACTCGTCTTGCTGGGGGTGTGGGTCGCCGTGCGCAAAACGACCGGAAAGGCTTCGTTTGCATCGCTGCTGATCACGGTCGGGTTGCCAGTCGGCATCGCCATCGCCGGCGCGCCGGCGTGGGAGATCTTCTGCGTCGTCGGGTTGTGCGTGCTGGTGATGTTCCGCCACATCGAAAACATCAAGCGGTTGATCGGCGGTCGCGAGTTGTCGGCCAACCGTCCATGAAACGAGCGATCGCCAAGCAGGCGATTGATCAACCACGTTCGCCGGTGGCCCGCCGCGCTGCCAGAATCTGACTCGCCATGCAACTGTTGAGTCCACTGTCGCTCGGGCCGTGCCAGGCTACCGGTCGGGTGATGTTCGGCCCGCACGTCACCAACCTCGGCGACGACGACCGCCGTTTTACGGCGAGGCATACCGCCTACTACGCCCGGCGGGCTGTCGGAGGCTGCGGCATCATCGTGACCGAGGGTGCCAGTATCCACGACAGCGATTGGCCGTACGAGCGGGCGCCACTGGCCAAGCGTTGCGCCGCCGGGTGGAGTGAGATCGCCGATGCCTGCCACGCATATGAGACCTTGGTGATCGCATCGCTCGATCACGCCGGCGGCCAGGGCAGCAGCGCCTACAGCCAATCGCCGCTGTGGGCGCCATCGAGGGTTCCCGAAGTGAACAGCCGGGAGACGCCGAAGTGGATGGAAGACGACGAGATCGCGGCCGTCATTGCCGGATTCGGGGCAGCCACCGAGATCGCCATCCGAGCCGGATGCGATGGGGTCGAGATCAACGCCGGGCAGCACAGCCTGGTGCGTCAGTTCCTCTCGGGTCTGACCAACCACCGCGATGACGTGTGGGGCCAGGACCGACTGCTGTTCGCACGCCAGGTGATCGAGGCGGTTCGCCCGCGCAGCGCTCTGATCGGCCTGCGCCTGTCGTGCGACGAACTCGCTCCGTGGGCCGGGATGACACCCGACATGGCACCGGATCTCGCCGCGACGCTGGTTGCCGCCGGCATCGACTACCTCGTCGTGGTGCGCGGTTCGATCTACTCCGCTGAGAAGACCCGACCCGATTTCCACGAGCCGGTCGGGTTCAACATCGAGATCTGCCGGGCGGTCAAGGCGGCGGCGCCGAACACCATGGTGTTCCTCCAGGGCTCGGTCGTCGAGTGGGGCCAGGCCGAGTGGGCCATCGACGAGGGAATCTGCGACGGCGTCGAGATGACCCGCGCTCAGATCGCCGATCCCGACCTGGTGGCCAAGTTGCGATCTGATCGGGCCGGCACGATCCGGCCATGCATCCGCTGCAACCAGACGTGTCAGGTGCGCGATGTTCGCAATCCGATCGTCAGTTGTGTCGGAGAACCCTCTGCGGGCCGAGAGACCGAAGACCCCGACTGGTACGAGGCCACGGCCCACCCGCGCCGGATCGTGGTGGTCGGTGGCGGCGTGGCCGGTCTGGAGACCGCTCGCGTCGCCGCCACCAGGGGGCACGACGTGACTGTCGTCGAGCAGGCAGGTCAGGTCGGCGGGATGGCGGCAATTGCCGGGCCGGGTGCAGCGCTCGCCGCCTGGTTGGAGTCGGAGTGCCGACGCCTCGGCGTCGAGATCACCACCAGCGCTACGTCCGTACCCGGCGGCGACGTGACGGTCCAGTGCACCGGCTCGCGGCCGGGTCGGCGGTTCTACGAGATCGACGATCCGTCGATGGTCATCGACATCGCCGACGTCCGCCGCGGCACGCCGTTGCCGCAGGGCCCGATCGCCGTGTTCGATCCGATCGGAGGGCCGATCGCGGTGGCATTGGCCGAAGATCTGGGCGAGCGAGCGATCCTCATCACCCAGGATCACATCGCCGGCAACGAGTTGTCGCGAACCGGCGACCTTGCCCCGGCCAATGTTCGCCTGGCCCAACGTGGTGTGACCATCGAACGGCGCGCGCTTCTACGCGCCGTGCGGGGCGGTGAGGTGGAGGTCGAGGATCGATTCACCGGCCGGCGGCGCACGATCGCCTGCGCGGCGCTAGTCGACTGCGGCTTTCGTCTGCCGACCGACCCGCTCGAGCGGGCCGACCTGCAAGCCGGCGATTGCGTCGCGCCACGGACGATCTACGAGGCGGTGCTCGAAGGCCGCCGTGCCGCCCTTGCCGTCGACACCGTGCCGTAGCCGCGGTGCCGCCGATCGCGCGCCGTCAGCGGCCAGACTGATCACAGCATGAGAACCCGACGACCAGCCGCCGTCTTGTGGGACATGGACGGCACCCTGGTCGACACCGAGCCGTACTGGATCGAGTGCGAGTACGAGCTCGTCGCAGCTCACGATGGCACGTGGAGCGACGAACACGCTCACGCCCTGGTCGGGCTCGACCTGCGTGAATCGGGTCGCTACATCCGTGATCACGGCGAGGTCGACTTAGCCGTAGACGATATCGTCAACCAACTCATCGACGGCGTGATCGCCAAACTGCGGCGCGCCGTGCCGTGGCGCCCCGGAGCGCGTGATCTGCTCGCCCAACTGCGCGCCGACGACATCCCCTGCGCGCTGGTGACCATGTCGTGGCGGCGCCTGGCCGATGCCATCGTCGCCGAGCTACCGCGCGGCTCGTTCGCGGCAACGATCGTCGGCGACGAGGTTCGTCGGGGCAAGCCGCATCCCGAGCCGTACCTCGCCGCGGCGCGGGCCTTGTCGGTCTCACCAAAAGACTGCGTGGCACTCGAAGACTCACCCACCGGGGTGCGCTCGGCCACGGCGGCCGGGTGCAACGTGATCGTCATCCCGCACATCGTCGAGGTCCCCACGCGCCGTGGCCTTCGCCACGTCGGCTCGCTGAACGACCTGAGCGTCGACACCCTGCTTGCCGCTACTCCGAGACGGCGCCGCCTGGTCCTGGGTTCGGTCGTGCTCGTTCTGGCAGCGGCCGGTGTCGGCGCGGCGGCAACGCGCGACGACCAGCCACCCCCTCCCCTTATCGACATCCCGATCGATGCCTGGGCGCCGTACTGGACGCTGCCGGACGCGCAAGCGACCCTCGCCACCAACGGGCGATTGCTGCGCCAGGTTTCGCCGTTCTGGTATTCGACGCACGACGCAACGACAATCACGGTCGATGGCAACCTGACCCCCGAGACGACGGCCGAGTTCGTGTCGGCGGCGCGCGCTGCCGGCGCGAAGGTGGTGCCGTCGATTGTCGACGCCATGCCGGCCGGCGGAATGGCCGCGCTGCTGGCCGACCCGGCGTCGCGTGCCACCCACGTCGACGCCATCGCCGACATCGCAGCAGCCGACGACTCCGACGGCATCGATCTCGACTACGAGCAGTTCGCATTCGCCGACAACAGGGCCACCTGGGCGACGACCCGGCCGTTATGGCTCGCTTTCGTCAACGAACTCGGTGATCGGCTGCATGCCGATGGTCGCACCCTGTCGGTCAGCGTGCCGTACATCAGCGACGGCGACCGCACTGATCTCAGTGGCTACTGGGTGTACGACTACGCCGGGATGGAGCCGCACGTTGATCAGATCAGGATCATGGCCTACAACTATTCGACCGACAAGGCCGGCCCGATTGCTCCGTTGGCGTTCGTCGAGCAGGCGATCACGGCCGCCAAGCGAGCCGTCGGCGACCACAGCAAGCTGGTGCTCGGCGTCGCCCTTTACGGGTACAACTGGCCGGTCGCTACGGTAGGCACATGTCCGGCCACCGAGGAGGGCAAGACCAGCGTGAGCCAGAGGAACATCGACGACCTGATCTCCAAGCGCGCGGCGACGCCCGTGCGTGACCCACTGACGGGCGAGTCGTCGTTCACATATCAGCTCGAGGTCAGCGACGGCGTGACCACATGCACTCAGACGCGCGAGGTGCACTACGTCGATGCCGACGGGGCCCGCGAGCGCATCGACCTCGCCCGCCGCGAACGACTCGGGGCGGTGTCGTTGTGGGCCCTCGGTTTCGATAGTCCGGCCACTTGGCAAAGCATCGCCCGGTTGGCCCGCACGCCGGGATCGACCGTTCCAGGTTCGATTGAGTCGGTCACCGTGCCATGACCACTTATGGCGTGATGTTTCGCAGGGAATGGCCGGCCGATCACCTCATCGACTACGCACGCCAGGTCGAAGCCGGCGATATTGACGAACTGTGGGTGGTCGAGGACCTCACGTTCCACGGTGGCTTCACCCAGGCCACTGCGGCTTTGGCCGCCACGGCGCGAATCAACGTCGGCATCGGCATCGCCCCGGCCGTGGTTCGCAACGCGGCCTACACGGCGATGGAGATCGCTACCCTCGCGCAGATGTTCCCCGGCCGATTCCACATGGGCTTCGGGCACGGAGTCGATTTCTGGATCCAACAGGTCGGTGCCGTACCCACATCGTGGATGTCGGCGTTGCGCGAGGTTGCCGTCGCCACCAGACGGCTCCTGACCGGCGAGAATGTGACGATGGACGGCGAACACGTCCACCTCGATCAGGTGCAACTGGCCCATCCGGCGCGGGTGATGCCACCGATCTCTCTCGGTGTCCGCGGGCCACGTTCGATGGCCCTTGCCGCAGAGGTCGCCGACGGGGTGATCTTTGCCGAGTGGTCGGGGCCGCGCTACCTCGAGCAGATCCGTGCCCAGATCGGTGAAGCGCCAAAGTTCACGGCGTTCATCCAGGCCAGCGCCGACGTCGACGCCCTCGAGGCGATGATGCACGAGAAGATGGCGCTGCCCCGGTTCGCCAGCCAGCTGGCCGCTTACGGCGACGAGCGACCACCTCTCAGCGAGCTGGTGATCAGTGGCGACCCGGCGACGTGGATCGACCAGGCGCAACAATGGGTCGATGTCGGCGCTAGTGCCGTCGTGTTCTGTCCACTACCGTCGGATCCCGTGGAGCTGCCGCTATGACCGTTGACACCGATGAACGCCATCGTCTGGCGGCGCGTCGCGCCGAACTGAGCCGTCTTTACAAAGACATGATGAAGACTTGGCTCAGCGCTGATCAGCGCGTTCTACTACGAGCGGCCATGAAACGATCCCGCATCCTCGTCGTGGATGACGAACCGGACTTGGTCGAGCTCGTGCGGCACCACTTGGTC
>JANNHY010000030.1:0-9972 GCA_031404635.1 Ilumatobacteraceae bacterium
CGTCGAGCTCATCATTGCGCCGCGCGGAGATCGCCACTCGGGCGCCCCGCGCGACGAGCGCGGTGGCGAGTGCGGCACCGATCCCGCTCGACGCCCCGATGACCCAGATGTTGCGCCCTGCGAGGTGGTGCTCGTCGTTCATCATCAGACTCCTTCTTGGCTCACATGTCGTGGGCGGGTGGCGATCGGCAAGCCGCGCAACCACAGCCAGATGGCGTGGGCACGGATCAGCGCCGAGACGCGCTGGGGCATTGCCGGCCGGCGGAGCGCGAACCGAGCGATCGTTGCTGTGGTCGCCGGCGTCGGGCTGCCCGCGAAGCAGGCGTCGAACACGGTCTGCCCGTCGCGACGCAGCGAGATCGTCACCTCCACGTGGTGGTCGGTCAGCGTGAACCGCATCGCGTAGTCCCCGGACACGTCATGGAACGGCGACACGTAGAACTGCTTGTCGACACAGGCTTCTCCATCTGGACCGGGCGTCAGCAGGTACGCGTGGCGCTCGCCATAGGTGTTGTGCACCTCGGCCACCACGCAGCGCAGCGTGTCGTCGGTGCCGAAGCACCAGAAGACAGTGAGAGGGTCGAACACGTAGCCGAAAGCCCGCGCATTGGCGAGCATGACGATCCGCCCGCCCTCGCCGAGGTCGACGTCGCGCAGAGCCAAGAACCGCTCGACGTTGCGCTTGATGTCGCCCGACGCGTCGGGTCCGCTGCCACCGAGGTGGTCACGGGCGTCGAAACCGGCGACTGGGCGAAGGTACCACGGAGGGTGCGGGAGTTGGTCGAGGTCGACCAACCATTGGTAGGCGCGGTGACGGAACTCGTGGCGGATCGGACCTCGCCGACGATGCGCCACAATGCCGTCGACGATTGCCGGCAGCGTGGGCAGCTTGTTGGTCGTCGCGTCGTGGAGTCTCGTCACGCTGTGGGATGCCGTCACCAGGACACCCCAAGGCGCCGGGCGGCCTCGACCCCCGAGCGGCAGCCGTCTTCGTGGAAACCCCAGCCGTGGTAGGCGCCGGCGAAGGCGGTGCGCGGTGTCGACAACGAGGTCAGCAGGCCCTGCGCCTCGATCGCGGGGAGGTCGTAGATCGGGTGCTCGTAGTCCATCACCGCGATCACCTTGGCGGGGTCGATGCGGTCGCGGGCGTTGAGCGTCACCAGGTACTGCTCGGCGCTCTTGAGACCCTGCAGGCGGTTCATCCAGTAGGTCACGATCGGGGGGTGATCGCTGTCGCCTGCCGACGGCATGAGGTAGTTCCACGACGCTCGGGCCTGCGCGGCGGCCGGGAGCAGCCGGGCATCGGTGTGCAGGACGGCCTCACTGCGGGAGTAACGGAACGCCCCCAGCACGTCCTTTTCCTCCCGGCTGGCATCCGCCAGCAGCTCGAGCGCCTGGTCGGCGTGGGTGGCGATGACGATCGCGTCGTAGTCGCTCGATGTTCCGGCGGAGCTGTGCACCGAGACGCCGGTGTCGTGGCGCAGCACGTTCGACACAGCGCGTCCGATCCGCACATGGGGCAGCCGTTCGCCGATTGCCGCGACGTAGGTGCGTGAGCCGCCGATCACGGTGCGCCACTGCGGCGAGCCGTACACAGTCAGCAGGCCGTGGTGCTCGAGAAATCGGAAGAGATAGCGGGCGGGGTAATCCAGTGTGGCATCGGTGCCCATCGACCACACGCAAGACACCAGGGGCACCGCGTACAGGCGCACGAACGCGGCGGAGAAGCGGTGAGAACGGAGGAACTCGCCGTAGGTGGTCTGGTCGCTGTCGTCGGTTCGGCCCAAGAACGCGTTGGCGCGGATGTGGAACCGTTTGACCTGGGCGAGGACAGACAGGAAGCGTGGATCGAGGGCGCGGCGCGACTGGGCGAACACACCCTTCGCGCCACGCCCACCTGCGTACTCCAGGCCGGTCAGTTCGTCGTGGATGCTCATGCTCATCTCGGTCGGGCGTGTCCGCACGCCGAGTTCGCCGAAAAGCCGCCGCAGCTGTGGGTAGGTACGGTCGTTGTGGACGATGAAACCGGTGTCAACCGCAAGCGCGGTGCCGGCCGGGTCGGCGACGTCGTGGGTGTGGGCATGGCCACCGAGGCGATCGTCGGCCTCGTAGAGGGTGACTTCGTACGTGCCGGACAGGATGTAGGCAGCGGTCAGGCCGGCAACCCCGGCGCCGACGACGGCAACCGTGCGACGGTCGCCGGAGGTGCGACCGCTCATCACCGGCTCCCGGCCGTTGGGAACCCAGCCGCGCAGATCCAACGTGAAAACTCCGTACGCCGCGGTGAGGCACCGAGGGCTCGGGGAACCAGTGTCGATTTCATTTCGTGCTCCACTTCACGCGTGTGGCCGCGCAATGTCTGTCTAAGGTATGTCGAAAGAATATCCCTCTGATCGATAGATCCCACTCTTCTTGTCGAGGTTCTGTAGAGTGTTCCCGTGGAGCCTGCAGAACAGCCGAGCATGTTGCGGATCGGCGAGCTGAGCCGACGCGTCGGTGTCAGCGATCACGTCCTGCGGGCGTGGGAGACCCGCTACGGGTTGCTGAGCCCGGTGCGGTCGGCGGGCGGTTTTCGGCTCTACTCCGCCAGCGACGAACGCAAAGTCCGCCGCATGCAGTTCCACCTCGCCCACGGTTTGTCGGCGGCGGAGGCGGCACGGACCGCGATCGCCGAAGCGCAAGCAGGTGTCGAGCCGAACAGGGTCATGCTCGGGTCCGACACGACTGGCCGCCCGGAACCGCACCAGCTCGCACACGCGTTGCAGAGCGCGCTGGACGACTTCGACGAAGCCGCTGCGCAAGACGTACTCGATCGGCTGCTCTCAGACTTCACGCTGGCCGCAACGCTCCGCGACGTCGTGTTGCCGTACCTGCACGAGCTGGGTGAGCGCTGGGAACGGCGCGAGATCTCCGTCGCCCAGGAGCACTTCGCCAGCAACGTGATCCGGGGACGATTGGCGGGTCTGGCCCGCGGGTGGGGAACTGGCCACGGGCCACGAGCGATCGTTGCCTGCCCGCCCGACGAGCTGCACGACCTGCCGCTGCTGATCTTCGGGATCATGCTGAACCGGAGCGGGTGGCGGATCGACTACTTCGGGGCGAACACGCCGGTCGAGGATCTGGTCCAGGAGGCCAGCCGATCACGGCCGGACCTCGTCGTCGTGGCCGCCACCACGACTGACCGTTTCACCGCGATCGTCACCGAGCTGGGCAGCCTCGCGGCTGTTGCACCGCTCGCCCTTGCTGGAGCGGGCGCGACGCAGGGCATGGTCGACGAGATCGGTGCCCGTCTGCTCACCGGCGATCCCGTCACCGCCGCGCAGCACGAAGGGCTGGGCTGGTGAGCCACACAGTCATCGGCCGGCGACCGGTCGTCCTGTGGTTCCGGCGCGACCTGCGTCTCGACGACCATCCCGCGCTCCTCGCCGCCGCGCGGCAGGGGCCGGTGGTAGCGCTGTTCGTGCTCGACGATGCCCTTCTCCTGACTGCCGGCCAGCCCCGGCTTGCATACCTCCTTCGCACCCTGCGCGCCTTGGAACGCCAACTCGGCGCCCATGGCGCAACGCTCACGCTTCGGCGCGGCCGTCCAGAGCAGGTGGTCCCCTCGGTGGTCGCCGATGCAGGCGCCGCCGCCGTGCACATCAGTGCCGACTTCACCCCCTACGGCACAGCACGCGACCAGCGGGTTGCTGCCGCGCTCGGCGAGGTTCCGCTCGTGGCGACCGGATCGCCGTACGCAATCGCCCCCGACCGGGTCCGCAGGCCGAACGGCGACGCGTACCAGGTCTTCACCGCGTTCTACCGGTCGTGGCTGGCCAACGGCTGGAATGCCGCCGCGCACTCCGATCCCAACGCCGTCGAATGGCGGACGATCGGCGGCGAGCCCATTCCTGACGATCCACCGATCACCACCACGCTCCCCGACGCCGGAGAATTGGCCGCACGTCGGGCGTGGGCGCAGTTCCGTGGCGATCGCCTGACGACCTATGCCGACCGTCGGGACCATCCAGCCCTCGACGGGACATCGCGCATGTCGCCGTTCCTCAAGTTCGGCGCGATCCACCCGCGCACGCTGCTCGCCGATCTCGGGGCGGACGATGACGCCTTCCGCCGGCAACTGGCATGGCGCGAGTTCTACGCCTCCGTGCTCTGCCACATACCGTCAACGGCCCGTGCCTGCGTCCGGCCATGCATGGAGGGCATGGACTACGACAGCGGTCCGCACGCCGACACCCGATTCGCGTTGTGGTCGACGGGTCGTACCGGGTATCCAATCGTCGATGCTGGGATGCGCCAGCTGCTCGCAGAAGGCTGGATGCACAACCGCGCGCGGATGATCACCGCGTCGTTCCTCGTCAAAGACCTGCACATCGACTGGACCCGCGGGGCACGGCACTTCATGGACCACCTGATCGACGGTGACCTGGCCAGTAACCAGCACGGCTGGCAGTGGACCGCAGGGACCGGGACAGACGCGGCGCCGTACTTCCGGATCTTCAACCCGATGAGCCAGAGTCAGCGGTTCGATCCCGACGGCAACTACATCCGTCGCTGGGTTCCCGAGCTCGCGGCGTTGCCGGGCAACGAGATCCACGAGCCTTGGCGCCGCCCGCAGGGGGCACCTCCTGGCTACCCCGAACCCATCGTCGACCATCGCGACGAGCGCGCCGACGCCCTCGCCCGCTACCACCTGTTGCGATCAGAGGGTCAGCACGCTGCGCATCGGCGAGAAGCTGCGACACGTCCAGCCGATCCCCGGTGACGTCAGCTTGACGTACGCGGCCTCGCAAGCCGCCCGCCGCGGTCCGAGCTCCGCTCATTGAGATCGGCGGCCCGAATCAAAGCCGGCACGGCACCAATCCCGTCGCCGCAATGCAGGACCCAGTCCTTCGAGTTCTTGTCGAATCCGTTGGCATCATCTCCAGCCGAGTCCGACAGCAGGATTTCCGCCAGCGTCTGACTCGGCGGCGGGGTGGTCTCATGATCTGTCTCGTGCTCGGTCTCATGGTCGTCGCCGTGAGCCGATACCGGCGAGGCCACGGACAGACCCAAGCCGAGCGCCCCAATGGCGGCCAGGGTGGCAATGCTCTTCTTCATGGTGTATCTCCAATTCTTGTAGCGGTGAGGGAGTTGGAGCTGCGCAGCTCGTGAACTACTACGACGAAGTCCCCCACCGTTGGGTGCAACGTACGAGGGCAAAGCTGCCCGCGACCCGACCACAAGGTTGCTCGCCAACACCCCCTCGTGGACTTCAACATCTTTGTGCTTTCCGCTGCATCCAGATCTGCCGCTTTCGGCGTATTTCATGACGACACAACCGTCCGGTCGCGCTTCGGCGTGGCTCAACCCCCCAACGAATCTGGAGTACATGTCATGAGAACAACGAGAGCCTCGGCCACTTTGGTCGCCGCCGGTCTGGTGGCGATATTGGCGTTGACAGCATGCGGCGACGACAAGGAAGACACGGCTGCCGCCGCGCCGACCACCACACCAGCAGCGGCCGCTGCAACGACGACGGCTGCGATGGCGGAACAGCCGAGCACCATCGTCGATGTTGCCATCGGTGCCGGCGACTTCACCGTCCTCGTCGAGGCCGTCAAGGCCGCCGGTTTGGTCGACACACTGAGCGGGCCCGGGCCGTTCACCGTCTTCGCCCCGACCGATGCTGCGTTTGCCGACGCGCTGAAGACACTCGGCATCACGAAGGAACAGCTGCTGGCCGACCCGGCCAAGCTGAAAGCGATCCTCACCTATCACGTTGTTCCCGGCGAGGTGATGGCTGCCGACGTTTTGACAATGGACGGCCAAGACGTGGCAACCGTCGCCGGTCCGACCGTGAAGGTGAAGATCAACGGTTCGACCGTGATGATCAACAATGCGACGGTTACCACCGCCGACATCAAGGCCTCAAACGGGGTCATCCACGTGATTGACAAAGTTCTCCTGCCACCGAGTTGATCACCATTGGTTCCCCCGCAGTGCCGGCCCCTCCGGGGGCCGGCACCGTGAAAGGTGACGGAGCGCTCTCGTCCGCCACTGTCCATCGTCGATACAGTCAAGGTGTGCCCGACAGCACGTCCAGCATGTATGAACGCAATGAACTCGAGCAATCGTTTGCCGACGGAGGTGACGGGGCGCTGCGTAGTGTCTACGATCGATACGGTTCGCTCGTGTACACGTTCTGCCGACGCACGGTCGGGCATCACGACGCCACCGAAGTCGCTCAGGATGTGTTCGTCGCTGCTTGGCGTTCGCAGGGCTCATACGATCCCAATCGCGGCGGGCTCGGCGGCTGGCTGATTGCGATTGCCCGCAACAAGGCGATCGATCACTTACGCCGTCAGGGTCGCCAACCGTCGATCGACCCAGGCGAAGACGGTGCGGCGATGGCCGGTGATCAAACCGACGAAGTAACGATGATCGCCGATCGCATGTTGCTCTCAGAAGCTCTCGGCGAGCTGGCGCCGCGCGCCCGGCGGGTTGTCGAGCTTGCGTTCTTCCACGACCTGACCCATGAACAGATCGCTGAGAAGACTCACCTGCCACTCGGCACGGTGAAGAGCGACGTGCGTCGCAGCCTTCCGACGCTGCAACGCGCACTTGCAGGACGTACGAACCGAGACACCGATGAATGACGACTCACTACCAGAACCCGACGCTACCGACATGCAGATGCTGAAAGCGATCGCCAGCCGGGTGACCGACGAGGACTTTCAGCGCGACGAACCCCCGGCAGAGTTGTGGACGGCGATCGCGACCGCAATGGATCGTCCGGTCAACGACGTTGTCACGCTGCGACGGCCACATCGTCGAGCGTGGCTCGGCGCCGCGGCCGTCGTGGTCGCAGGCCTGGCCATTGCAGGCGGGTTGCTCCGGTCGGCACGCAGGGAGGGCAACATCGTTGCATCAACAACGCTGACCAACAAAGGGCTGAGTCCACTCGGTGCAGAATCGTCAGGCAACGCGGAGATCATTCGGCGGGGTAGCTCGTACCGGCTGCACCTTGACCTCAGTGGCGTGCCCAACGAACCAACGAGCTACGTCGAGGTGTGGCTCATCGATCGCCAGGTCCAAGGCATGATCTCGTTGGGCCCGTTCCACGGCGATGGCGACTACGCCATCCCGTCAGGAGTCGACCCGGCCAGGTATCCAATCGTCGACGTGTCGATCGAGCCAGCCGATGGAGTGCCTACGCACAGCGGGGTCAGCATCGTGCGCGGCCTGGCGGCCTCTTGACGGCTCATCGGGTGCTGCCCGAGCGCGCCGATGTCGTCATCATCGGTGCCGGCCTTGCTGGCCTTGCGGCCGCAAAGGTAGTGCACCGAGCCGGGCGTGACGTGGTGATCGTCGAGGCCTCCGGCGACGTCGGCGGTGAGCAACACCTGAAAGCCGCGGTCGAGACGGAAGCCGTCGACCACGTCGGTACGCACGCGGCCGCCGCTCGGGTCGGAAGCAGAGAGTCCACCGATGCAGCCCGACGTCGACGTTTCGGATCGCTGCATCCGCCGGCATCGATCACGACGTATTGGTGAGTGCGACCACTCGTGTCGGCGCACCCGCTTCGGGCTGCCGACCAGACAACCGAATGCAAGGACTCAGCCGACATGGCTCACTACACCGTCACCGTCAGTACTTCTCGGGCACCTCACGCCGCGTTCGCGTACATGGCCGACCTCCGCAACTTCGCCGAATGGGATCCGGGCGTCAAGCGGGTCAGCCAGGTCGACGGTTCGGGCGGCGGGCCGGATGCCTCCTTCGATGTGGTGGTGGCATCCGGGCGGCGCGAACTCAGCCTCTGGTACATCACCGTTGAGTATGACGAGCCCCGGGCGGTGCGCATCGAGGCCCGTAGTCGTCTGCTCACATCGATCGACACCATCTCGATCTCTGTGGACTCCCCATCGCGTTGCCTCGTCACCTACGACGCCGTATTGAAGCTGAACGGCCCACTTCGATGTGCCGACTTCGTACTCAAGCCGATGTTCAAGCGCATCGGTGATCGCGCCGCACGGGGGCTCGTCGCCGCGCTCGATGGTGAGGTGGTCACTTCGTGAGCTTGGCCGGCATTCTCGACTCGTTGATCGAGGCGCCCGTCGTTCCGAGCTTCACCAAGGTCGGCTATCAACTGCGGTCGCGACTTGATCATTGGAGCGACCTGGCGAACAACGACCTGACAGGCCGCACGATTGTCGTCACAGGGGCGACATCGGGGCTCGGTCGCCAGGCGGCCGAACAATTCGCTCGCCTCGGTGCGCACGTGATCATCTCCGGTCGCAACGTAGCCAAAGCCGCACGTGTACGCGCCGACATCGTGGAACATACCGGCTCGAGCGAGCTGAGCGTTGCCTGCGCTGACATGGCCGAGCTCGACCAGGTGCGGGCGATGGCCGACGAGCTCATCGCGGCACATCCACGGATCGACGTGCTCGTACACAACGCCGGCGCCCTCACGGCAAATCGGACCGTCAACGCGGGCGGGATCGAATCGACAGTAGCCAGCCAGGTGCTCGGACCGTTCCTCCTCACCAGCGTGTTGCTTCCCTCGTTTCGAGCAGCCTCGCCGGGGCGGGTGCTGACAATGTCGTCGGGCGGAATGTACGCGGCGGCGCTCACCGTGGAGAAACTGCAGATGACGGACGCCGCCTATCGGGGCAGCGATCAATACGCCAGGGTCAAACGGGCACAGGTGACCCTCAACGAGCTGTGGGCACAACAGATCGAGCGTACTGAGCTGGTGTTCCATGCCATGCATCCCGGATGGGCCGACACGCCCGGGGTCCAGGAGTCGCTGCCGCAGTTCCGTCGGCTCATGAAACCCCTGCTCCGAACACCAGCCGAAGGTGTCGACACACTGGTTTGGCTGGCAGCCGACGACGGTGAACCAGTGCGCACGACCGGCGACTTCTGGCACGACCGCAGGCGCCGCAAGATCCATCGACTTGCTTCCACTCGGCGTTCCGACACGGCGCAGCGGCGTCATGAGTTGTGGGACTGGTGCGTTGACCAGACCGGTGCGCAGCTCGACTGACAGTAGGTCCCAGTCAGGTTTGACGATTGCGTTCCGACTCCTGTGGGCCGACATTGCCGCACGAATCCTGGACCTGACCTACTCTCCAGCGGGATCAGCCCCGCAGATGAACGACGCGCGGCTACGTCCGACCCCGCTGCCGAACTCGTCGAGGTCGACGGCGAGGACGGTCGCCTTCGGCGATGTCACGGGCGTGATCCACGCCGCCGGCGTCTCGCCCAGTTAGGCACCCCCAGCCCAGTGGGATCGCTCGTCACGTTGCGTGAACTCGGCGACTTCGTATGGGCGGGTTCGGACTTCTACCGAACTTCTACCGCATTCGGTAGAAGCGATCACCACGGTTCAACATCCGTACCAGCGCGGCAGGCGTCCAACGTCCAGCTCAAGCCGTACGGGGCACCACTGAGCCGTACCCAAAGACAGGGCCGCAGTGGGTTCGATTCCCCCCAGCTCCACTTTTTGTGCCCCTGACCAGGTGGTTTGCGGCGAGTGGACGGGGGAACACTCCCCCGTCCACAACGCCAGGTCACGAAGCCCTCGACAATGGGGAAACCGGGCGTGTCCAGGACGCCGAGCCATCCCCATCGAGGTTCGCCGTACCCGGATCGCTGGATCAGGACGGAATTCGGACGGATCACGACGCGAGTGGAAGCCGTTGCTTTCGCAGAGCCGTCAACCCCAGCGCGGTCGCTTGTGAACGCGCCGAAGTCTCGGGCCGACTCGAACGGGCGTGTGACCGTAGAACACCAATCGGCGTGTTCCGTCAATCGACCGGGCGGCGTCCCATGAGCAAGTTGTGCACGCTGCTGAGCACGATCTGACCGTCCTGGTTCAGGACTTCGACCTTGTTCCGCACGATGCCTCGGTCAGGCTTGCTCCCCGATGGGCGGGTCTCAAAGACACGTGAACCGAACAGAAAGCGTGTCTCCCACACGAACTGGATT